>NZ_JAMYOC010000001.1:0-484511 GCF_040319475.1 Mesorhizobium sp. M0904 | reverse complement strand
TGCACGGCCCGGTCGAGCGCGACCACGCTTTCAAGGGGCTGTCCTTCATCCATCCGGAACGCTTCCAGGAGGATGGCTGGTCGCCGCCGGGCTTCACCGCCTTTGTCTCGTCGATCATTGAATCCGGTGTCGATCCGAGCCGCATGGACGGCATAAGGTCACAGCTGAAGTCGATCGGGCTCGAACCTTATGATTGCCTCAATCCTGGCCTGATGGACTATATCGCCACCTGGACGGCCAAGAGATCCGGCGCATTGCCGGCCTAGTAGCCGCTCGACTATCATCGATCGAGCCGGGCGACGCCGCCCGGCACGATCACGTGCAGGTGCGGACGGTGGGTCATCGCGGAGCCTTGCCTGTGAAGGACGGCGGTGATGCCGATACGGGGCGCCGAGAGCGTAGGCCTCGACGCCCTAGTTTTCAGGCATTGCCCATTTCAATCGCCTCGACTGCGCCATTGGCCTGCGCCCAGCGCGAAGATCGGGCACGGTCGAGGGAATGGGCAATTGGATCCCATCCTATCGGCGGAGAGATAGACACTCGAAGATCGGGCCCATTAGACTAAGTTTTATGGGCCTGATAGATAATGGCTATCATGAGCCGCCAATCACCGGCGAGCACGCCATTGCGGTGGAGGGGCTTCCACCCATCCACAAGGACCCCTTCGATCGGATCCTGATTGCTCAATCGATTGTGGAAGGCGTCACATTGCTGACCGTCGACGATCTGTTCGCGCAGTATCCTGGGTGTCCGTCGTCTCTGACCGAGGTGGCCCGAGCGGTGGGCTAGGCGGTTGAAGTGAGCTATCGCTTCAGACCACCCATGAACGCCTTTACTCGAGCAGAGTCGACCTGGTTCCACCAGACGCCGTCGTGCTTCAGCGCGCTGGCGATGATGACCCCGTCGACAATGGCGAGGATATCGTTGGCATTGTCCGGCGTCACGCCGCTTCCGACCAGCGTCGGCAGGCCGGCGGCCTGCTTGATCATGCTTATGTAGCCCAAATCCGCGGCGTGGCCGGTGCGCTGGCCGGTGGCGATGATGGCATCGGCATCGAAGAAGACCAGGTCCTTGACCAGTTCCTCCACCGGACGGTCGGCGACGATGGCATGTGCGCCGTGTTTGACATGGGCATCGGCGAAGATGCGGATGCCGTTGGCGCGCAGCCTGGCGCGATAGCGCGCTGCGCGGCCCGACTCGCCCTCGACAAAACCCTCATTGGCGACATAGGCGTTCGCCCATTGATTGACGCGGACGAAACCGGCGCCGGCAGCGCTGGCGATCGCCAAGGCCGGGATCGCGGCATTGGCCAGCACGTTGATGCCGACCGGCCTGCCGAGCTCGCGGCGGATGCGGTCGGAAACGACCGCCATATAGGCCGCCGTCTCCGGCCCGATATCGTCAGGCTTGGCGAAAGGGATGTCGCCATGGTTCTCGACGATGACGCCGTCGCAGCCGCCGTCGAGATAGGCTTTAGCGTCATCGAGCCCGCGCTGGTAGATCACCTCCACGGCCTCGCCGTCATAGCGCGGCGCGCCGGGCAGGGGCGCCAGGTGAACGACGCCGATCACTACCTTGGTGCGGCCGAAAAGGTGGAAGAGTGCGTCGCCGCCGGATTGGCCGATCTGGGTCATGAGAGCTCCATTTGATCGATGAGCACCGCCATCTCGGAGGCGGAAGGACAGGATGCCAGCGTGCCCGGCCGTGTCACGGCGATTGCGGCGGCCGCCAGCGCAAGCTCCAGCGCCGAGGTAACCAACATGCCCCGAGCAAGCCCGCCGGCGAGACAGCCGCAGAACACATCGCCGGCGCCGCTGGTGTCGAGCGCCTCGACCTGCGGCGCCGGCAAACGAAGCGGCTCTTCCTGGCCCGGGCCAAGCACCAGACAGCCTGCGGCGCCGAGCGTGATGACGACGGTGCCTGCACCTTTGGCTACCAGCGCGCCGGCGGCTGCTATCATGTCATCCCGGCCGGTCAGGGTTTTCGCCTCGGATTGGTTGACAACCAAAAACTCCGCCAGGCCAAGATCGGGAACGGATGCCGCATCGATCGGGCTGGCGTTGAGAACGGTGCGTGCGCCGTTTTCCTTTGCTGCTCTGAGGCTGGCATCGGTCGCGGCGGCACGCAAATTTCCCTGGCAGACGAGGATGTCGCCGGGAGCGATCCAGCGGACAAGTGCTGTTTGCGCCACCGGATCGAACGCGTCGCTGCAGGCAACGCCGCTGACAATGAAATTCTCGCCGCCTCGATCGACGACGATGGTCGAGCGGTCGCTCGGCAGCTCGAATTCGCTGACCTCGAGGTCTGACAGTTCGCTGTTGAGGCGGCTCCTGATCCATGTGCCTTCGCGGTCCTTGCCGAGCGCCGTCCAGAACGTCACCTCTGCACCAGTCCGCGCTGCTGCGACCGCCTGGTTGGCACCCTTGCCGCCGAGCCCGTCGGCATAGCTCACGGCATTCAAAGTCTCGCCCGCGGCAGGGAGGCGGCCGACGCGAAACATGGTATCGATGCAGGCATTGCCGACGACGTGGACATGCATGGCTCAGCTCTCGCCGGTCGCCCAACCCAGCATCTGTTCGAACAGGGTCTTGTAGCCTGGCCAGGCGATGAACTGCGGCGGCAGCCAATGCGGCCCGACATCGGATGTCCAGGCCACGGTGCGGCCCTTGCCGTAATGGCCGGTGACAAGCAGCGGCAGCGAACCATAATCCGACGATACGCTGGCCAGAACTTCCACATCGTCCTTCAGTGTCACCTCGTTGAAGCCGAGCAGGATCGGCCAGTCCGAACCGAGGCCCCTGAGGATAGGATGTGTCGACCCTGGTTTCGGCACCGGGGCAAAGCCTTCGGGAACCTCGACGCGGTCGTCGTAGGCCAGGCAGTTCACCGGCAGCACGTCCTCGATCGGCGTCTTGCGGTAGCGCGCGCCGCCATTGATGCCCTGGAAGCTGTAATAACCGCCGAACATCAACAGACCGCCGCCGTCGCTGACGTAATCGCGGAGCAGGCGCAGGCGGTTCGGCGTCGGCTTGGAGTGGACCCAGGTGTCGGGATGCAGCAGCAGGGTGTTGGCGCCAATGTCGGAGAGCACGACCGCGTCATAGGCCGACAGCGCCTCCATCGTCTGAGGAAAGCCACGCTGCGCCTCATGCGCCGGCATGAAGGTGACGTCGAAATCGGTCGCCTTGAGCGCGCCCAGCAATTCGTCGGCGCCGGTGTGATAGGTGACAGTCGGGAACTGGTCGAAACCCTTGATGTGGGTCGCGGTCGACACCCAGGATTCGCCGGCAAGCAGGATCTTCTTCTTGGACATTTGAACTCCCGTGTAGTTCCAGGCCGCTTAGAGCCGCGCGAATACGCTTTTCGGATTGGCGATCAGCATGCGGTCGATGGCCGCCTGCTCGACGCCGTGGCGTTTCAGACGCGGTATGAAATGCTTCAGGATATAGCCATAGCCGAAGCCGCCGAAGCGCGTCAGCATGATCTTGAGGAACACATCCTGCGACAATAGCAGGCGGTCGCCGAAGCCGGCCTCGACAAGGGCGGCGATGGCGCGTGCATTCTCCTCGTCGGAGGGCGATTGCGCGTCCTGGTCGGCATAATAATAGTCCATGCCGATCATGTCGTATTCGAGGAACGCGCCGCGCCGGGCGAGGCTTTTCTGGTAATCGGGATCGTCGTGGCTCGGGTTCATGTGGCAGAGCACCGTGTGGCGAAGATCGGCGCCCTCGGCCTCGACGATATCGAGCACGTCGTGCGCCAGCCGCTCCCAGCCAGGCAGATGGATCGACAGCGGCACGCCGGTGATACGCGAGGCGCGCGCCGAAGCTCGCAGCGACTTGCGTTCCTCGGCGGTGAAATCCTTGCTGACGCCGACCTCGCCGATCAGCCCGGCCATGATCGGCGGCTGCGTCTCGCCGCCGCCGACATCGTTGACGATGAACTCGGTCACGGCGTCGACATCCATGGCCTTCAGCCATTCGGGATGGGTATGCTCGAGATAGAAACCGGTGCCCATGACGATCTTGAGGCCGGACATGCGGCTGATGCGGGCGAGCTTTTCGGGGTCACGGCCGATGCCGATGTTGGTGGCGTCGACGACGGTGTGGCCGCCCAGCGCGCGATAGCGCTGCAGTTCCGACAGCGCCAGGTCGGCGTCGTCGAGCGAGACATTGTCGCGGTTGACGTAAGGGTTCATGCGCAATTCGCCGATGATCTCGATGTTCACCGGCTGCTCGGCGATCGCCATGTCATCGGGATGGCAGGGGCATTTCCAGCTGCGCGCGCCGTCGAGCAGTATGTGCTCGTGCATCAGCGTTATCCCCATCTCCTCGACCGGAACCGGGCCGAGCACGGTCATCGCTTGGCCGGTTTCGACCCCGATTGGCAACCGCTGCCTGGGCGGTGCGTCATCGAACAGACCACTCATCGGCTCAACGGCTCCGCACGGCGCCGCGGAACAGGCGGAAGTTCAGCCAGATGGCGATCAGGATGATCGTTCCGGTGACGATCGGCGTCAGGAAGGGCGACAGATGCGCCAGGATCAGGCCGTTGCCGATGACGGCCACGGTCAGCGCGCCGAGCACCGTGCCGATGATCGTTCCACGGCCGCCGAACAGGCTGGTGCCGCCGAGCACGACGGCGGCGATGACTTCCAGCTCGAATCCCTGTCCGGCATTTGAAGATCCCGATCCAAGCCGGGCAGCAATGATGATGCCGGCAAGGGCCGCCGCGGTGGCGGAAATCACATAGACGAAGAGCGTCGTCTGCCGCGTGTTGACGCCGGCACGCCGCACCGCCTCGGCGTTGGCGCCGATGCCGGTGACATAGCGGCCGAACGGCGTCTCGTTGAAGGCGAGATAGGCGATGGCCAGGATCGCCAGCGCGATCAGCGCCGGCACCGGCACGCCAAGAAACCAGGCGCGGCCCAGCACGGTGAAAGCGCTTCCGGGCTCGATGGGAATGGAATAGCCGCCGGTGATCAGCAGCGCCACGCCCCGGATCACCGAAAGCCCGGCAAGCGTGACGATGAAGGACGGGATGCCCTCATAGGCTACGAAATAGCCCTGCACCGCGCCAAGCAGGGCACCGAGCGCGAGCATGACGAGGATAACGACTGGCCACGGCAGGCCAAACTGCAAAAGTGTCGCCGACAGCGTCGCCACCAGCGCCAGCACGGAGCCGACCGAAAGATCGATGCCGCCAGTGGTGATGACGAAAGTCATTGCCGCGGCAACGATCAGCAGCGGCGCCGACTGCCGCAGGATGTTCAACAGATTGGGCGATGTCAGAAACGCGTCGGTCGCAACCGAGAAGATGATGCAGACGACCAGAAAGAACAGCGCGATCGAGACGACACTGCCATTGGCCAGGAGCGCATCGCGCCAGGTGCCCTTGCGTACACGTGAGGGCTGGGCGGCGTGGATCGCGTCGCTCATGCCGGCGCTCCACCGCGGTAGCCGTTGGTGGCGGAACGTGCATTGAACTTGCGGCCGACGATCAGATTGACCACGTCCTCGATGTTGGTCTCGCCGATCAGCCGCTCGGCTACGTTGCGCCCTTCGTACATGACCTGGATGCGGTCGCAGACGAGGAACAGATCCTGCAGCCGGTGGGTGATCAGGATGACGCTGACACCGCGCGCACTGACCGCACGGATCAGTTCGAGCACCGCCTCGACCTCGGCCACGGCAAGCGCTGCCGTCGGTTCGTCCATGATCAGCACGGCCGGCTCGAACGAGGCGGCACGGCCGATCGCGATCGACTGGCGCTGCCCGCCGGAGAGGTTTTCGACCTTGAGTCGCGTGTCGGCAATGACGATGCCGAGCCGATCGAGCATCTGGCGCGTCTCGTCATGCATGCGCTTTTTGTCGAGAAAGGAAATGCCTGCGATGCGGCGACGCGGCTCGCGCCCGAGAAACAGATTGCCGGCGACGTCGACCGTGTCGCACAGCGACAGGTCCTGGTAGACCATCTCGACGCGCGCCGCACGCGCGTCCGCCGGCGAGCTGAAGATCACCGGCTTGCCGTCGATCTCGATGGTGCCGGCGTCGGGAACCACGGCTCCCGACAGCACCTTGCTCAATGTCGATTTGCCGGCGCCATTGTCGCCGACCAGCCCCAGCACCTCGCCCGGCTTCAGCGTCAGCGATACGTCATCGAGCGTCTGGATGGCGTTGTAGCGCTTTGAGATGCCGCTCATCCGCACCCGATAGGTCTGGCCACTGCTCATCTGAGATTCCACGCGATTGCAAGGTGCCCGCGGCGCAGCCTCAGGCGGCGCCGCGGCCCGGTCGCCGACGCAGTTTACTTGAACATCGCGCGGTATTGGTCGACATTCTTCTTGGTCACGATCGTCACCGGGATGTTGATGATCGGATCGATTTTCTCGCCCTTCTTGAGCTTGCCCAGCGCTTCGACGGCAGCCTTGCCTTCGCCGGCTGGATCCTGCTGCACGACCGCGACCACCCAGCCGTCGTCGATGCCCTGAACGGCCTGCTTGGTCAGATCCCAGCCGAATACCTTGACGTCGCCGGTGCGGCCCTGGCTGGTCACGGCCGAAACTGCGCCGAGCAAGGCCGGCTCTCCGGTTGCATAGAGCGAGTTCATGTCCGGATTGGCAGTCATCAGGTTTTCCGAAGCGCTCAACGCGGTCTCCTGAACGTTCTGGCCGTCGACCGTGTCGAGGAAGGTGACGGCCTGGCCGCTTTCGGTCACCGCCTTCTTGAAGCCGTCGAGCCGCTGGTTCTGGATGAATGAATTGAGTGCGCCGACGATACCGATCTTGGCCTTGCCGCCCATCTCGGTCTTCACATAGTCGGCGTAGAATTTGCCGATGTCCTCGCCGGCCTTGGTGTTGTCGACGCCGATGAACGAAATATTGTCGCCGTCGGGGATCTGCGCGTCGATGGCTATGACGGGAATGCCGGCCGCCTTGGCTGCGGTGATCGCAGGCTTGACGCCGTTGACGTCGATGGCGACCAGAATGATGCCGTCGACTTTCTGCGTGATGTAGTTTTCGATCGCGTCGTTCTGCGCGCTCGGCACATTATTGGCGTTGAAAATGACCAGCTTGGCGCCAGCGGCGTCGGCTGCCTTTTGCGCACCCTCGTTGATTTGGTTGAAGAACAGGGCCTGCTGGTTGATGTTGACGAGAGCGAACGTATCGGCAAGCGCCGATCCCATGGCTGCCGAGCCCATGAAAACGGCGGCGGCACAGCCGGCGAGAAGTTTGAACAGACGCATTTCGGTTCCCCTTGCTTGCGGACCAGACCTCGGCTGGTCCCGTTGGTGCTACAGGCACGAGGCAAGCATTCAAGAGACTTGAATATTTGTCAATCCAAATGAACGCCGAGCCTTGCTCAGAAAGTCGCCGGCGTATTGACCCAGAAAATGCTGGCGCGTTCCTCGCCGATGTTGCGGTAATGATGCGGCAGCTCCGACCTGAACACGAAGGCGTCGCCTGTGGCGAGAGCATGGCTCTTGCCGTCGACGATCAGTTCGATCCGGCCGGCGAGCACGTAGCCGACCTCCTCGCCGGCATGCTGGATCGGACCTTCGCTCGAACCCTCCGCCTCGATGTGATGGATGTTGCATTGTAAGAGGTGGCCAGGCGAATATGGAATGATGCGTTCGAGCGAAATTCCTTCGCCGCGCCGTAGCGCGTCGAGCGCAATCAAAGGCCTAGCGCCCGCCCGGAATACGATCGCCTCGTCGTCGTCGACTTGCTCGAACATCCAGCCGATGTTGGTGTCGAGAACCTCGACCAGACGGTGAAGCATGGGCAGGGACGGCGAAGCCTTACCGTTCTCGATCTTGGACAGCAGGCTTTCCGAGCAATTCGCAGCCGCGGCCAGCGTCTTCAGCGTCATGCCGCGTGTCTGGCGGGCGAGACGCAGCCGAGTTCCAAGTCTCGCGGCATTTACGGTGGCGTCCGTTTCTGACTCTGGCCGCCGTCGATCGATCTTGTTCATCTGTTCGCCAACCATTCAACGGTCAAGGGCAACTATCGCGCGAGCAAAAGACCTCGGCCGACGATTTGCAAGTGCTGATGCGTCAAATTCGGGACTGCAGCCGCAGCTATCTCATCCGGCGAATGCCGCTCCCGCATGAACCGTGCTGATGATCCCGCGCCAGTTATCCCCTATCGCTTGCCTGTCCATCGTGGTCGAAATCGCAAGCCGTTACCGCGTTTGCGTCACGTGGCGAGTGGACTTGGAACGACAATGCGGCAAGGCGGGCCACGCAGCCAATCTACACAACCACGGCCGCGCCGACACGATAAAATCTGGACTGTCACCGAATTGCGGAGCGCGCCCAGAAGTCACCCGGGCCGGGCCCAATAGAGTTACACCCAGGGCGGGCAGGCTCTAGATAGCCGCGGCGTAGTCATAAAATCCCTGGGGCAGTCGCGCGCTTGAGCTTCGGCAATTTTTGAAGAAAGTCCAACAGAATTAATGGACTAGCGCCTTGCGGAAGTGAATTGCGGAAGCGGCGACCGATCAATGCTTTAGAAGTATAGATACATCTACACGAGGTGCGAAGAAGCAACGCCAATACAGCTGATTGGTTACAGCATATTTATTTTCGCATATGTGGTATTGACCGTCCGGGGATTCCTGGACACGGTCCCGTGGGATGGTGAAATTATGCGGCAAGTAAGTGTAGCCGCCGTCTACCCTGGACCGCACCGAAGACCGAGGTATGGCGCGGCAATCTGAACCGCCGCAGCACTTGAATTTGGTCTGCGGGTCAATCTTGTCTTCGTACCAATCATGGGCGTTAGCGGCTGTTGCGGCAGCGATACACATCGCCGTGAAGATGAGCCTTCGCATGGCATTCCTCAAGTATCTGGCAGGCGCTGCTCGTTGGGGTTTCCATGTATATTAGCGTTCCATTGAAAATACCATTGGCCTCCGACCGACTTAACGCAGCTCCAGCCAGCGGCGCTCGCAACGGAAGACCGCGTCGCGTCACGTCAGGACGACACTTGCGCCGAACAAAGGTCTGCTCTTGTCGCTCCGGGTTTGAAAGCCGACCATCTGCTCTGCGCCGCAATCTCGGCCATTGAGATTAGCTTGTCCGCGTTCTGAAAGCAGACACCGCAAGCGAGGACTCCGGAGGTCGCGGTTGCGCCCTTAAGCCCCGCCTGGCCGACCAGATAGAAGATCGCATTGGCCTCGCCGCCCGGCATCGTCTCGCTGAACTAGATGCGGCTGTTGGGCTGGATTGCTGGCTCAGACCCAGCAGGGTCTCCGCTGCACCTCGACGCCGAGGTCGCGCAGATCGTGGCCGTTGCCGCGCCGCGCCGATTTTTTGGAGTGGTAGGCCGCGCCCGACGCGGCGAATTCGTAATCCTACTCGGCGGCCGTCTCCGCTGGCGCCCCTGCCGGCCGCGAAGGCTCGGCCTCGGCACGGGGCTTGCGCCGCGAAAACAGCGACCTGAGCGTGACGTAGAACACCGGCGTCAGGAACAGGCCGACGAAGGTGACGCCGAGCATGCCGGAGAATACCGCGGTGCCGAGCGACTGGCGCATTTCTGCGCCCGGGCCCGTTGCGATCATCAGCGGCACGACGCCGAGGATGAACGAGAAGGCGGTCATCAGGATCGGCCGCAGCCTGAGCCGGCAGGCTTCGACGGCAGCCTCGGCGGCCGACAGCCCGCGTTCCTGCGCCTGCCGCGCGAATTCGACGATCAGGATCGCGTTCTTGGCGGCAAGCCCGATTAGCACGATGAGGCCGATCTGCACGAGGATGTTGTTGTCCAGCCCTCGGAACGACACGCCGAGCAACGCCGCGAGCACGCCGAGCGGCACCACCAGCACAATGGCGAACGGCAGCACCAAGCTTTCATATTGCGCCGCCAGCGCCAGGAACACGAACAGCACCGAAAGTCCGAAGATATAGAGAGCGGCATTGCCGGTGTTGCGCTCCTGATAGGCGAGCTCGGTCCATTCATAGGAGGTACCGGCCGGCAGCGTCTTTGCCGTGATCCCTTCCATCAATGCCAGCGCGTCGCCTGTGGAAACGCCGGGCGCGGCGTTGCCCTGCAGCGGCACCGAGACGTACATGTTGTAGCGCTGGACCAGCGCCGGGCCGGTGGCGTCGCGGATCTCGACCAACGTGCCGAGCGGAACCAGCGCGCCGGTCGCCGAGCGCACCTTCAGTTTCAAGATGTCGGCGCGATCTAGGCGGAACGCCTGGTCGGCCTGCGCCCGCACCTGGTAGACGCGCCCGAAAGCGTTGAAGTCGTTGACGTAGGCGGTGCCCAAATTGATCGACAGCGTCTCGAAGATGTTGGGGATCGGCACGTTCAGGATGCGCGCCTTGTCGCGATCGATCGCCAGGAAGAATTGCGGGCTCGACACGGAGAAGGTGGTGAACACGCCCGTCAGCCCCGGCGTCTTGTTGGCCTTGCCGGCGATTTCGTAGGCAAGCGCCAGGATCTGCCGCATATCGGCGCTGTTGCGCTCCTGGATCTGCAGCTTGAAGCCGCCGGCATTTCCGACGCCGCGGATCGGCGGCGGCGGCAGTGCGATAATGAAGGCTTCCTTGATGCTTTGCAGGCTGCCGAACAGATTGCCGATGACCTGGGTCGCCGACTGGTCGGCTTTCAGTCGCTCGTCAAACGGCTTGAACCTGGCGAAGATCACGCCCGCATTGCTAGCGTTGGTGAAGGTCGCGCCGGAGAAGCCGGCGAAGGCGACTGCGTAGTCGACGCCGGGCGTTTTCTGGATGATCTGCGACGCCTGCTGGATGACCGCATCGGTCCTCGACAAAGACGCGCCGTCCGGCAACTGGACGACGACGATCGCATAGCCCTGGTCAAGCGACGGAATGAAACCGCGCGGCACCGCCTGCACCAGGTAGACCGTGGCGTAGATGAGGCCCGCGAAAACAGCCAGCATGGCGGCGATCGTTATCCACGAGCCGATCAGCACGCGGATGATGCTCGAATACCAGTGGGCGACCCTGTCGAAGCCGCGATTGAAGCCCTCGGCGAGCGCCCGTCCGAACCGCGCCAGGAAAAAGCGCGGCGGCGCCGCCGCGGCGTGGTGCGGCTTGAACAGCAGTGCGGCCAGCGCTGGCGAAAGCGTCAGCGAATTGAATGCCGAGATCGCCGTCGACACCGCGATGGTGATCGCAAACTGCAGGTAGAACTGCCCAGAAATGCCGGGGATGAAGGCTGTCGGTACGAACACGGCTATCAGCACCAGCGAGATCGCGATGACCGCGGTTCCGACTTCGTCCATGGTCAGGTGCGACGCCGGATTGGGCGCCAGCCCTCTGGCGATATTGCGCTCGACGTTCTCGACCACGACGATCGCATCGTCGACGACGATGCCGATCGCCAGAACGAGGCCGAACAGCGTCAGCATGTTGAGCGAGAAGCCGGCGGCGTAAAGCACCGCCAGCGTGCCGATCAGCGAAACGGGGATCGCCACGATCGGCACGATCGCCATGCGCCACGATTGCAGGAAGACGATGATGACGATGATGACCAGCAGCATCGCCTCCAGGATTGTCTTGTAGACCTCCCGGATCGACTCGGCGACGAACTCGGTCGGATTGTAGACGATGTCGTAGCTCAACCCCTTCGGGAAGTCGCGGGAAAGCTCCTTCATCTTGTCCTGGATTTCCGCCGCTGCGGCAAGCGCATTGGTGCCCGGCCGCTGGAAGATGGCGAGCGCCACCGCCGGTTTGCCGTTGAGATAGGAGTTGGTGACGTAATCCTTGGCGCCGAGCTCGATGCGCGCCACGTCCTGCAGCGAGATCAGGCGGCCGTCGTCGGTCGATTTGACGATCACGTATCGGAAGTCGCGTGCGTCGTTGAAGCGGCCTTGCGTGGTGACCGTGTACTGGAACGCCGTGCCGGTGCTGGTCGGCGGCGCGCCGATCGCGCCACCCGACACCTGGACGTTCTGGTCGCGCAGCGCCTGCACCACATCGCCCGAGGTCATCCCCAGGGCGGACAGTTTTTGCGGATCGAGCCAAATGCGCAGCGAATATTCGCGTTCGCCGAAGATGATGAGGTCGCCGACGCCGTCGAGTCTGAGCAGTATGTCGCGCACCCGCGAGCGGGCGTAGTTCGAGACGTAGAGCTGGTCGTAGGTATTGTCGGGCGACAGCATGTGCACGACCATCATCAGGTCGGGCGAGCTCTTGGTGGTCGTTATGCCGAGGCGGCGGACTTCTTCGGGCAGGCGCGGCTCGGCGACCGATACGCGGTTCTGCACCAGCACCTGCGCCTGGTCGAGATCGGTGCCCAGCTTGAATGTGATGGTCAGCGCCATCGCCCCGTCGCCCGACGAATAGGACGACATGTAGAGCATGCCCTCGACGCCGTTGATCTCCTGCTCGATCGGCGTTGCCACCGTCGCTGCGACCGTCTCGGCGTCGGCGCCCGGATACTGCGCGCGAACGACGATGGTCGGCGGCGCGATCTCGGGATATTGCGCGACCGGCAGCTGGGTATAAGCAATCCCGCCGAGGATCAGCAGGATGACCGAAACGACCGATGCGAAGATCGGACGGTCGACGAAGAAATGTGCGAACCTCATTGCTGCAACTCGGCGATCTCGGCCTTGGGCGGCAACGTCACCATTTCGACCTTCACCTTGGTGCCGGGCCTGGCGTGCATCAGCCCGTTGACGATGATCGTCTCGTTGCCGGTCAGGCCCCCGCGGATCACCCGGTAGCCGTCGAGAAGCGGGCCGGTGCGCACGGGCTTCGCCGACACCATCCCGGCCTCATCCACCAGGAACACGATGCGGCGATCCTGATCGGCGCCGATCGCCTCGTCGGGCACCAGCACGCCGCTATGCGGCAGCGACCCCGGCACGTTGATGCGCCCGAACATGCCTGGCTGGAGAATGCCGTCGGTGTTGGGAAACCTTGCACGCACCCGCATGGTGCCGGTCGCGTTGTCGATCCGGTTCTCGGCAAAATCGAGCTTGCCTTTGAATACCGCCTCCGCGCGGTCGGCGACGCGAACCACCACCTCGAGCCCGCCGGCGCCTTCCTGCATGCTGCCGCCGCGCTCCTTCGCGTCCCGGGCGTAGCTGAAATACAGGCGCTCATCGACGTCGAAATAGAAGTCAATCGGATCGCGCGTAACGATTGTCGTCAGCAAGGTGGAATCCGGCTGCACGAGGTTGCCGACCGACACCAGCCGGCGGTCGATGCGGCCGGACAAGGGCGCCTTGATCTCGGTGAATTCCATGTTCAGGCTAGCCGTCGTCAGCGCAGCTGTCGCGCCCTGCATCTGCGCCTGCGCCGAAAGGTATTCCCGCCGGCGGTCGTCGAGCATCGCGGTTGAGATATTGCCGGTCTTGGCGAGTTCGTCGGCGCGATCCAGCTGCATCTTGGAGAATTCGAGCAGACTCTTGGCGACGTCCACTTGCGACTTGGCGGCATCATAAGCCGCCTGGTACGGACGCTGGTCGATGGTGAAGAGCAGGTCTCCCTTGTTGACCAGTGCGCCGTCCTGGAAGCTGACCTTGTCCAGATAGCCGCTGACGCGCGAACGGATGGCGACCTGGTCGACGGCTTCGAAGCGCCCGACGAACTCGTCGTCTTCGACGATTTCACGGACCACTGGCTTGGCCGCCGTCACCACGGGTAGCTGCTGGTCCTGCGCAAACGCAGTGCTGAAAGCCATGCCGAGCAGGAATGTCGCCGATACGGCGGCGCGGGCAAGCCAGTCGGCCGATCGACGGGCTCGCCCGCCCGCGTCGCGATGCAATTGCCCATTCTCTAGGGTGTCCATTTGCGTCCCCGCTCGCTGGACCCGGAGGCCGGTTGATCCGCTTCTACGTTCAAGCTACTCGTCGAAATCAGAGCACTGCAGTGTTGTGCATGGCAAGATGATCATTTTCCATGTGGGCTGAAATGTCCACCCTGTGGCTGCCCCGCCACCCGCGACTGGCGACGCAGATCCACCGGGCGATCCGGGATGCCATTGAGACGGGGAGCGGCTAGACCTGGGAGCAGACTTTGGTCCCGTCGGGCTGAACGTCCGCAATCGGTCTTCAAACGTTAAAGCCGCCATTCCGCTATCGGGCCCGAAACGGTCACTATGGATGCCAATTTGCGAGATTTCAGTCCGCGCGGTGCAGGGTGGCGCAAGAACATGGTTCAGTCGAAGAAGCCCGCATCCTCTTCCCGGAGATACTTCCTGGCTGCTTCGGCGTCGATGTCGAGGCCCAGCCCCGGCGCTTCCAGCAGGTCCACCATGCTGTCCTTCACGATCTGCAACGGCAGGCCGATTACTAGGTCCTCCCACCAGGGGTCGGAGGCGCTCGGGTATTCGAACGCGATGTAGTTGGCGGGCAGGGTGGCGCAGACATTGATCAGCGCGCCGAGACCTAGAAGGCCGTTCGCGGTGCCGTGCGGTGCCATCAGGATCGAGTGCATATAGGCGTGCTCGGCGACCCATTTGAGCTCGGCAATGCCGCCAATATCGGCCGGATCGGGGCCGATGACGCGCACCGCCTGCGTTTCGATCAGCTCCTTGAAATTGTGCCGCAGATAGATCTGCTCGCCCGTATGAATTGGCGTCGAGGTGGAGGTGGTCAGCTCCCGATAGGCCTGCGGATTGACCCACGGCACATAGTCGCCGGTCAGCATGTCCTCGAGCCACATCAAATTGTACTTCTCGACCGCGCGAGCGAACTTGATCGCATCGGGCAGCATCCAGCCCGGGCCGCAGTCGAGCGCCAGGCTGACCTTGTCGCCCAGCACTTCCTTCATCGCGATCACGCAGTCGAGCATGTGGTTGAAACCGCGCTCGCTGATGACGCCCTGATCCATGGCACCGTGATAGCCAGCCTTCTTCTGCGTCACGCCGTAATGGAAGCCCTCGACGGTGTCCTTCATGTTGGAGTGGAACGAGATCCCCTGCTTGATCATGAAGAAATTCTGCGGCTGCTCCATCATCCATTTCACGTCAGCGGCGTAATCCTCCGGCCGGTCCCCCGTTCGCTTCTGGCGGATCGAGCCGTTATAGACGCGCACCTTGTCGCGCACCTTGCCGCCGAGCAGTTTGTAGGCCGGCACGCCTGCGGCCTTGCCGGCTATGTCCCACAGCGCATGCTCGATAGCGCTTACCGCCGCGCCATAGGGCTTGCAAGAGCCGCGTTGGCGGATCTTCAGCATCACCCGCTCGACGTCGGTAGGGTCCTCGCCGATCAGCGCCTCACGGAAATGCAGCACCCAAGGCTTGAGATAGGTCTTGGTGAACTCGACTTCGCCAAGGCCATAGAGGCCCTCGTCGGTAACGATGCGGACGATGGGATGTTTGCCGATGACGGCGCAGCGGAGATCAGTGATCTTCATCTTCGGTTCTTTTCGCCTCAGCTCCAGATACGGTCCCAGGAATACTCGTTATCCCAGTGATCCGTGGGCTGCCAGATGCCGGTGACACCCGGCTGCAGATGCTGCGAGATCACCTCGTCGACGACGTTGTCAATCCCCAGGCCAGGTTTGTCCGGAACAGTGATAAAGCCGTCCTTCACGAGCGGCTTGGGAACGCCGGTGACGATATCGTCCCACCAGTCGACATCGGCAGAGTGGTATTCGAGCGCCATGAAGTTTTCGGTCGCGGTCGCGACATGTGCCGCGGCCATTGCGGCGATTGGACTTTCGGCCATATGGATGGCCATTGCGACGCCGTGGTCCTGGGCCATGTTGCCGATCTTCTTGGTCTCGAGGATGCCCCCGCTGGTGAGCAGGTCCGGGTGGATAATGGAGAGGCCGCCGCTCTTGAGCAGAGGCTCGAAGCCTTCCTTAAGGTAGATGTCCTCGCCGGTGCAGATCGGCACCGTAGTGGCGGCCTGCAGTTGCCGGAACTGCTCGGTGTACTGCCATGGGATCACATCCTCGAGCCAGGCCGGCACGTATTTTTCAATCCGCCTGGCGAGCCGAATGCCGTTCTGCAGCGAGATGTGGCCGACATGGTCAATGGCGAGCGGAATATCCATACCGATAACATCGCGAACCTCGGCAATGTACTGTTCAAGCAGGTCGAGGCCCTTGTCGGAAAAGTGGAGGCCGGTAAACGGATGGGGAACGTTATGCAAATCGTAAGCGGCATTGCGGGCGCGGCGCTCCTCCATGGTCTTGACCGGGCCGCGGCCGGGATGGATGCGGTACCGTTCAAGTGAACCGGCAGGGGAGACGACCGCACCGGGTACATCCGCGATCTGCATCAGCCCCAGATCCATCTTGAGGAAGGTGAAGCCGAGCGCCATGCGCTGCTTGAGGCGCTTGCCGGTCTCGGTGCCGCTCGGCACGGTAGCGTCGGTGTCGCAATAGACGCGCACCTTCTCCCGAAACCGGCCGCCGAGCATCTGGTAGATGGGAACGCCATAGGCCTTGCCGGCGAGATCCCACAACGCGATCTCGACCGCCGAGACGCCGCCGCCTTGCCGGCCGTGGCCACCGAACTGCTTGATCCGGCGAAACAGGCGGTCGATGTCGCAAGGGTTCTCGCCAAGCAGCCGGCTCTTCAGCATCAGCGCGTAGGTGGCACTGGCGCCGTCGCGCACCTCGCCAAGCCCGACGATGCCCTGGTTGGTGTAAATCTTGAGCAGGGTTGAGGTGAACGGCGCGCCGACGATTTCGGCTACCCGCATGTCGGTGATGCGAAGCTGGGATGGCTTGGAGTTCGCGTTCACCCGATTGAGCGCTTCGTCGGCGCCACCTGTCTTTGCCATGACTTATCCTCGTTTTCGGCTTGTCGTCCCCCACCCTGGGCCGGCATTTAGTCTTGCTAGCCCAACTCAATCTCGTGGGCCTGCAGGTAGTCGCGGTCCATCTCAATACCGAGACCAGGCTTCGACGACAGCTTGAGGCTGCCGTTCGAAATGTCGAGTGGTCTGTCGATCAGGTGATCGTATTTGCCCAGGTTCCACTCCGATGTTTCGAGTTTATAGAAATTGGGAACGGTCATCATCACCTGCGCTCCCGCAACCACGTTGATCGGTCCCGCGGCGTCATGTGGCGAGACCGGCAAGTAGTAGGCTTCGCACAGCGCAGAAATCTTCTTGAGTTCGGTAACGCCGCCGGTCCAGGTAACGTCGGGCATGATGTAGTCGGCGAGCCTGTTCTCGAGTACCGGCACGAAATCCCACTTCGTGTGGCCGCGCTCGCCCCACGAGATGGCGGTATTGACCTTCTCACGCACCTGCTTGAGGGCGTTAAGGCTCTCGGGCGGGCAGGGCTCCTCAAACCAGTCGATCTGGCCGGCCTCCTCGAGGCTCCGACAGAGGCGAATGGCGGTGGGGACATCGAAGCGGCCGTGCGCATCGATGAGAATGTCGACATCGGGTCCTGCCGTTTCGCGGATCAGAGCCGTGAGTTCGGCGGCCTCGCGCTCGTCCTTGCGGGTCATGCCGCCATCGAGGTAGCCGTCTCGCTGTTCGCGGGGCAGGCCATCGGCGCTGCGGCCCTGGTGGGGGTAGGGATCGAACTTGAGCGCAGTGTGTCCGGACTCGACAATGTCTAGAATTTCGCGGACCACAGCCTCCTTGCTGGTGAATTTGGCCTGGTTGGGATGGGTGTAGAGCGCGATTTCATCGCGTACCGGCCCGCCAAGCAGTTCGTAAATCGGCTTGCCAAGGACTTTGCCCCGGATGTCCCAGAGGGCTATGTCGATGGCGCTCACGCATTCGACGGCGGCGCCGCGGCTTCCCATGTAGGTGAAGCTGCGGAAGATCTTGTGCCAGAGATGCTCGATACGCGCCGGATCCTCGCCCGTCACGGCGACGCCGATCTGCCGCAGGATCGTGCAGAGAGCGCGGTTGGCGAGCCTTGTCGTGGTGGTGATCTCTCCCCAGCCACTCACTCCCTCGTCGGTCGTCACTTCGATGAACAGGAACTCTCCCCAGTAGGAAGCATCGGACTTGATCAGCCACGGCCGAATGCTCGTGATTTTCATCTCAACTACCTTTGCCTGGAAATGGTCAGCTAACGATGTTCTGGACTGGACATTCTATCCGGCCCGAGCGGCGTTGCGCGCTCGCATCTGTTCGAGAATATGCCGGCCCGAACCCTCGACATGGCGGGAAACGAGTTCGGCCGCCTTGTCGGCCTCTCCCGCCTTCACAAGCGCGATGAGTTCGCGGTGCTCGCGCATGATCGCGGCACGTCGCGCCAGCGTGAAATTGAAACGACGGCTCACGGCTCGCAGCACTTCGCGATGCTTCCACCAAAGCTCGGCGGCGTGGCGGTTGTAGTGCCGCTGGTACATCACGGTGTGGAAAGCGGTATCCAGCTCACTGTGCCTGAATGTGTCGGCGAAGTTGTTCTCTTCGATCAGGCTTTGGAGACGTTCGAGTTCGGCGATGTCCTCGCCGGTAGCCATATTCACAAACCATCGTGTCAGGGCTGGCTCGATCAGAACACCGATCTCGTAGATATCCCGGACAAAATCCTGATCAATGGGTCGCACGCGCGCCCCGCGGTTGGCGATAAAGGTGACAAACCCTTCGCCGCGCAACAACTGCAGGGCCTCGCGCACAGGATTGGTCGAAGTGCCGTGACGCCGGGCGAGATCGGTGACGACAAGCCGTTCGTTGGCAGCGAGCCGTCCCTCGATGATATCTTCTCTGATCAATTCATAAAGCGAGGCGCCCTCGCTGGAGGCCCCGATGGGATCGGTCCCCACCGGTGGCATCGCTTTGAAATCGCTTATTTCGGCCAAGGCCGGGCTCCCCAATTTAATACATACCTTGCCCGATATCACACACGGCTTTCGCAAACAATGTACGATCCAGCGCGTTGACAGGCAATTCACGATCTGAAAACGTACCAAGCGATCGATAGGATACACTGAGCTGACAGAAGCATCCTCGCGATCGAAACGAGCAAGGACCGCTTTAGGGCGGCATGGGAGAACCAGGGAGGATACCTATGACGAGAATTGCGCTCGGCAGCGCCGTCCTGCGCGGCACTGTCGCCACTGCTTTGATGGCATCCCTGACGTCTACATCGGCGCTGGGTGCACCGCCGGTCGACCTGAGCAAGTGGTCGCCGGAGTATGTGCGCTCGATTGCGGGCACACAGGATTTTGACACGGCGGCCGATTGCGCCAAGGTCACCCCGCTCGACTACAAGGGGCGACTGACTTTCTGGTATCAGGGCGTGTTCGAGGGCGACCCGGACCTCCTGCGCCAGTACTACAAGGATTTCTTCGAGACCTTCCGCAAAACCTATCCGAACATCCAGCTCGAGGAACAAGCCCTCACCTATAACGACCTTCTCGACAAGTTCCGCACCGCGCTCCTGGGCAATGCCGCGCCTATGGCGGTCCGCCTGCAGATCCTGGGTGGTACCGAGTTCGCCTCAAAGGGCTATCTGCAGCCGCTCAAGCCAGAGGACGTGGGGTATTCGACCGAGGATTTCTGGCCCGGCGCCATGAAGGCAGTGACCTGGGAGGGCGTGACCTACGGCATTCCGACCAACAACGAGACGATGGCGTTCATCTGGAACGCCGACATCTTCAAGCGTGCCGGCCTCGATCCGGACAAACCGCCGGCAACGTGGGACGACGTGGTCAAGTATTCCAAGCAGATCCACGACAAGCTCGGCATTGCCGGATATGGCCTCGTGGCTCGCAAGAATGCCGGCAATACGCCGTACCGCTTCATGCCACAGCTGTGGGCCTATGGCGGCGGCGTCTTCGACGAAGCGACGCCGAACCCGACCTATGAGCAGGTCCAGCTCGATAGCCCGCAAAGCAAGGCAGCGCTGCAAGCCTCCTACGACATGTATGTTCGCGACAAGTCGGTTCCGGTTTCGGCACTCACCAACCAGCAGGCCGATAATCAGCCCCTGTTCGTCGCCGGCCAGCTCGGCATGATGATCTCGCACCCGTCCGACTATAACGTGATGCTCGACCTGCAGAAAAAGGCGACGGGCACCGACAAGGACAAGGCGCAGACGGTCATCGACAACATGCGCTACGGCCTGATCCCGACCGGTCCCGACGGCAAGCGCGCCGTCGTGTTCGGCGGCTCGAACATTCACATCCTGAAGCCCGAATATGTCGAGGGCGGCAAGGTAGATGAGCCGGCTGCAAAGGCCATCATCTGCATGTGGACGAGCCCTGAATGGTCGCTGAAGATGGCGTACGCCGGCTCGAATCCGGGCAACCTCAACGGCTTTAAGACCAAGTGGATGAAGGAACGTCTGGACAACATCAAGTTCCTCGATGTCACGACCTCGATGCTGCCATACGGCATCCCGTTCCCAGCGCTGCCGCAGGCCCCCGAGATCATGAACATCATCATCCCGGACATGCTGCAGAACGCCCTGACCGGAGCGATGACCGTCGACCAGGCAGCGGACGACGCAGCCAAGAGGGTGAGAGAGCTGATGGGCGGACTCTAGCGCAAGCCTGACCGGCTGGGTCGATGGTCCAGCCGGTTCGTTCCGAAGAATAAGGGCACCCCACAGTGACGATCGTAACCGGCAAGGCCGAGGCTCGCCGAAGAGTGCAACCCGGCAGGTCCGGCGCGCTGCGGAAGATCTGGCAGCATCGCGCGGACTACGCGTACGTGCTCCCGGCGATCGCCGTGATGCTCATCGTCATCGCCTATCCGATCTACTATACGGTCGAGCTGTCGTTCTTTAAGACACCGCCTGGCCTGCAGCTCCGCGATAAGACCTTCATCGGCCTCGACAACTACACGACCATCCTCACCAGTCAGGTGTTCTGGAAAGTCACCTGGAACACACTGATCTGGACACTGGGGTCAACTTTCATCTCCTTTGTCCTGGGGTTTGCCACAGCGCTGGCGCTCCACCGCGACTTCATCGGCCGTGGCGTCTTGCGCGCTGTCCTGATCATCCCTTGGGTCATCAGTGCCGTCGCCGCCTCCTACATCTGGAAGTGGATCTACCATTCGGACTTCGGAATCATCGGCGCGGTGCTGGTTGGCCTCGGATTGGCCGACCAGCCGCCGAATTTCATCGACAATGTCAGCACGGTGCTGCCCTCCCTGATCGTCGTCAATATTTGGCGCGAGTTTCCGTTCGCCATGATCATGATGATGGCCGGCCTGCAGACAGTCCCCGACCAGTTGCTGCGCGCCGCAAAAGTCGACGGTGCCAATGCATGGCAGCGCTTTTGGCACGTCACCTTCCCGCACTTGCGCAACGTCTCGGTGGTGACGATGCTGCTGCTCGCGGTGGCCAACTTCAATTCCTTCATCATCCCCTGGATCATGACCGGCGGCGGGCCGTCGAACGCATCGCATATCTGGATAACCCACATTTATGAGCTCGCCTTCGGACGGCAGCGCTGGGGCGTGGCATCGGCCTATTCGGTGCTCCTGTTCCTCACGCTGATGACGCTGGGCTACTTCTACGTCCGTGCGTTAAGCGGCAACGAGCGGAAAGAGGGGAGCTGATGAGCACGATTGCCGAGACAGCACCTCGTGCCCAGACCCGTCGCCGCATGCGCGTCGACGGATGGCGGTGGGCCGGCCGCATATTCCTCGTGTTTATGCTGCTTTATACCGCGTTGCCGATGATCTGGATGCTGATCACCTCGATCAAGTCCGGATTCGCGGCGACACAATTCCCGCCGCAATGGTGGCCGGACGAACCTACCCTCGCCAGCTACCAGAAACTGCTCGATCCGCAGAACAGCGTCGGCCAGGACTTCCTCCGCTTCTTCTGGAACAGCCTTTTCGTGTCGACCGTCACGACAATTCTTTCTGTGATCGTGGCTGTCCCTGCGGCCTACGCGTTTTCGCGCTTCAGTTTCCCCGGCCGGAATTTCCTGTTCTTTGCCGTGCTGCTGCGCAATATGTTCCCGGCGGTGATCTTTCTCGTACCGCTCTTCATCCTGATGCGCGCCATCGGTCTGATAAACACGCACGGCTCGCTGATCCTCACCTATCTCACCTTCGGCCTGCCGCTGGCGATCTGGCTGCTCAAGGGCTTTTACGACAACATCCCGGTGCAGCTTGAGCAGGCGGCGCGCATTGATGGCGCCACACGGTTCCAGGCCTTCATCATGATCGTGATGCCGCTCTCGACGCCGGGGATCATCGCCACCGCAATCTATTCCTTCATCGGCGCGTGGAACGAGTACATCTACGCCTACACCTTCCTCTCCAAGAACGAGCAGTTGACGCTGCCGGTCGGCATCCAACGCTTCTTCTCGGAAAATACGACGGACTTTCCGGGCCTGATGGCGGCGAGCTTCATGATGAGCGTGCCCGTCGTGGTGCTGTTCCTGGTCCTGCAACGATACTTTGTACGTGCCCTTACAGAAGGCGCGGTCAAGCACTAGGGAGTTGCCGATGGCCCACGTGGTCCTCCAAGATCTCGTCAAGAGCTATGGCAGCTTCAAAGCTGTCAACCACGTCTCACTGACGGTCAATGACGGCGAGTTCGTTGCGCTCGTCGGCCCTTCAGGCTGCGGCAAGACAACCACGCTCAATCTCGTCGCCGGGCTGACCCCGATTACATCGGGCGACATCATCATCGGCGAGCGGGTGGTCAACGACCTCGACCCCAAGGACCGGGACATCGCAATGGTGTTCCAGAACTACGCGCTCTACCCGCAGAAATCAGTCTACAAGAACCTGGCGTTCCCGCTTCAGATGCGCAAACTCCCCAGGGACGAGATCGACAAGAAGGTCAAGGAAGCGGCGCGAGTGCTCGACATGACGCATCTGCTCGAGCGCAAGCCGCGCGAACTTTCGGGCGGACAGCAGCAGCGTGTGGCCCTTGGCCGTGCCCTCGTTCGCGACCCCGCGGTGTTCCTCATGGACGAGCCACTGTCTAACCTCGATGCCAAACTGCGCGTGCAGATGCGGTCGGAGATCAAGCGTTTCCACCAGGACCTCAAGGCGACGATTATCTATGTGACGCACGACCAGCTCGAAGCCGTGACCATGGCTGACAAGATGGCGGTGATGAATGGCGGCTACCTGCAGCAATACGATTCACCGGCGCAGGTCTTTGCCCATCCGGTGAACATGTTCGTGGCCAGCTTCATCGGCAGCCCGGCGATGAGCCTTATTCCGCTAGAGGCCTCGATGGCAAACGGCAACACGGTGCTGACCGGCGCCGAGGGCTGGCGCCTTGAGCTCTCAGCGCGCAATGCCCAGAAGGTGGCGAAAGCGACGACCAGGAAAGTCGTGCTCGGCGCACGCCACTCGACGATCAAGCTTCACAAGAGTGCCGTGCCAGGCAGCGTCCCGGCCAAGGCTTACACGGTGGAGCCGACCGGAGACGACACCTTCGTGCAGGCGTTCCTGTCCGGCGCCATCGTCAACGTCAGCGTGCCGCCGAACATTGCCGTCGCGCCCGACGAGCAGATCTGGCTCGAGTTCGACCAGGAGCGGATGCATCTGTTCGACGGCGAAACTGAAATGGCCCTCAAGGCCAACTGAGATAGCGCGAATGCGCGTGAAACGTGGGCGTGGATGACTGAGAAGCTTAAGATCACCGCGATCAAGCCCTATCCGGTGTGGGTAGGAACCCGCAATCAGATGCTCGTCAAGATCGAGACCGACCAAGGCATCTTCGGCTGGGGCGAGAGCGGCTTGAGCGGTCGCGAGAGGGCCGTGGCCGGCGCGGTCGAGCACTATCGCGAGTTTCTCATCGGCCGCGACCCGATGCAGATCGGACGGATCTGGCAGGAGGTTTATCGCAGCCAGTACTTCGAAGGCGGGCGAGTCCTTCAGGCGGCGATTTCCGCCATCGACATCGCCCTTCACGACATCAAGGGCAAGGCGCTGGGCGTGCCGGTCTATGAGCTGCTGGGCGGCAAGCAGCGCGACCGCATCCCCACCTTCGCCTCGACCGGCGACGAGGCCGAAGGCGATGTTGCCATCGAACGGGCGCGCGAGCTTCGCGCACAGGGGTGGCAGGCAATCCGCTTCTTCCCTTTCGGGCAAAACAGCAAGGACATCTTCGAGCCGCGCGAGTCGATCGGCGCTACCGCGAGTATGCTGAACAAGGCGCGCGAGGCGCTGGGCGGCGACGTGGTCCTCGGCCTCGACTATCATCATCGGCTGTCGGTGGCAGAGGCGGCGAGCTTCTGCAACAAGCTCGGCCGCGGCGTGCTTGATTTCCTCGAGGAGCCGATACGGGCCGAGACGCCGGAGGCCTATGAATCACTGCGCACGATGACCGACATCCCCTTTGCCATAGGCGAGGAATTTGCCAGCAAGTGGCAGTTCCTGCCCTACATCGAGCGCGGCATCCATCAGTTCAACCGGATCGACGTCTGCAATGTCGGCGGGCTCACCGAGGCGATGAAAATCGCTGGCTGGAGCGAGGCGCATTATGTGGACCTGATGCCGCACAATCCGCTTGGTCCAGTGTGCACGGCCGCGACCGTGCATCTCGCTGCCGCGGTACCCAACTTCGCGTGGCTCGAGACCAGGGCACCCGAAACAAAGCTGGGCTTCGACAATTCCGACTTCTTCCCCGTGCAACCACGGCTCGACGGGACCGATTACCCGGTCGGCGATCTGCCGGGGCTCGGCGTCGAGGTCAACGAAGTTGCGGTCCAGGCGCAGAGTTCGCGTTTCTGGGAAGCGCCTCACCTTAAGCGCCGCGACGGTTCTGTTGCGAACTGGTAGTTCCATTCAATCGGAGTCCACAATGACACATACTTCCGACATCATGCGGCCGCCTAAGGACCTGATCGACGCACTCAGGGAGATCGGCGCCGCGACGGTTGCCGGCACGCTTGGCCATATGGGTTTCCGCAATCCGCACATGGTCGGTCCGGTGGCGCAAAACCACGGGAAGTCGATCGTCGGGCCGGCGCTGACGCTGCAGTTCCTGCCGCAGCGGCCGGACCTCTTCACCGAAGGAGAATATGCCGATCCGGAGACACAGCTGCACCGGCACGTGCTCTATCACGCGCAGGAGGGCGATGTGGTCGTGGTCGACGCGCGCGGCGACATGAGCTCGGGCGTCTTCGGCGATATGATGTCGACGTATTTCAAGGGCAGGGGCGGGGCCGGTATCGTCATCGATGGGTGCATGCGCGACCGGCCCAATGTCGAAAAGCTCGACCTGCCCCTATGGCTGCGCGGCTGGACGCCAAACTATCATGTGCAGACCAGCATCTATCCCAATGCCGTCAACGTTCCGATTGCCTGCGGCGGTGTCACGGTGATCCCGGGCGACATCATCGTCGCCGACGACGACGGGGTGGTGGTGCTTCCCGTCGTGATGGCCCCGAAGGTGATCGAAGAATCACAGAAGCATCATGATTGGGAGGAGTTTTCGCGAGCGAAGCTCATGGAGGGCGGGCCGTTGCAACGCTACTATCCGCTGCATGACGATGCCCGCGGAGAGTACGAGGAGTGGCGCAAAACAAACCGCCCCGAGAACCCGAGTTAGCGCATCGACTACCTCGTGGCGAGCGGCAGAGCTTATGGCGGCTTCGCCACGGTGCTCCCGCAGAGGAGGTACGTGGGCGGCGAAGTGCCGCTTGGAAGACGCCTTCCCAAAAAAACAGTGCAGGCCGTGAATTGCGCCATGCATCGCCAACTCCCAAGCTGGCCCGGTCACTCACTTGCCAGGGAGGCGTGCATTTTCTGGCGCGGTACCCAGCTCCGAGCGTATCAGGCGCCTTGGTCTCATCCATTCGCTGCGCGCTTTTTCGGACAGTACCAATCCATGGCCAGGTCGATCGGGCGCATAGGCGTAGCCGTCCCGGATTTCGATGGGCTGCTCCACCAGATGATCGAAGTTCTGAAACGAATATTCCAGCCATTCGACTTCAGGAAGCGCGACCGCCATGTGCACGCCGATCTCCAGAAAGGTGTTGCCGATGCTGACCGGGATGCCGAGCTCGGCGGCCAGCCAACCGATGCGCATAACATCGGTGACTTGACCGTGGACATTCAGGATGTCGGCTGCGTGGGCTTCCAGAAGAAGCCGTTTGCCTTGAAGATCCAGATACTCGCCGCTGTTGATCTGAGTCCATGTTATTGCCTGCCTGAGCATTCTCAATCCTTCGTGGTCGTGACGCAGGATTGGATCCTCGACCCAGAGAAGATCGTGACCGGCATCGCGGATCGCCACCAATTTCATTAGCGCTTCCTTCGAACACCACGCCTCGTTCGGGTCGATCATGATTTCCGAGGCTGCCGGCACACAGGATTTCAACAGCTCCAGGCGCCGCAGATCGCGACCGAAATCCGGGTGGCCGACCTTGATCTTGAAAGCGGAATAGCCAAGCGATGCCGCGTGGGAAAACAAGGAAACGAAAGCATCATCGTCGAGGTGAAAATCAAGGCCACTGGCGTAGGCTTTCACACGGTTGCGACGACTGCCGAGCAGTACGTGAAGGGGCAGGCCGGCTTCCTTTGCCGCAAGATCCCAAAGCGCCACCTGAACCGCTTCATGAAAGGCAGGGAGTACGGCCGCTGATTGCCGCCGCGCGGGCGGTTCACGCGCTGAACCAGGGCGATAGCCTTGTGTCCTTTCAGGGCCGGCCAAACCTCGTTTTCGAAAACGGTCTCAATCTCGATCTGGTCGGGCAGGGGATTGAAGAGCGTCTGGATGAAGCCCAGTCCCACCTCACCACTTTTCGAAACGAGTTCCAGCGCGGCGACGTTTACATCGTCGGCTCGAACCTGACTGTCCCCGATTACCCGGTCGCGGGCGAACTGAAATCGGGTTATACGAAAATGCGAAAGGCTCATCACAGGGGCTTTCTGATCGTTTAGTGCCTGTAGCTGATCTATCAGTCTGGATGTCTCAGTACCGAAACAACGGAGGTGCCGCAAGTGGCGGGCAAAGCAAAAGCCATCTCTCATACCCTGGTGGTGGCCACCCGTATGAGCGATGTTGCCTATGAACGAATTCTGGAACGCTTATTCGACAGGCGCGTTCCGGTCGGGGCATTCGTTTCGCAGAGCGAACTGTCCGCGATCGTTGACGTGCCCGTCGCCCCCCTTCGTGACGCTCTGCGCAAGCTCGAGGCGGAAGGAATTCTCACCATCCATCCACGCTCTGGAATCCAGTTCATAAAACCTGGAATGGAGCTCACGCGCGCCACCTACCAATTCCGCGCCATCATCGAGCGCTCGGCAATTCGCGTCTTTGCCGAGCAGGGCGATGAAGCCATCATGAATGCCTTGGAAATGCGGCACTCCCGGCTGGTCCGGCGCATCGAACGGGAGGGTGTGGGAAAGGAGCAACTGGAGGAGATGGATGCGCTTGAGGGAGAGCTGCATGGCGCAATCATCGGCGCGCTGCGCAATCCCTTGATCGACAGCACCTATCGGCGCATGCACAATTATCTGCGCCTTTTGCGGCTGGACAGCAAACTCACCTCGCCGATCATGATCCGGACGCTCAAGGAGCACCTCGACATCCTTGAGGCTTGCAGCACCAGGAATGCCGACGCTGCAGAAGCAACGCTGCAGTCCCACTTCCAGGCGGCCATGCAGCGGAACCTTGGTCTGGTCTGACACGTCGTCGTTTGCCATTTGCCTCTCCCGCGCGGTTGCACGGCTTGGGAATGATGTTACCCAACACTCCAACTGATCGATCAGTCTGCTGATCTGATATCTTGGAGGAGGTCGCATGCAGTTGAACAAGAGGCAGTTTCTCGTGGGTTCGGCGGCTCTCGCAATGGCAGGGCGCATTGGTGGTGCCCGTGCCGCGAGTGCCATCAGTTACTGGCACCACTTCACCAGTCAGTCGGAAATGGCCAGCTTGCTCAAGATCATCGAGTTGTTTCAGGCGGCGAATGCAGATGTGGCGGTAACCCAGGAGAACATCCCGAACTCGGAATATATGGCCAAGGTTTCATCGGCCGTACTGGCCGGCGGGCGTCCCGATACCGCCATGGTGATCGCCGAGCGCTTCGCCGATCTTACCGCGATGGAGGGATTGATCGACCTTACCGAGCGCGTGAATGGGTGGGCGGGCAAGGCGAACTTTCCCGACAACCGCTGGACCGGGCTTTCCAGCAATGGCGCAATCTATGCGGTTCCCGCCTTCGCCTTCGTTGACTGGATGTACTACCGCGCAGACTATTTCGAGGAAGCTGGGCTGGCGGGGCCACCGCGAAATTTCGACGAATTCCTGCAGGCATCCCGCAAGCTGACCAATCCTTCGAAGGGCAGGTATGCGTTTGGCATGCGCGCCGGCGCCGGCGGTTTCAAATATGTCATCGATGTCATGGAGGCGTTCGGCTCGCCGATCGTCAAGGACGGGCAGCCGGCCATCGACAAGGCCGCCGCGATCGAGGCGATAACGTTCTATTCCGATCTCTTCCTGAAGGAAAAGGTCGTGCCGCCGAGCGCGCCCCACGACAGCTACCGTCAGATCATGGAGGCTTTCCGCACCGGGCAGACTGCGATGGTGTGGCATCATACCGGTTCGCTGAACGAAATCTCGAGTGCGATGAAGCAGGGCGAACAATTCTCGACCGCGCCTATGCCGGCCGGTCCGAAGGCGCATGTCGCTCGCGTCGCGTACGCCGGCAACGGCGTCATGAAGGAAGACAATATCGAGGCTGCCTGGCGATGGGTGAGTTTCTGGGGCCAAACAGACGCTGCCTTGGCCCTGCTCGAGGGGACCGGCTATTTTCCGGCTTCCGCCGCTGCGCTGCAGGATCAGCGGATCACCGGCAATCCGATCTATAGTGCGGCGACGGAAACGCTCAAGTTACGGACGCCTGCCGAACAATTTCGTCGGCGCCGCGGGCTGGTCCGAAAATGTCGTCAATCCCGCTTTCCAGTCGGTGCTGACGGGTCAGTCGACGCCGGAACAGGCGGTGGACCGCATGATTCAGGGCCTGGAGGCGGCGCTCCGCTGATCCCCGCACCTGCAGCCGTGCTCAGAACGCAACGGGACGGTGCTTTCGCATCGCAGATTCATGACAACAGCCTCGAGCAGATATCTCTCTCTGCGGGCTCTCGGCGAACTGTCCGAGACCCGATACTGGATGTATTTGCTGCTCCTTCCCAGCCTCGCCCTTATCCTTCTCGTGATCGCCTATCCGACGCTTTACGGCATGGCCATCAGCTTTCGCGAGATGCGTCTGACGCGTCCCGGGTTGGATGGCTGGGTGGGCTTCAAACATTATGTGGCGATGTGGTCAGACCCGGTCTTCTGGATCGCATTGAAGAACACAGTCGTGTGGGTTGCTGCCGCGGTCGCGCTGGAACTGTCGCTTGGTCTTCTCGCCGCGACAGCTCTCAATAGGGATTTGCCAGGCACGAAAATCTTCGCCGTGCTCATCCTGCTTCCGTATTTCCTGCCCAACGTCGTGGCGGGCCATATGTGGGCCTTGCTGCTCGATCCGCGGCTCGGAGTGATCAACGATCTTCTTGTCCGGATAGGCGTCCTGCAGTCCTACAAGGCATGGTTTGCTGATCCCAACACTGCCCTTGCGGCGACCATTCTCGTCGAGGCCTGGCATGGGTTTCCCTTCTTCGCGCTGCTGCTGCTCGCGGGCCTGAAAGGTATTCCCGAGGATCTCTATAAGGCAGCGGCGGTCGACGGCGCGGGCCTGGCGGCGCAGCTCAGGTTGATCACTTTGCCCATGCTCAAGACCGTCATCGCGGCGGCGGTGATCCTGCGCGTCATCGGTCTGGTCAATTCGCCCGATCTGCTCCTCATTCTCACTGGTGGCGGACCGGGAGATGCCACGCAGGTGCTGTCATTGTATGCCTTTCAGACCGCCTACAAGGAATTCAATTTCGGCTACGCATCTGCCCTGTCGGTGGTGATGTTCGTGACCCTGATGATCTTCGCGGCCGGCTACATCCGCATCTCCAGGATTACCAAAGGACAGGGCGATGATTGAAAGTAGGCGTCACCGGCGCATGATCGCGAACATCGCCACCTACATCGTGCTCGCAAGGATGACGGTGTTCTGCATCGGTCCGATGATCTGGATGTTCCTGACATCCCTCAAATATGAGGCCGACATTGTCACCCAGGCGATGCAGTACCTCCCGAGCCGCGTTACCTTCGACAATTATGTCGCCATCTGGAGGCAGTCAGGTTTCCCGCGGCTTATAGGCAACAGCCTCGTCGTTACCTTCCTGACGGTGACGGTCTGCGTCGTCACGGGCACGCTTGCCGCCTATGCATTCTCTCGCTTCGCGTTTCGAGGCCGGGATCAGCTCATGCTCGGCTATCTTGTCGTTCGCATGTTCCCGGCAGTCATGATGATCATTCCCCTTTACGTCGTTATGCGCGGTGCGGGGCTCGTGGACAGCCGTTTCGGCCTGGCGCTTGCCTATACAAGCTTCCTGCTGCCGCTGTTCGTATGGATGCTCAAGGGATTCTTCGATTCCGCACCTAAGGAACTCGAGAGCGCGGCACGCATCGACGGCTCGACAAGGCTGGGCGCCATGGTCCGTATCGTCATGCCCCTTGCGCGGAATGGCCTGGTCGCAAGTTCGGTGTTCATTGCCATCGCGGCCTGGAACGAGTTCCTGTTCGCCCTGATGCTCACGACCGGGCAGGGGTCCCGCACCTGGCCCGTGGGCTTGCAACTAATGGTCGGAGAGTTCCAGCTTCCCTGGGGCGTTCTGGCGGCAGGCGGCATTCTCAGCATCATCCCGGTCATCGTGCTCTTCGCGATCGTCCAACGAACCATGGTCCAGGGGCTGACCGCAGGCGCCATCAAAGGTTAGGAGTAGTCGCATGGCGACACTTTCCATCAGGGACGTGCGCAAGTCTTATGGCTCCGTACAGGTTCTTCACGGAGTCGACATCGAGCTCGAGGACGGAGGCTTTCTGGTTCTGCTCGGGCCATCCGGATGCGGCAAGTCGACCTTGCTCAACATCATTGCCGGCCTCGACGACACCTCCGGCGGTGACATCCTGATCGGGGGACGCTCGGTCCTCGACCTTGCACCCAAGGACCGCAATATCGCGATGGTGTTCCAATCCTACGCCCTTTATCCAACCATGTCGGTCGCGAGGAATATCGGCTTCGGATTGGAAATGCGTGGCGTGGGCGCCGACCAGCGCAAGCGCGCCGTGGAAGATGCCGCGCGAATGTTGCAAATCTCGCATCTGCTCGACCGACGCCCCGCCAACCTTTCGGGCGGACAGCGACAACGCGTTGCGATGGGCCGCGCGATCGTGCGTGACCCGGAGCTGTTCCTCTTCGACGAGCCGTTGTCCAATCTCGATGCCAAGCTTCGCGTGGAAATGCGCACGGAGATCAAGCGCCTGCACGAGCGTCTCGGCACGAGCATCGTCTATGTCACGCATGATCAGATCGAGGCGATGACGCTGGGCACCAAGGTGGCCGTCATGAAAGGCGGCTACATCCAGCAATTGGACGACCCGCGCACCATCTATGAACGGCCCGCCAATATGTTCGTGGCAAGTTTCATCGGATCTCCGGCAATGAACTTCCTTGCCGGACGACTGGTTCCGGATTCGGAGGGTGTCCGGTTTCAAGCGAGCGGAGTATCGATCGTGTTGCCGACGCGGAACCGGCAGGTGGACTCTGAGCGACCGGTGGTGCTGGGCATACGGCCTGAAGAGCTGAGGACCGTTCCGCGCAATCGAGCTTCGATCATGGGAGAGATCGATGTGGTAGAGCCCACCGGGCCTGAAACCATGGTGACGGTGCAGGTCGGCGAGCACGCGATCATCGCGCGCCTGCCGCCGAGGTTTGCCGGCCGGCGCAAAGAGCCAATATGTCTTGCCGTGGATCCAGCGAGCGTCAACCTGTTCGATCCGGATAGCGGACAGCGCATCGACATTTAGGGCGTGGATATCAAGCGGCTGGACGCAGTGGCGCAGGGTTCCGCGATCTCGCCCCGAAACTCATCTGGAGCGAGTGCGGACCGCTTGCCGTCGACCTGCGCTGACCGGCATCTCGGCAGGGTAGTCAGCAGTCCGTGGCGATCAGTTTTGCCAGGCAATCGGCAGCCTCAGTCCCCGGCACGCCAAGATCTCTGACACTGTCCATGTGGTTGCGGTTCGAGAGCACATGCGACGTTACCAACGATCCCTGCCGCAGCAAGCTTGCTTTGAATCGATCGGCTTGCTGATGGAAGGGTGGCGTCTCGTTGGCTCCGACCAGAACCGCCGTCTTGGTTTGAGGATCATGCCGATAAGCGAGAGGTGTGAACATGGCGACTTCCTCGTCGGTGATTCCAATCTCGTTGGCGAGAAAGGAATCCTGGAGCGGCTTCAAATCATAGAGCCCGCTCAACAGAAGGGCTGCCCTCACATTCGAGGGGGTATGCTCTCCCTCGAACAGAAACGTTGCAAGATGTGCTCCTGCCGAATGACCACTGACAGTCAGGGCCATCGGGTTTCCACCATGATCGGCGATGTTGGCCAGGACCCACTGCTTGGCGCGGCGCACCTGGTCGACGATCGTCGCCATTCGGACCTTGGGCATCAGAGCGTAATCAAGGATGACGGCAATAGCCCCAGCCTGGGTAATCGTCGTCGCCATATATGAATAATCGCGCTTGGAGAACATTCTCCAGTAGCCGCCGTGGACAAAGACGTGCACTGGCAGGGCCGTTCTTTTGCCCGCGGGAAAGAACAGGTCCATGGTTTCGGTCGGATCCGGTCCGTAGGCCACGTCAGCGGTCATCGCAATAGTGGCGCGGGCGGCTTCGCTGCGATCAATGAAGTCCTGCACGATTTCGTCAAAATCCGCGACGTGGTCGCGTATACGAAAGGGATCGCCTTGCATTCTTCTGCTCACATGCTGATGGCGAGGTATTTCGCCTCCATGAATTCCGCAATGCCGTGATGCTGCCCTCCCTCGCGGCCAAGCCCGCTCTGCTTGACGCCGCCGAAGGGGGCTGCCGGATCGGACATCAGCCCGCGGTTGAGAGCAATCATCCCGGCCTCGATCCGGGAGGCCACCCGCATCCCGCGCGCCAGATCGCGCGTGTAGATGTAGGCAGCAAGCCCATATTCGGTGTCATTGGCGCGCGCGATGACCTCGGCCTCGGTTTCGAAGCTGGAGATTGGCGCCACCGGCCCGAATATTTCCTCATGCGCCATCTTTGCCTCGCCTGGCACGTCGCGAAGCACTGTCGGAGGGTAGAAGAAACCACGTCCGGCCAGGACTGAGCCGCCGCACAAGACCCGCGCGCCGCGTGCGACCGCGTCGATGACAAGGCGGTCTATCTTCTCGACCGCCTTTTTCGTAATCATTGGCCCGCATTCCGTGTCCGGATCAGTGCCGGGGCCGACCTTGAGCGACGACATCCGCTTTTCGAGGCCATCCGAGAAGGCTTCGTAGATGCCGGATTGCACGTAGAGGCGGTTCGCGGCCGTGCAGGCCTCGCCGGCGTTGCGCATCTTGGCCACCATTGCGCCATCGAGCGCCGCTTCGAGATCGGCGTCGTCGAACACGATAAAAGGGGCATTGCCTCCGAGCTCCATGGAACACGAAACCACATGCCTGGCAGCTTCTGCCAGCAGCGCGCGACCCACACCCGTCGAACCGGTGAAGGAGAGTTTGCGCACCCGCGGATCGGCCAGCATGGCGGCTGTCAAAGACCCGGGACTGGAGGTTGTCAGGACGTTGACCACCCCCGGTGGAACGCCTGCGTCCTGATAGAGCGCGGCCAGCGCGTAGGCGGTAAGCGGGGTCTCACTGGCCGGCTTCAGGATCACCGTGCATCCAGCGGCAAGTGCCGGCGCGATCTTGCGCGTAGCCATTGCGGCAGGAAAATTCCAGGGCGTGATCAGGACGCAGATGCCGATCGGTTCGTAGTCGACCACGATGCGGTTGGTGCCGGAAGGCGCAGTACCGAATTCACCGGTAATGCGAACAGCCTCCTCGGCATTCCAACGGAAAAACTCCGCGGCGTAAGCGATCTCGCCTCTGGCATCCCGCAGGGCCTTGCCATTTTCCAATGCGATGAGAGTAGCCAGCGCTTCCGATCGTTCCGTCATCAGTTCAAAGCAGCGTCGGAGGATCTCGGAGCGCTTTCGCGGCGACGTTGTCCGCCAGCCATGGGCTGCCTTGGCAGCGGCGGCAACGGCGGCGGCCGCGTCCTCCAAGGTCGCATCGGGTACGGCAGCGATGATGGCTTCCGTCGAGGGATCGATAACCGGAATTACCTTGCCATCCGCGGACTGCCGCCATTGGCCGTCAATATAGAGCCCGTGCGAAATTGTGTGGAAGTCGCTGACGCCCTGATCATCCGACAGAACCTGTGAAAACGTGTTCATCTCGATATTCCCGATTGTTTACACCGCGCAGCTGGCGAGGTCGCCATCAAAGGCGGCCTGGACCAGGCGTCGCATGGACCTCAAATCGAATGGCCGTGGGTTGTTCTTGATGAGGCGCTCGATACCGATCGCTTGTTCCGCCGTCCAATCGAGCCTGTCGGCGGGCAGCCCTAGCTCGGCCAACGAGGGGGTGATCCCGATTGCCCCAAACAGGCGACTGACCTCGCCAATGGTCGCGTCGGCCAACTCGTCCTGCGTCCGGCCTTTTCCATCGAGGCAGAGCGCGATGGCGATCTCGGCCATCTCGGTCGCTGCGGCTGTTCTGTTGTACTTCATGACATACGGCAACATGGTGGCGACACCCAATCCGTGAGCGGTGTGGGTTATCGCGCCGACCGGGTATTGTACGGCGTGCGCTGCCGCCGTGCCGGCCGTTCCGAACGCGCAGCCGGCTGCAAGTGCGCCCATCATCACGTCGGCCCGGGCGTCCTCGTCAGAGGGCCGGCGGTATGCCGTTTCAAGGCTTCGGCCAAGCAGCTTGATCGCCAGCAGGGCGAAATGATCGGTCAAGGCGGTTTTGCCGATAAAGACATGTTTCTGCGGAAGGCCGGGATCGGTTCCGCGCCTGGCGGCGGTGAAGGCCTCGATTGCATGCGTCAGCGCATCGGCGCCTGCGATCGCCGTCAATCCCGGCGGGCATGTCATCGTCAGTTCAGGGTCGCATATGGCTGCGGCCGCGATCAGATAAGGGCTGGAGATGCCGACCTTCAGTGTGCGATCCGGATCCGAGATCACGGCAACCGGGGTCACTTCAGAGCCGGTTCCGGCTGTCGTCGGCACCGCGATCAACGGCAGCGTTGGACCGGGCACCTTGAACTCGCCGTAGTAATCCTGGAGCTGACCGCCGTGGCTGATGAGCAACGCGGCGCATTTGGCCATGTCGAGACAACTGCCGCCGCCAATGCCGATCACCATGTCGGGCACGAACTTCCGCGCCTCCTCGACGCAGACGGCAACCGTGTCTCGGGGAACGTCGGGTAGTACTCGGTCATGCACCAGCACATCTATCGCGGCGGCTCGCAGCGCCGCGACAATCTCTGCGAACGAACCCGTTGCGGCAAAACGTTCATCGGTGCAGACGAGCGCGCGACGCCCGAGCCTGGCCGCGACAACCGGAATGACGTGGCGTTGACCCTTCCCGAAGAGGATTTCGCGCGGCAGCCTTATGGCAGCGAAAAGGCTCATGACCTGCATCCTATGATGATGTCTGGAAAGGCTGCGGGCGCGGCACGCTGCTCCCGCAGGGCCACCGCTAGCGCCATTGTCTCGTCTCGTAACCGCGGCAAATGATATCCTCTATAAAATCGTATAGGATATAGGATTGCATTGGCCGAAGCATCGTGTTACCAACTCAATGTGTCAAGAGGCAAAACATGCAGGCCATTAACTTACTCAATGCAGGCGATACGAACCTCGGCGGCGGGCGTATCCAACGCTCCAGCAGCCTTGTTGAGGACGTCTACGAAGCGATCTTTGCGCAACTCATGTCGCTGAAGATTGCGCCGGGCTCGCGCATCACGGTCGACAGCCTGGTCAAGGAATTCAACGTCTCCCACACACCGATCCGCGAGGCGCTCGGCCGGCTCGAGGGCGAAGGCCTGGTGCTGAAGACGCATCTGATCGGTTACCGCGCTGCGCCGCAGATCACGAAACGGCGGTTCGACGAACTCTACGAGCTTCGCCTGCTGCTAGAGCCTCATGGTGCAGCCAAGGCAGCGGTGCTCATGGATGAGGTAAAGCTCGCACAACTTCAGAAATCGGCCGGCGTCATGGCGCGCCATGAGGGCAAGGACGAGCGCCTGCGGTATTCCAACTTCGCCCGCCAGGATGCCATCTTCCATGACAAGGTCATGGAATTCGCCAACAACGAACTTGTGCGCGAGACACTGGCTCACCAGCATACCCACTTCCACATATTTCGCCTGATGTTCCATTCGCGCGTCACCGAGGAGGCGCTTGACGAGCATGAGGCCATTCTGGCCGCTTTCGCTGCGGCCGATCCTGCTGCTGCCGAGCAGGCGATGCGTCGCCATATCGAGCATTCCCGCGACCGTTTGTTGTTGGCGTTCGACTGAGACTGTCCCGATGTTCCCGTACCCGCCATCGACGATCATCGCGCAGGCCAGTGCCAACGAAGACTACTTCCCCGATTCAGCCTTCTAGAAACTCAAGCTTACCGGGCGAGTACAGGTCTCGCCCGGCCCCGTTGTCACAGGAAAGGAAGTACCATGCCAGGCAAAAAGATCCTGATGCTGACCGGTGAATTCACCGAGGAATACGAAATCTTCGTCTACCAGCAGGCTATGGAAGCGGTGGGCCACACCGTTCACGTCGTGTGCCCAGACAAAAGCGCCGGAGACCTGATCAAAACATCGCTGCACGATTTCGAGGGCGATCAGACCTACACCGAAAAGCTCGGCCACTATGCACTGATCAACAAGACCTTCTCCGACGCCGAGAAGCAGCTGGAGCAATACCACGCTGTTTACTGCGCTGGCGGTCGTGGGCCCGAATACATCCGCACGGACAAGCGCGTGCAGGCGATGGTGCGCCACTTCCACGAAAGCAGGAAGCCGATTTTCACGATCTGCCACGGCGTGCAGATCCTGATCGCGGTAGATGGCGTCGTGCGTGGCAAGAAGGTCGGCGCACTGGCGGCATGCGAGCCGGAGGTGACGCTTGCGGGCGGCACCTATATCGACCTGTCTCCAACGGAGGCATATGTGGACGGGACGATGGTTTCGGCAAAAGGTTGGACGGCGCTTGCTGCGTTCATCCGCGAATGCCTGAAGGTGCTGGGAACCGAAATCCGCCACGCGTAGACCTTTGCTCCGACGCATCTCAAAGGGGGTGCGTCGGTCCTTGCTGCAGCCTCCGTAGCTTCTGCCGATAGTCTCCCGAGCTGATAAGCTTCCGGAAGGCACGTCCCTTAGGTAGCGCGGCCATAACGGTCCTTTCGGCCCTGCGCAACTTTGTCGGGAGTCAAAGTATGAGGGAATCCGGACAACTCATCTGCTTACGACGCTACGAAGTCGCACCGCTGTCGGAAGTCGCACAGCTTGAGTATCCGACGTCGCTATTCTATATGATGCGTGATGTTTGATGCGCACCAAGGAGGGCGATATGAGAACCACACTTGCGATCGATGACGATGTCCTGGTCGCGGCCAAGGCCATCGCCCAGCAGCAGGATCGCAGCCTCGGCGAGGTCATCACCGATCTCGCACGGCGCTCGCTGCGCCGGCCTCAAGCCGGCGGCGAGCGTAACGGGATTCCTCTTCTGTCGCCTCGGCCGGACGCACCTCCTGTCACGCTTGAGACGGTCAACGCCTTGCGAGACGAACTGCCTTGACGTTCCTGCTCGACGTCAATGTGCTGGTCGCGCTGATCGATCCTGGCCACGTCGCCCATGACGACGCGCATGGCTGGTTCGAAGTGACCGGTAACGCCGCATGGGCTACGTGTCCCATCACCGAAAACGGCGTCCTGCGCATCGTCGGCAACCAAAGATATCCCAATTGTCCCGGCTCGCCCGCCGTCGTTGCGCAAATCGTTAGCAAGTTGCGGACTCTGCACGGGCACAGCTTCTGGCCCGACGATGTGAGCCTGGTTGGCTCTGGCAACATAGATGCAGCGAAAATCCTGACCTCGGCACAGGTCACCGACACCTATCTTCTCGCGCTCGCCAAGGCGCGTGGCGGCCAGCTTGCAAGCTTTGACCGCAAGCTGTCGGCGGCGGCCGTGAAGGGCGGGAAGTCTGCACTCCACCTGATTCCCACAAGGTAGACCACCGGGGTCTTTGTGTCTGTTCCCGCAGTTGAGATAGGCGTAGCCGCGCAGCACCATCAGGCTGTTGCGCTCAGGCGCAAACGCGCGACCGTTGCTCGAAGGCCCGATTGTCTCGATATGCCGCCTCTCATCGAAAGCGGTTGTTCTTGGGCTCCAGAAAGCCCGGCTCGGATTCTACACCGCGGCCACGATCCAAGGTCGCCTCAGCGTCGTTGGCCGGCTCGCGCTTCTTTCTGTTCCGGCCGCTTTTCGGCGCCGGCCGTTTCGATGCTGCGCTCGCCGACAGTTGGATACGTGTGGATCGTCCCGACGCGGCTTGTGTCTGCCACGCGACTGCTTTGTCGCCGATGGTCCAATGGGTCGGCTTTACCACGCCGGCCTCGTCGAAGTGATGAGGCGGCATGCCAGCAGCATCTGGCCCCCCAGCATTGCAGCCACCCTTGGCCCGCATATCGGCGCGTTATCGAACTGCCAAGGTCGCTTGTGCCCGTTTCTTTCCGCAAATAGGATTTTAACCGGTTTTCCGGGCCGACCGGCGGTCAAGCGCCTCTGGGCACAAAATGCCTTCCTAGCCAGATGGGGCAGGTTCCCAGGGCGCGGGCGTCGTCGGTCAAAGTTCGGCCAGAAAGTTGCGGCGATCCAAGGGCAGCACGGAAACGAGAGACTTTGGCACGTCGAACAACATTGGCAGGTGGTCGAGCGAAGAGGTCAGTTGCCATTCGCGAGCGGCCCCAGAATTCGGACTCCCTGGCCGCGCGCGGCAAATGCGAGCTTACGATCGAGGGTGGCCAGGGGCAACTCGGTTTCGATTGCCAGCGCAAGATAGGCGGCGTCATAGACGCTGAGCCCGTGCGAAGCCGCTAGGCTCAGCACCGCGCCGTCCGACCCGCCGCCCGCGTCCTCTAGCGGCAATCGGCGCAGCCGTGCCATGGTGGTGGCAGCTTCGCCCGCCGCGATGCGGCCACACCGCTCGGCAATCAGTACGACGTTCCGCGCCTCGTGCCAGAACAGAGAAGGGACAGGCGCCCTTGTTCCCGGCAATCGTCGCATCAGGGCGGCCGCCGCCTCGCTGTCTTCATCAGGAAGAATCCAGGCAGCCGCCATGGAAAGGTCGACAACGAAAGGCATCACACGATGATCGCCATCAAGCGCGGCGCCCTTCATCGCGCCAGGCCCGAATTTCGTCCTGCGTCACGGGCTTGGCGCGGGCCCGGGCAGCGCTGATCTCTTCGATCACGGCTTCGACATCGTTGCGCCGTTGAATCCGCGACAGTTTAGCGATGGGATCGTTGCCGCGCGAAATAATCACCTCCTCGCCTGCTTCGACTCTTGAAAGCAGTTCCGAGAGATGCGTCTTGGCCTCGCCAACTTTCACCGTGATGGGCATTTTCTGTCCTTGTACACGTCGGGGCCCCTCGCGGCGAGCCGTGTTCATTGCCGTTGAGCTGAGTGTGGATTGCCCGACAATCGCTGTACACAACAATAGGCGCAATGCTGACGCTTGGTCAATGCTTGGTCAAGTCACTAGGCCTGGACATTGCCGACCCCTCGCAGACCGCAAGGCGGGCGTCTCTCAACAAGGTGAAGTTGTTCGTTCTGGTGGAACGGGGCTTCTGATCGTGCGCGGTTATCTGGTTTTCGAAGATGCGGAGGCTTGCAACTTGTCGCGGTCAGCGCACTCCAATGGATCGCGAGTGGCCATCTGACCATAAGACGACGACCTGATCACGCGATCCTGTCACCCCTCTCTCGGTAAGGGCAAGATTCCCCAGGCCCGCGGCCCATCTGGACGGTTCGGCCTTGCCCAATTGCCCTTTCAGTTGAAACGATTAGGGCGGAACGTTGCAAGCATGGGATGCGGATTGCCTGAGGCGATTTCTTTGGCAAGCAATTCGCCGACGATCAATCCAAGCGTGGCGCCGCTGTGGCTAAAGGCGACGTGAAGCCCGGCAACGGTCTCGACGGAGCCAAGCACTGGCTCGCCATCGCCGGGGATCGGCTTCGGGCCAACTGCATAGGTAGCGAGTTGGAGCCGCGGATTGCCCTCGAGCACCGCACTAGCCTCCTCGAGCAGTCCTTTGACGGTCTTGTCGTGCACGGTGTAGGTTCCGTCGGAGTTGACCATGACTTCTTCCTCCGACCACGCCGAATCCAAAACAAGTGCGCCATCCGGCGTCGGGCGCACCGCCACGCGGGGCGTATTCAGCACGGCACGGAGCTCGGTCTTGATCGGCTTGGTTTTCAAGAGAAGTGAAATCGGGGTGGCGTCGGGGACATGAACTCCGACCGTCGCGAGCATGGCGGGCGTCGCTGGCCCAACGGCAAGGACCACCGCATCCGCCTTTAACGGCATACCGTCGGCAGTGACGACGCCACGCGCGCGACCATCTGTGGCATCTATCCGCACGCGTCCAGCGTTCTGCACGAGTTTGCCGCCGCGGGAGCGGAACTCATTGAGCAGCAGATCGATCAGGCAGGGCAGGTCAACCCATCCTTCGCCAGGATTGAAGATGGCACCCTGCGGGGTGATGGCGCTGGCGTTGACGCCGGGCGCCACTGCGCCGACTTCGGCAGGGCCGAGCAGAAGCGCGTCATACCCGATATCCTGCTCCAGCTGGCAGATGGACGCGATCTGGTTCGCCTCGTCATCCGCATCCCAGGTGAGGCCGCCGTCAAAGCGAAGCCAGGCCGCCGTTTCCGGCCTTGTGGCGGCCAGGGTCCGATAACGGTCGATGCCTGCAAGCCTCAGGCGGTGGTAGGCAGTGTCCGCACGTCGTGCTGAGTTCAGCCAGGAAAGTGAACGGCTGGATGCGCCATTGGCGGGCGCGCCGTCGTTGACAATGGTTACATCAACGCCAAGACGAGCGAGGTGCAACGCGGAAGAGATGCCGAAGATGCCCGCGCCGATAACAACGACATGGCGCGGCTTTGGGAATGCAGTCATAGAGAAATCCTTCTTCGCAGAAGACGGGCTGGAGTTGTTAGATCGCTGCAGAGCGCGGCGGAACTAGTAGTCCGTTAGCTTCTTCATGTAGCGCCGGCCCTCGAGCATCGGCCGGCCGCGCAGACCGGCCAGCTCGTAGGCAAAACGCCACAGAGTGTCGAAGAAGACCAAGGGCACGAGATAGGGTTTGATGCGATTGGACATACCGCTGAGGTCGAGTTCCGCTCCATCGAGCACCAGGGTGTTTTCCCGGCTGCCGTACTTGACAAGGAAGTCGCGGGCGCGTTCCGTGAGGCGCCTCGTTTCGTCCAAGCCCAACATCACGACGAAGCCGGCATCCTTGTCCACCACCTCAAAGGGGCCATGGAAAAACTCGTTGGCGTGTATGGCCTGCGAGTCGTACCATTGCATCTCCATCAACACGCAGATGGCGTAGGAATAGGCCGCGCCATAGCTGGCACCGCTGGCAAGTGTGTAGATCCCCTTGCGCGGCGCGAAACGGGGTGCAAAGGCCCGAAACCGGTCGGCATAGATCCGGTGCGCACGTTCGATGGCCGGCTGAAGATGGCTCAGGCTCATCAGCAGGTCGGCGGTTAGCTTGGCATCCTCCCGAGCATCGATCAGGCCAGCGAGCAACATATAGAGCACGCCGTAATTGCTGTAGGCCGCATCGATTGCTTTGCCCGTCGTGTAGGATGCCTGGTAGGCTACCGGGTGGTCGACCGCCCGCGCGAGGGGCGATGTTTGGTCGAGCGTCATACCGATTGTCGTTGCGCCTCGGTGTTTTGCGTGATTGGCCGCCCGCACGGTCTCCGTGGTGGTTCCTGTCTGCGAGCAAAGGACAACGAGCGTGTCAGGTCCCAACCGTCGCGGATCTCGGCAGACGAACTCATCCGCGTTGTAGATGTCGCAGGCGAATGTGCCGCTGTGACGGTCGACGAAGTATTTGCCTGCCATCATGATCGAGAGCGAGCCGCCGCACGCCACGAGGAATAGGTGCGAAAATCGCTTGCCCGCCGTAGCGGTCAGGGCGCGTTCCACGTCGGCGGGCAGGGCGGAAATCATGGGCTTTCTCGTCTGGCTGGCAGAACTAGGGGCCGGCGCACAATTGACAGGTGGCAGCCATTGTGCGAACGTTATCACATCCTTTAAACCGAAAGTCCTGCAATGGTCAAGATTGCCGCGATAGGCGATAATGTGGTCGATTGTTATCTTGCTCGCGACGAGATGTATCCTGGCGGAAATTGCCTCAATGTCTCGGTCTATGTCAGCCGCTTCGGCGGACGATCGGCCTATGTCGGAGCGATCGGCAAAGACCGGGCAGGGGACCTGATCCGCACTGCATTGACGTCGGAGCGCGTGGACGTTAGCCGATTACGGCGCCTCAAGGGGCCTACCGCTTACTGCCTCATAGGTCACCGCAACGCCGATCGGATTTTCCTGGACTTCGATCTCGGAGTTTCGGTGTTTACGCCGACGCAAAAAGATCTGGATTTTCTCTCGGGCTTTCAGGCCGTCCACATCGGCCAATCCAGCGGGTTAGACCCGTGGGTTGCCGCGGTATCGAGCAAATCCCTGTTATCTTACGATTTTTCTACACGGCGGGAGCCGGGACACCGGCGCGAGATTGGGCGCTATTGCTATCTGGCCTCCGTCTCGGGCGACGGTCTCAACGACGATAAATTGGCTGCAATCGTATCCGAACTGCTTGCATGTGGTTCAAAATGGGTTCTGGTGACTCGAGGTCGAGCTGGCGCGGTGCTTCACAGCGACACCGTCTCCTACAGCACCCCGGCGCGGCTGGTCGAACCCGTCGACACCTTGGGCGCGGGCGACACCTTCATCGCCAGAACGCTATTCGGCCTGCTCAGGGAAGAGGCGCCTCAGGGCATCCTCGGTCATGCCGCGGAGGCAGCGGCCGCTACCTGCCGATACTACGGGGCGATTGGCCATGCGACAGCAATCGACATAGGGAAGATGACGCCGGAGATCCTCCGCGGAACTCTGCACGTGCAAGACGGAAAAACCGTCTAGGCGCGAAATTCTCCGGAACAATTGACGCGACAAATGGACAATGCTAAATGAAATGATAACGTTCTCATTCATACTGAGCGCCGCCTAAGAGCGTTTTGATGGATGAGACGTCGAGTGGGATCACAGGCCGGTTTGGCCAATCGTAAGAGGAGAAGACATGCAAACGAATTCGAGCAGGCGCCAACTGGTGAAATCCGGTCTGGCGCTGACGATCGCGCTGTTGACAGGACTTGGCACGTTGGCCTCGTCAACGCAGGCAAACGCGGCCGACAACCCCTACAACCTCATCGACCCGACGGTGATCAGCGTCGGAACCATGGGCGATGCGAAACCCTACGTCTTCACCGACGCCAACGGTAATTTCACGGGCTTCGACGCTGAACTCTTCCGCGACGTAGCGCGCCGGCTCGGGTTCAAGGAAGAGCAGGTCGTTTTCACCGGGCAGGAATTCTCGGCGCTGCTGCCATCCGTGGCCAACGGCCGCTTCGACGTCGCTGTCGCCGCCATTGGCACGACCGCGGAGCGCAAGAAGACCGTGGATTTTGGCGACGGCTATCTCGCCGGCTACCTGTCGATCATTTCGGCTGATCCGGCACTGACGAGCAATGAGAGCACCGCCGGAAAGCGCATCGGCGTGATCCAGGGAACGCTGCAGGAAATCTATGCCGAGAAGAATCTGAAGGGCGACATTGTCAAATTCCCCGACAACAACACTGCGGTGGCGGCGCTGAATAACGGGACGATCGATGGCCACTTCACTGATTATGAGTCGGCCAAGCAGTATGTGGAGCGCTATAAGAACCTGAAGATAACAATGAACGTGCCGTCCTTCGATGCGCCGGCCGGGTTCGTGGTCAAGAAAGGCAACGATGCCTTCCGCGAGGCGCTCAACAAGGCGCTGCGCGAGGCCATGGACGATGGCACCTGGAAACGGCTGCATGAGAAGTGGTTCCCGGGCACTCCGATGCCCGATCAATATCTGCCCAAGAAGTAAATTCGCGCGTATTCATTTTCGTTTCCGGCCGGGCCCGTGAGCAACGGTGCCCGGCCGAGTTATAGATGGACTTGATATGAGCTGGTTCGATACCTTCGCCCGCAGCTTCCTTGATTTCCAGGCGATGGCAGAAGTTCTGCCAAACATGGTGATGGTCGGCCTCAAGAACACTTTGATCCTGGCCCTTGCCTCGACGTTTTTCGGGACGCTGATCGGTATCGTCCTCGCAGTCATGGGGATTTCGGAGAACCGGCCGCTGAAACTCCTTGCGCGGGTCTACACCGATATCTTCCGCGGGCTTCCTGCTATTGTCACGATCCTGATCATTGGCCAAGGCTTCGCGCGGTTGGGCCGAGATCTGTTCGGTCCATCGCCTTATCCGCTGGGCATTCTGGCGCTCAGCCTGATCGCCGGCGCCTATATCGGAGAGATTTTCCGCGCCGGCATCCAGAGCGTCGAGCGTGGTCAGATCGACGCCACCCGCACTCTCGGTATGACGTATGGCCAAGGCATGCGCCTGGTGGTGATCCCTCAAGGCATCCGCCGCGTCCTGCCTGCACTGGTCAACCAGTTCATTGGCAACGTCAAAGACTCCAGCCTGGTCTATTTCCTTGGTCTGCTCGCCTCCGAACGCGAACTGTTCCGCGTTGGCCAGGATCAGGCCGTGCTGACCGGCAATCTGTCGCCGCTGTTGCTGGCCGGCGTGTTCTATCTCGTGATCACGGTGCCGCTGACCCACCTCGTCAATTACATCGACGCGCGGATGCGCGTCGGCAAACGTATCACCGCTGTGCAGAGCGGCCTCAAGGAAGTCGCCGAGCTTGCCGAGGCGGTCGTGCCGGGCGCAGCGAAATTGCCCGCAGTGGCGCCCACCCGCTTCAAGGGCGGCGGCATCGAGGTCAAGAACATCGACATGGCCTACGGCGCCGTCCAGGTGCTTCATGACGTCAGTCTGAAAGTCGAGCCCGGGACCGTCACCTGCCTCGTCGGTCCGTCCGGCTCGGGCAAGTCGACCTTGCTGCGTTGCCTCAACCGCCTCGTAGAGTGTCGAGCCGGCGACATTCTGCTCGATGGCGAAAGCATCTACAAACAGACCCCTGACCAACTCCGGCGGCGCGTCGGCATGGTTTTCCAGCAGTTCAATCTGTTTCCAGACCGCAGCGCGCTCGCCAACATCGCCCTGGCGCTGCGCAAAGTTAAGCGCATGTCGCGCGAGGAGGCTGAGGGGGCGGCCTTAGCGAGGCTGCATGAAGTCGGACTGCTGGAGCGCAAAGACCATCGGCCGGCCAATCTCTCGGGCGGGCAACAGCAGCGGGTGGCCATCGCGCGCGCCCTGGCCCTCGAACCCGAAATCATGCTGTTCGACGAAGTCACCAGTGCGCTCGATCCGGAATTGGTCAAAGGTGTCCTGAACTTGATGGCCGACCTCGGACGGGGCGGGATGACGATGGTCGTCGTTACACACGAGATGAACTTCGCTCGCAAGGTCGCGAACCAGGTCGTATTCATGGACGAGGGGCGGATTGTCGAGGCAGGACGACCGGAGGACCTTTTCGACAATCCGCAGAGTCCACGTCTTCGGCGCTTTTTGTCAGAGGTGCTGTGATTGCAATGGTGTGCGTAACGGCGGCTGTTGCGGTGTTCGGCCTTGCGGGGCTGGCTTAACTGCCGCTAGGTCGCCGTCATGCGCGCGCGTGACGGCGGGGTTTGCCGAGTGACTCAAAGATCGTCGAAAAACGCAACTATCATAGAGGTCGCTCGCCGGGCCGGGGTGAGCTCCGCCACCGCCGGGCGTGTCCTTGGTGGCTACGGCTACAGCAGCTCCGAGGTTCAGGAGAAGGTGCGCGCCGCCGCAGCTGCGCTGGGCTATCGCCCCAATCGCCTGGCCAAAGGCCTGATCACCGGTAAGACGCAGACTATCGGAGTTGTGGTTGGCGACATCGAAAGCCCATTCTACGCCAGCGTGCTGCGCGGAATAGGGGATGTCGCGCGCCGTGGCGGCTTCGGGGTAATCGTCACGAATAGTGACGAAAATGCCGAACTCGAGCGAGAGGCGGTGCAGTTGCTGCTGGAAAAGCAGGTCGATGGGCTGATCGTCTCATCGACCTTCGTGGACGAGCCGGATCATCTTCGTGAAGCAGTCGCGGCCCGCTGCCCCGTCGTGCAGTTCGACCGTATAGTGGCGGGCCTGGAAACCGATTCAGTCGTGGTCGACAACGTTTCTGTAACGCGTAACAGCATCGCGGCCATGATCGCCGCCGGACACAGCCGCATCGGAATACTGGCGGAACTCGGGCCGGGCCACCGCGATGATGTTGGCTCCTTTGTGGCGAACGTTGATCTCTCCAGCTTCGATGTTCGCTACCATCATCCAAGCTGGCAACGATTGTTGGGTTATCTCGAAGCCCATCGTGCCGCAGGTATCGAGCCGGATCCACGGTTGATCCGCCGCGTAGCGGTCTATTCTAGCGAGGCAGCTCGCAAGGAGGCGCTCGATCTGCTGACAATGCGCAATACGCCGTCCGCTCTATTTACCGCCGATGGTGTGATGTCGACAGGCGTTCTGGAGGCGACTTCCGCACTAAGACTTGCGATTCCAGGAGACGTTTCGCTGCTTTGCTTCGACGATCTCGATTGGATGCAATTCGTGGCCCAGGGTATCACAGCCATCGCCCAGCCAGCGCATTTGATCGGGGCGGCGGCGGCGGAGCTTCTCTTGAAGAGGTTAGCGCAGGCCAGTTTGCCTTTCGAGCACCGTGTGCTGGCGGCCCGCTTGGTGGAGCGTAATTCAATTGCGGTTCACCGCAACCGCGAGGCCGTCTGATCTCCGGCCGCGACGGTCTGGCTGGAGCTGAATTGCAGCGCGTCTATGCCGAGGTTGAGGCCATGCACGGATATTGACGTGTCGTATGTCTCTTCGCTTGCCTACAACAACATCGGCCATCGGGATCGGCTCGGCTGAATGACAGCCCAGGCGGACTGCTGGGCACGACTACTACTGCTTGCGATGCCTCGGCGTAAGCTGCGCAAGAAAACGGGTGAGAACATCCGGGTTCCGATTGCGGATCTCGATGTCGCTCTTGCGCCGGATTGCGCCGCGTACAAGTCTGGCGCCGAGATAGCGGAACGGCTCTGGAGGCAATGCCAGCCGCCGGTCGATGCCGACAAGACCGCTGGCGCTCCGCCGGTCCTTGCGCTGAGCACCAGACTGGCGAGCACGCGGCCGCCGATGGGCGTCTGTGCAATGCCGGTTTCGTTGAAGCCCATGCCATAGAAGATGCGGGATGACCGCGCAGATGATCGAAGACGGGAACATGCTCGGGCGCGAGCTAAAGCGATCTTAGCTATGCCTCAGAGTCCTGTCGGATCCGCCAACAATTCGCAAAGTGTTCGGGGTTCCAGTCGGGAGACCGCCAGCGGCTAATCACCCAATCGAGGGATATAGCTGCGGTGCCTACAGCACGAGCTCCTTTTTCAAATGCACCAGTTCATTTTTTTGCAAAATTCGCGTGAAACAGCCGCTGTCGCCAGACAGAACAGCCCAAGCGAGCCGGCCCCAAGCCGCGCGGGAGCGTTCAAGCCGTTTCCTGTAACGGAGCATCGCGCGCAAAGCTTCGCCGCAGCCAATCGAGAACAGCATAGAGACCGAACTTGTATGCGTGCGAACCCAAGGTGCGGCGAACATCAAAGCTGCGGCATCTTGATGGAAATGGGACCCAATGGTCCGTCTGCAGGGTAGCCAATAACTTGCCAAGGCTGCGCTGTTGACGGGCTCAGGTCTCGTATCGAAAGAGCCACCTGGATTTACGCCGATTTTCTTCGGCGACGGTATGGTGATCAGGTGATCAGGTGATCAGCCCATTTGCGCGAGCGGAAATCCAGGAGCGCTTCGGCTATTCCAACACGGCAAGCGTTGACAGCAGAGAGAGTGAGTTTGAAGACGCAGACTTCTCGTCGCAATGTCGTCTGGGTTCAACGCTCAATCGACCACGCTCAGCAGTGAAATTGCGGCAAGTGGTCTCAAGACAGTTCCACTGTCAGTGGCAGGCCGGGTGTCAAGATCGCCTTCTGAGTCATCGGACGAGGCAACACTCGCTAATTCGAATTGGCGGGCGCGGAGGAATACTGGTTTTTGCCTGTTGCCCTTGCTCGGCCCCGCCAATGCGATCCGTCAGGAAGTTTAGCCGATAATTCGCCTTGAGTCAGTGCGGCAACAACTAGAGAGCAATCGAGTTCCTCAAGGAACGGAGCCTTCAGGTCACTCTGAGCTGCCATCCGAAGCGATCTCAATCTTGCTGTCTTTTCGCTACGTTCGGCATGCTCAGCCTCGGCAATGATTTTCGCGGAGCGGATAAGCTTTCTATTTTCCAGCCAACACATGTGTTCGATCCTGCGAAATTTCTTCTTGGAGCTTGCCGCAGCTTTTCCGCGCGGATTTGCGCGACGATCAGCCCAGTTCGGATCCAATCCCGTTTTTCTGCTCGCCAAGCCTTCTCTGGCGCCAATACGTCGTCTTGCCCTCTCTCTTCGAGGTTGTCGCCCTTCATTGTAATGAATCCGGTTGATTGGTGATGGTGCCGCTCCCGCCAAACGGCGCGGGCCGTCGGCTGGCAATAGCGGTCGGGCCTAATCGAAGTCTCGCAGACAGTTCCTATTCGCGCTAAATGACACGAAGGATCTTCAGCCCGGATTGAGCCTCGCTCACTGGAGGCCGCAGTTCTAGCTGTTGACGAACGCCATCAGCAATTCCGGTTCGGGTACGGGCGCCCGTACTACATTCAATTGACCTCGGTACCGGCGTTCGCCGGCCCCGATTACAAAGCCGCTGGCGATCGGTACTTCGCCGTTGGCGTCGAGTTGGGCAAAAATGTCGGCGACAGGGAGATCCAGCGCCAGCTTGAGATCTAGTCGTGCATCATTGTTTGGTCCGATCGGCAACTGACGCTTGACGAATTGCTGGAACGAAGCATTGAAAGTCAGGATCTTCTTCGATGACGCCAAGGCAAAAGCGGGCGAGGGGCAGGCAAGCAATATGGCATTGATCGTCCTGATCGATGCAAGCTTCCGCAGGGCCATGTTTTCATCCGCCAGCCCGTGTATGCAAGCCACCCGAATCGCCGATGTCAGGTTACCAGTCTTGGTCGGGCTGTCGGCGATCTCCTCGATCAGCATGCCGATTGTGCATTTCCTACTTTCAGCCATCTGCTTCAGAGATATCCAGAAAGCCTTTTCCAGACGAATGCCGCGGCGTATGCCGCCACGCGCGACGACCCGGAATTCCAGCCCGAAATCCTCTTTTGTGATCGTTAGAAGCAGCCGATCACGATTGATGGGAGGAGAGGTGGCGCTAGCGCTCACTCATGGTCTCCTGACGCGCCTTGTTGATCGGCTTTAAAAGGTAACTCAGAATCGCCTTGCGTCTTGATGTCTACTGAGCACATTATGCCCGGGATGGTTGAATAAGTCTCGTCATCCCTCGCGAGCGTCGATTTGTCCGCCGCGACACGAACTTGGTAAAAGGCTCCCCCGTTTTTCTGATCGACCAAACTGTCGGCGATCATGCTAGAGACCTTGCCTTCGATGCCGCCGAAGATCGAGAAGTCGTAAGCGGTGACCTTTATCAGCGCCTCGCGGGACGAATAGACGACATCGCGTAGCGAGACCCACACTTCGATCAGCAAGGTTTCGTGGGTTGGCACGATGTCAGCCACGAGCACCAGGCTGGACGAAGGCACCGACGTCCACCCGACAAAAACGACGAAAAGCGCTCCCAGAACGAATATGGACGCCGACGCGCAAAGCGGCGGACGATCTTCTCTGGCAAGCATTCTCCACGCCCCCTTACCCCGCTTCTAATCGATCTTGCGGTAATAGACCTTGCCGTCAGGCTGCTCTATGCGCCGGTAGGAGGAGCTTGGGGCAGGGGGCACCGCTGCTGCGATCCTCCTTTTGGGCGGGCGTGGTGCTTCGACGATACTGCGTTCGGTCGCTTCTTCACTATCGAGATCGCTGACCGGCTCCGCCGTGGCGCTGGTCGTCTCAACAAAAGGCTCCGCCACGGTAGAAACGTCGTCGTTGACCAGCGGCAAGTTCTGTTCTATCCGAGCAATGCTGCCGTTGATCTGGCTGAAGCTACCCTGCAGTTGATTGTCCAGTTTTTCGAACCGGCTTTGAAAGCCGTTATTGACCATGTCGAGCCGGGCCGCAATCCGTTGCTCGAACGATCCGAGCTGTTCCAGCCTCCCTTCGACAGAGCGCAGATCGTTGATGCCGCGGAAGAGATAGACCGCGGCTATTAAATTTGCGGCTGTGATCAGCAAGGTGCCTGCAGCAACAACCCCGATCATCCTGGCATTGCTCGGTTTCCCAGCGACAACTTGCTCTATAGCTTGGGTCGCCGGCCCAATGTCGATCGCCGGCATGTCCGGGTCGCTAATCATCGTCATTGGACCACCACCTTTGCACCGACCGAGACGCGCCTGAAAAGATCGATCACATCGGTGTTGGTAAGACGAAAGCATCCCGATGTGCCGTCGAAGCCAACGCCTGAAGGGTCGTTGGTGCCGTGTATGCGATAAAGCGTGTCGTGCCCGTCTCGGGATAAGTAGAGAGCCCGTGCGCCGAGCGGATTGTAGGGACCGGCCGGCACCATCTTCGGCAGCTCCGGCTGGCGCGCGCGCATTTCTCTCGGTGGTCGCCATTCCGGCCATTCGGTTTTCGCCCCCACTTCCACGGTGCCGGTCCAGCCAAATCCGTCACGCCCGACGCTGATTTGATAGCGCAGCGCCTCACCCTCTCGGGTCACAAGATAGAGCGCCTTCTCCTGCTTGCGGATAATGATCGTGCCCGGCTGTTCCGCGGTTTGGAAAAAAACAAACTTGCGCAGGCTGGGGCCCATGGCTGGCAGCGGCGGCTGGTCCGATAGCCCGGATCGGGCATGGGCGCAGTCCCAGGACGATGCCGCCAATGCCAGGCCTATGATGCAGGCGCCCGCAAGCGTTGGAACGAAGCGATATCTACCGGGCAGTGTCATCGAGCCGCTCTTTGAACATCCGCTTCAGATCCTTGTTGAAGCGTGCCCGCCCGTCCACTTCGGAAGGCATGATGGCTCGGTTCAGCGCATCGGTCAGCAGCGTATTGTCCAAGGCAACCGATTTGATGTGCGGTGCCTTGAATATCTTTTCGAGTTCGCCGCGCGAAAAGTGATTGCCGAACCATTTGCTCTTGTGCTTGTTGGCGACCAGCGTGATGTTCACCGAATTGCCGCGCAAATCGCGGATCTTCTTGTAGAGCCGCTTGCCCTGCCGCAGCGAGGCGACGTTGAGCTCGAACACGATGAAGATCGCGTCGCTCGTGGAAAGCACAGGATTCTGCCAGGGAGTTTCGATGTTGGGCAGGTCGATGACGATGTCATCGAAGCGATAGGCGACGAGGTCCAGCAGCCGGAACACGAAATCTGCGCCCTGCGGCTCGAATGGCAGTTGCGGCCTTTCGAAGGCGTACAGCGTCAGGCCGGACGGGCGCGAGAGCTTGATGACATCCATCAGTTCGACATCGAGCCGTTCCGGCTGGCCGATGATGCCGGCAAGGTCGAACTGGTTGAAGAGGTTGAGATAGGCGCCACAATTGGCGCTTTGGAAATCGAGGTCGACGAGGCAGGTCGAAGCTGCACGTTCGGTGGATTTCGAGGCCAGGAACTCCGCCGCTGACAAAGCGAGCGTCGTAGCGCCGGCGCCGCCGCTAGCGCCGATAAAGGTGATGATGCGGCTCTTGGTGCCCTGGTTGCCGGTGTCGTGGAAGGTGACCGCGTTCAGAAGCTCCTTGGCATCAAGTGGTTTGTGCAGCCAGTCCGAGGCGTTCATTCGCACCAGGATGCGCGTCTGTTCAGAGGTCAGATCGTCGGAAACCGCAATCAGCGGCACGGCCGCCCACAGGGCGCGCCCTTCGACAATGCCAGGCTTGCCAAGCAGCTCGCCATTGGCAAGGTCGAGGATTACGATGCCCGGCCGCGTGTCGGGGGTCGGGCCTTTGAGAAAATCATCCGTTTCGGAAATCCGGACGTCATAAATCGCCAGCGCATCGAGCCGCGTCGCCACGTCTTGCTTGAACTGCGAATCAGACGAGAACAGGGCGACCTGCTTTCGTTTGGTTGGGAGAACCTTCGTGTTGATGGCGTTCATGGTGATGTGCTCTTCAGGTCTTCGCCCGTAACCGTGCTTAGCATGGAGGGCATGGTGAGGTTCGCGAAGCCCATCAGCCCTTGCAGAAAGAAGAACTGAAAGGTCACGTTTTGAAGACTTACGGTGATTGTTGGCACCGGTCCGCCCAGCCGGGTCTGATAGCTCAAGCCAGTGGCGCTGTAGGTGACCACCACGTTATCGCGGCGCAAGCGCGGAAAGAAATGGCACATCCCGGGCCGTTGATTTGCTGCGAGTGGGGGACAGGCATCATCGTTGGTGTTTGCCGTGTCCCCGCGGAAGATACGGCTGAAGTTGGCGGCATTGAATGTGCCGCCGTTGGTGCAAGCTCCTGTGCCAGCAGTATATCTGCAGACGAAGGGGCCATATGCCGCGGCAACGACTGGCGCACCCGGTGTCGTTGTCGGCGCCGCAGTTGCAAGGGCCGTCGCAATTGGGTCTGAAATCGAGGCCAGCCGGGCGCCGAGTTGGACCGCCTTGGTAGCAGCGTTCCATTGGTAGAAGGCGTGACCGAAATCGATGAAACCGAGGACAAGGGCAAACAGCAGCGTCGAAACGATGGTCATTTCGACCATCGCCGCGCCGTCGTCCGAATCCGCAAAACGTTTGAACATGGTCAGAACCGGATCAGCCGCTCCTCGTGAGAGCCGTTCAACGTAATCGGGCCGATGCCGATTATCGATAGCATGCCGACCCCGCCGTACGCCAAGGTACCCGCAGCCCTGACGATACAGACCTGCGCGGTGGTTGATCGATATTGCGCGACGCCGGCAACCACAGCGTCATGGCAGGAACCGGAGGCGGCGATTGTCACCGTCACATTCGATTTCTGCCAGCCGCTGACGCGTGCACTGCCTGTTCCCGCGGCATTGCCGAACACAGCGATGTTTGCAGCGATGTCGGCGCAGTTGATCGCCGCAAGCCCGGCTTGTGTATACAATTGGCTGTTGCAGCGCGCGGCGAAGCGGCTTGCATCTGAAAGTCCGGCCTCCATCAAGAGTTTTTCGTGAATCAGATTGCCGAACTCGAACACGCCACCCGCCAAAATCAGCATCAGCGGCGTGATCAACGTCATTTCGATGAGCACTGCACCGCGTTGATCGCATCGAAATCTATCGAGATGACGCAATAGCATTCCAATCATCGCCATCACCGGTAAAGCTGAGCTTCGTCGCGGAGGAAATTGTCTAGCGTGCCCTGGCCGCCACCCCCAGTAACGTCTACCAATTCAACCATCACGGATGCGTCTTCCGATGGCGACGCAACCGGTTCAGTCAGTAAAAAGCTTCCAAAAGCTTCCACCGGCAGATCCGTGCTGTGGCCGGACAGATCGCTGCCGGCAGCGTGGAGTGCATTGCAGTTCAGGATCGCACCGTAAATCAACCGACGGTCAACCGTCGTGACAGGGGGTTGGCAAGTTGCCGACGGGGTTCCGATCTCGCCACCAGTCGACGCCATGCCTACCAACCCGGCTGATATCTCGTAACGGTAGACCTGATAGCGCGTCGGCTTGGTCGTATTCCATGAAGATGGGTAGCCAGCGGAACCAAAGTTGGTGCTCCAGTAACCAGAGAAATTCCAATTTCCATCGCCCATTCGGCCGCCGAGGTATGGAGTGGTCGCGTCGCGTGGAAGGCCCATTGTTCCAGCTTGGGTGAATGAAAGTTGGTTCATGGAAGGACATTGGTTTGCGCTTCCTCGGGTCTTGATTGCCCCTTTGCGGACGTTCGCGGCTGGACCGTATTCAGCACTATTGAAATGGTTGCCGCTGGCTGCAATGCCGAAACGAACATTGAAGGCGTCTTGCACTGGGCCGGCGTTCTGGCCAGTTTTCGTGCTAACGTTGGCGGAACTGTAGCAACCAATCGGCCTTGATGTTGCAATCGTCTGAGCGAGGGCTTGAGCACCGTTCCCCACACCGGCCGGAGGTTCGAGGAAGCCGAAGTTACCAGGGCCAGCGGCAGCCCCATTTCCGACCTTCCTCAGTTCGATCAGTCGACGATGTACAGCCGGGTTGGAGACGGCCTGCTCAAGTGTGAATCCGCCCGCTGCATTCGTCCCGTCCACCGTCTCGTAAGGGTTGCACATAAAGACCGGCGTGAAATCGCACACGCCGGAAGTGAAGCCCGCCACAGCGACTGCGCCGACATTGAAATTGTTGCTGGCGCTGGATGACAAGAAGGAAGCCGGGAAGATTGCAGCAAACCCGACAGGGGTTACAGTGACTTCAACAAAACGGGCAAGTTTGGCGTCATTCAGCTCGTCGGTGATCACATTGGCCGGCACAATCGGGAGATTGTCGGTGGCCGGCAATGAGCGAAGATATCGGCGTGTTACTCCGGCGGAAGCGAGCGTTTGAGGAGGGCCGGCGGTCGAGAAGGTGTATCGATTGCGTACCAGCGTAGCGATCGCCCTATCAGCACGGCTGATAGAGCCCGACGTCCCGTCCAGCTCAGCCGCGCCTGCCAGGGCAAACGCATCAGCACCCTTCTGCAGATCGTTATGCAGATTGTTGAGCCGGCTCATGTCGATCACCAGCAGAGAAAATCCGATGATCGCCGGCAGCATGACGCTGACCAGTATCAGCGCTATTCCCCTCTGATCGTGCCAGAACGCGCGAATAATACGCAGCATGGCCTTGCTCTTTTGCTCGACGCCAGGATTCCTTGTTTACCTGACGCGCTGATCCTTCTGTTCAATCCGCCGTGTCTTTCGGCGTCCCGACATTGACCGTGATGGCCGGCGGCGGCGGTGGTGGCGGTGGAAACTTGTAACTCTGGGCAAGAGCAGCAGCGCGCGCGCCATCCCCTTCAATGGCGGTCTTTTTTGACGCCGGATTGAGCGGATCGACCGTCTGCAGAAGCGAATTGTATTTCTGGGTGTCGCCTGCGGCCAGTGTCACCGTGTCGTAGCGGTTTAGATAGTCGGCGCAGCCCGCCAGCCCGCTGGCACACAAAAGCATGATCAACACCCTATTTCTTGACATAGATCATCTTGTCCTTGGATTTCAGGTCCAGCATGTGGCCATAGGGGCCGACGACGCCTTCGCCCAGTTCATATTTGCGCACCATGTCCTTGGTTACTTCCAGTTGGCCGAGCACGAAAAACTCCGGGTCGTTGGCCGGCCGTGTCTTGTCGAATGGGGTCGCCAGTTGCTCGCCGGGTTTCGCCGGGCGCACGATATGCGGGGTGACGATGACAACCAGTTCGGTCTCTTCCTTCTGATTGCTTGAATTGTGGAACAGCGCGCCGACGATCGGCACTTGGCCCAGCCATGGCACCTGCCTCTGGATTTTGGTATTCTTGCTGGACAAGAGCCCGCCGACGGCGAAACTCTGGCCGTCGCGCAACTCGACGACGGTCGCCAGCTTGCGGGTGGTGAAGATCGGGTCGCCAGCCGGCGTGAAGCCGTTCAGGTCGCTTACCTCCGGCGCTAGCTTGATATGGATCTTGTCGTCGTTGAGCACGATCGGCGTGAACTGCAGATTCACGCCGAACTGCTTGTACACAATGTTGATCTGCCCGTCGCTGTCGAGGCTGCGGATGGGTACTTCACCGCCGGCGTTGAAGCTGGCCGGCTCGCCGGAAAGCGTGGTGAGATTGGGCTCGGCCAACATGCGCACGACACCCTTTGCCTCAAGCGCCTCGATGATCAGATCGACCTTGATGTTGCTGTCGATGACGCGAGTGATCAGCGCCGCGAACGGATTGGTGTTCGAGAGCAGGCCAGTGAGCAGACCGCCCGGTCCGAGCACAACGTTATCTTCATCGACGGCGGCAATGCCCGTTCCAGTTCGGGTCGTTCCGCTGTTGTTCGTGCTCCTGATCGACACACCAAGGTCGCGACCGGCATTGCGCTTGGCCTCGAGCACGCGCACTTCCAGATTCACTTGCTGGCTGTCATCAACGGTAACGGCATTGATAATCGCGTCGGGACCGTATTGCTGGGCCACTTCCAGGATCGACGCCAGCGTCGCGCCGTCTTTCACATGCCCGCCGAGCCGGACCTTGCCATTGACCGAGCCGATATCGATCCGCGATCTGGGCGCTACCTGCCGAATTGCCTGCGCCATATCGTTGACGTCGACGCCGACCTCGATCTGGATTACGCCAAGCGAGCGCTTGTCTTCGGAAAAGAGATTGACGGTTGTGGTACCGGCGCCCTTGGCAATGACGTAGAGCGTCTTGTCCGTCATCGGCTGGGCATCTGCGATCTTCTCGTCGGCGACGACGATATCGCCAAGAGTGGCATTCACCTCAATCGTCAGCGATTGCGACATGGGCAGGAAGACACGATGGACCTTGGGGTTCGACACGTCGATACGGCGATCGGCTGCCGTAGCCTCAAGGCCGATCGGCAGTAATATCACCGAACAGGCCAGCGCGGCGGCTGCCAGTGTTTCCCGGACCGTTCGCATCTACATTCCCCCCTTTGGCGGCTCTTCGGACGCTCTTTATCTCAACATACCAGAGTTATCTTTGTCGCGGTACGTCATATTTTTCGAGCTTCACGCCCCGAAAAACGCCGACGGTCGCACGGGCTGACGGCTCCGGCTGCACATATTTGATCACTTCCTTAACGACCTCTTGCGCTTCGGGTGCCGAGGTCACGGCCGGAGCAGGCTTTGCTTTGCTCAAGTCGTCGAGCCGGTTTCCGACCTGTTCGACGGCCCGAGTCAGGCCATTGATCTTGTCGTCCGCGCGCTTGCGCTCGGCTGCCGCAGCAGCATCGGCCGTCGCCTGCCTGGCGAGTTCGGCCTGCCTGGCTGCGACATCGGCCGGCGTTTCGCCGGTCAGGTCGGAAAGCGTGATGCGTTGGGTGATCTCGTCCTTGCCGGCGGCTGCCTGGCGAAGCGCGAGCGACAACTGGCCGGCGCCGGCGGCCAGCGTCAGCTTCTGGGCGTCCTTGGTGCTAGCCTCGACAGTCACCGATTTCACCACCGTCGGGCTGTCGGTGCTTTCATCGGCGACCTGGTCGACGGCGAGCACCTTCATGCTCTGCAACAGCACGTCGACGAAACTCTGGTCTGCATCTCCAGGGTTGCGCACGGTGCGCGTCAGGAGCACATCGACCCGATCACCTGGGAAAACGAATCCTGCGACGCCGAGCACATCGTTGACTCTGATGGAAACAGCTTTCATGCCTTCGCCGAGCACCGCCGAAAGCGTGGCGCGCTGGCCGGGGCCGGTAATCTTGGTGGCAAGAACGGGTTCATTGGCGCCGATCGCCTGCAGCGCCTGCTTTGTGCCTTCGCCAGCGAGTAGATCTTTTGTCGTCTTGAAAGCCCCGGCCGGAACCGCGCCCGCCGGCCATGTGATTTCACGCAGCTTGTCGGCCGACAGCGTGTCGCCGAATTTCAAAGATACGGCCGCCACCACGACGGTATCGCGCGGTACGTCCGTCTTCGCCATAGCGCTGCGTTGGCTGGTCAGCCAGATATTGGCGAGAACCACTGCGAGCACGCCGAATACGCCGGCGAGAACGATCATGATGACAGTGTTTGCACGCACTTTCTTTTCCCGCCAGACTCCGTTCACCCACCACCTGGATCGACGCCGGGGACCTCCCCGGCGTCGATGATAGGACTAAGCTATCACGGCAATAACGCGTAAAGCCCCGTCCATTGGGTGCTGACCCAGCCACCGACAAGAATGATCGTGGCGATCACCGCCACGGTGATGATGCCGAGCAGGATGGTATATTCGACCATGGCAGCGCCGTGTTCGTCGTCGCGGAACTGCCGGGTCATCGTCATGAGCTTTTTCATGCCAATTTCTCCCTTTGGAGGTTCAAACCCTGACGAGACGAGCCAAGGATGAAATCGCATACCTGAGCATCCTCCGTCGACCTAATCCTAGGGGCCGATAAAAAGCAGAGTCAAATATGTTAATGGTTCTTTAACTTATTTATACCTGTGCTATGCCTGAAATGGTAATGTCGTTTCGATGTCTCTCTGCAGCAAGACGTTGATTCTGCCTGCTTTTCGCCAGTCTTTAACCATCCGTTAACAATTTCGCCGCGTCTGTGGCAGAAGCGAGGCGATATTAGCAGATAGGCATATGCCATTATATCCAAGGGCTTGCCAGAGCCCGTAAGGGCCATCGTGGCCAAAAAGAGGCAGGGCGATGTTTTGGCAGGCCCTTGTATATTTACGGCCGGACGCCTCGTTCGAATAGATGAGATGTTTTTTCGACCTGGATGTTAAATATGCAGAAGTATTGAGTTCGAGAACGTGCTCGGTGCCTGCCGTCTTGCGGGGTATTCCCCCCAAGGCGTGTCCAAAGGGGTAGCGCAAAATGCTGGGCCGATTCACGAAAGGGCCAAGCGAGCCGCGGGTCGAGCCGAAGCTTGATCCGATCGTGCCGGCAGTCCCCGTACTGTCCCGTTCTGCGGAATTCGAATCGCCGGGGGATGATTTCCTTACGCTCAAGGTCGAGCTCCACCGCCACTTGATTGATCGCTTCAACCTGACGGCCCTTGAAAGTGCGTCCAAGGAGGAAATCCTGAACGAGATCCGCCCCATAGTGCGGGAATTCGTTCGTGCTCGCAACGTGCCGCTTAACGCCCGCGAACTTGACCAATTGACCAGCGACACCGCTGACGAGATGCTCGGGCTGGGTCCGATCGAGCCTTTGCTCAAGGATGATTCGATTTCCGATATTCTGATCAACACCCACAAGCGAGTCTTCATCGAGCGGCGGGGAGTCATAGAGGAGACGGCGATCCGCTTTCGCGATGAAGCCCATCTGCTACGTGTCATCAACAAGATCGTCTCGGCTATCGGCCGGCGCGTCGATGAATCGGCGCCAATGGTCGATGCGCGGCTGGAAGATGGGTCGCGAGTCAATATAGCTGTGCGGCCGATCTCGGTGGATGGCCCGCTGGTCTCGATTCGCAAGTTCTCCAAGAACCCCTATTCGCTCGAACGTCTGATGGCGTTTAATTCGATCCGGCAACCGATGGTCGACCTGTTGCGCATTGCCGTGCAGGCCCGCAAGTCGATCCTGGTTTCGGGCGGCACAGGCAGCGGCAAGACGACCCTGCTCAATGCCCTGTCGAGCTACATCCCAGCCAGGGAGCGCCTGATCACCATCGAGGACGCAGCGGAACTGCAACTGCAGCAGCCGCATGTGGGCCGTCTCGAGACGCGTCCGCCCAATGTTGAGGGAAAGGGCGAAGTTCGCCAGCGCGAATTGCTAAAAAATGCGCTTCGCATGCGGCCGGACCGCATCATCGTCGGTGAGGTGCGAGGCGAGGAAGCCTTCGACATGCTGCAGGCTATGAACACCGGCCATGAAGGTTCAATGACCACCATTCATGCCAACACGCCCCGAGATGCGATATCGCGATTGGAACAGATGGTCGGTATGGCCGGCATGCCGATGAGCCACGATTCAATACGGGCTCAGATTGCCTCGGCCATCGACATCATTGTGCAGACGCAACGGCTTTCCGATGGTGGAAGGCGGGTTGTTTCCATATCAGAACTCACCGGTATGGAAGGCAATGTCGTACAGGTTCAGGAACTTTACCATTTCGTCCGCCGCGATGTGACTGCCGAGGGCCAGATCGTTGGTGAATTTCGGGCGACCGGCATTCGTCCGCGCTTTGCCCAGGAAGCGGCGACCCTTGGCCATCAGTTCGCCAGGGACGCGTTCAACCCACAGGTCCCGCTCTAATGTTGACCGGCCAGACATTGCTCTACTTCATCTATGTACTGGCGGCTGCCTCGCTCATCCTCGCGGCCGAGGCTCTGTATGTGACTTACTCCAAGCGGCGCTCAACGGTCAGCACGATCAACCGTCGACTGAAGCGGCTCGCCGACGACGCTCCGGCCGAACAGACCTTGCAGCGATTGCTGCAAGAACGTGGGCTTACCAGCTCGGGCGACTTTCTTTTCAATGCGGTCGGCCTGAACAGGCTGTACACGCAATCCGGCGTTACCGGAAATCCGCTGTCGTTCGTCGCGACATTTGCTGTCGGTGGACTGGCCCTGGCACTGGTATTTGCGTTCCTGCTGCACTTCTCCGCCGTGTTTTCGTTTATCATCTTTCTGCTCATCGTATTCCTCCTGCCGTTTCTGGTTCTCCGCCGCGCGCGCGCCAGGCGAATCCAGAAATTCGCGAAGCAATTGCCGGATGCCCTTGAGATGATCGTGCGTTCGCTGCGTGCCGGTCATCCGACTTCCGTGGCTATAAGCCTTGTCGCACGAGAAATGCCTGATCCGCTGGGCACCGAATTCGGCATTGTTTCCGACGAGATCACCTTTGGCCTCAGCCTTGAAAACGCGGTGCGAAAACTCTCGCAGCGCGTCGGTTTCGAAGGTCTGCATTTGCTGTCGGTGTCGCTGTCGATTCAGGCCAAGACCGGCGGCAACCTTACCGAAATTCTGTCGAATCTCTCAGTGGTGCTGCGCGAAAGGCAGAAACTCAGGTTGAAGATTAGGGCGCTCTCTGCCGAGGGGCGAATGTCCGCGTGGATCATTTCCCTGTTTCCTCTTTTGATGCTCGCCATCCTCACGGGCCTAGCCCCCAGCTACTACGGTGATGTATGGGGCAGCCCCTTGATCATGCCTGTATTCTTGGTTTTCGGGTTCTGGGCGCTGCTCGGCGACTTCATCATGTACCGTATGGTCAATTTCGATTTTTGAGCGATCGGAGCTATAGAAGTTGTGACCCAGGATCTGAGCCTTCTGGTGTCCATCGCCGTCTTCCTGGCGGCCGTAGCGCTGTTTCTGGTGGGCGCGCTCGTCGTCTTGCCGGCGCTGCAGACGAGGAAACTGGTTGCGCAAAGCCTGCTGGCAGAGGGCATTCCCAACCGCCGCTCGCTTTTGGGCCAGGAAGAACTGGCCAAGATTTCAGCACAGCGGCCGGTCGACGCCTATTTCAGATCGATCGAAAAAGAACGCGACCAGCCCAGCGCGCTGGACGCAAAGCTCTTTCGCGCCGGCTTCTATCAGTCAAGCGCGCCAATGATCTATACTCTGTCGCGTCTTGGTGCGGTCTGTCTTGGCTTTTCCGTGACGTTTGCGCTCCTGTCGCGGATATTGCCACCCGGACTTCCCGGTCTTGTCACCTTTGCAGGCTCTGCCCTGCTTGGGCTGGGATGCATCGTCATTCCGAGCATTGCTCTCGATCGATTCGAAAAGGGACAAAAGCAGATTTATCGTCGCGGCTTTCCGGATTTCATGGACATGATGATCACCTGCGCCGATGCCGGCATGAGCCTCGAGGCGGCTGTCGAGCGTGTCGGCAGCGAACTGGCTGGCACCCACAGATGGCTCGGTATCCAACTCGCGATCATGAATCTTCAGTTGCGCGCGGGCAAGCCGTTGCGCGAGGCCCTGCGCGAACTATCCGACCGCGTTGGACTGGAGGAGGCGCGCGCGCTGGCTGTGCTGTTCCGTCAATCCGAAGAGCTCGGCACCAGTTTGACGGACGCCTTGCGCGTCTACAGCGACGAAATGCGGGGACAAAGAATTCTCTTCGCCGAGGAACGCGCCAACGCTTTGCCTGTCAAGATGATGATACCACTGGGGCTATGCATCTTTCCTGTTGTGATGATGGTTGTGATGCTTCCAGTGATCATTCGAATGAAGGGCATTTTCTTCTAGACCGGGATGTGCTTTGGTCAGGGGACGGGATCGGAAAGATCCCTGGGGGATAAAATGAAAAGGCCAATGTGCCTCGTTGCCGCTGCCAGTTTGCTGGTAGTCGTGCTTTCCGGATGTCAGTCGAATGCGACGGATCCAACGGGAGTCGTCCGCACTAACGAGCCGGCGAAAGTGGAGCTTACTGCCTTCGGCGATACCTTCGACGGACTGAAGACGGTCAGCGACGTCGAATATTATGCCTCCGACCAAGCCGTTGCCGAAGCCAAGAACCAGTTCCGCTCGGAAGATTATGGCAATGCGGGCGCCCTGTTCTACAAGGCAACGCAACTTGCCCCCAACGATGGTGTCGCATGGCTGGGCCTCGCCGCCTGCAGCGACCGCATCCACCGCTTCGATCTCGCCGACAGGGCTTATGGCCAGGCCTTCCGGCTGATTGGGCCTACGCCCGAATATTACAATAACGTCGGCTATTCCTATCTGCTGCGCGGCAAGCTGCAGGACGCGCGCAGCAATTTCCTTAAAGCGTACGAACTGGCTCCCAACGATCCGACCGTCGCCAACAATTTGCGACTCCTGTCATCCAGCGTGAAGAACCTCGAACGGTAAGGCGCTAGCATGTTGCTTGCCGGAGCGCTGCTGATGAAAGGGCTGGCGGTTTCTTTGCTGGCAAGGGTTGCATGGCTCGACTTCACCACCCAAAAAATATCTAACCGCGACGTGCTGCTGCTTTTGTGCCTTGGGGTGGGTTCGCTGCAGTTTGTGTCGATCCTCACCGGGTCGTGGTGGGACATGGGCCTGAGCGCGCTTGCCGGCCTTCTGCTGTTCGTTGCGCTTTTCCCGTTCTGGGCCATCCGCAAGGTCGGCGCCGGCGATGTCAAGCTGATGGCGGTGATTTCGTTTCTGATCGGCGGCAGCGGGCTCCTGGTGTTTTCCGTGCTGTTGCTGGTCTTCGCGCTTGCGACCGCGTTAGTCGTGAAGAACCCCTTGATGCTGCCCGAAGGCGCCTTCCGCCTCTACGTTCAGCATCTGGATCGCAAAGGCGTCGTCCCTTTCGGTGTGCCGATCTCGATCGCCGCTATCTGCACGCTAGGGCTTCAGATCTATGGCAACGCACGGTTCTAGGCGGGCTCTCAGTCTGACATGTTTGGCGCGCAAACTAACTTTCAATCAACCTGTGAGAGATCATTAGCTTGCGCTCAAATTGGCGAAGTGCTTGGATTGCGTCTTGCCGGCGGGACGCCGTATGGACATTCTGAATATCAAAGCGCTCTTAATTGCGGTTCTGATCTTCGTTCCGATCGAATACCTGTTCGCTCTGCGCCCCCATCAGAAGATATTTAGGAAAGCCTTCTTCAATGATCTCGTCTATGCGCTGTTTAATGGCATCCCGATAAGCCTTGGCCTGATCGCGGCTATCACGGTAGCAACGAGTACGGTGGGGCGGCTGGTGCCGGCCTATGTCGGCAGCGCAGTATCATCGCAACCTGTTTGGCTCCAGGTATCAGAGATCATTGTCATTGCGGACGTTGGCTTTTACCTGGCCCACCGCACCTTTCACGCCGTTCCCTTTTTGTGGCGCTTCCATTCGATTCATCACAGCATTGAAGAACTGGACTGGTTGGCGGCGCACAGGGTTCATCCTGTTGACCAGGCTCTGACAAAGAGCGCGTCGCTCGTGCCTGTATATCTGCTGGGTTTCAGCAGCCCGGCGATCGCCCTGTTTGCAATAATTTTTCACGTCCACGGACTTCTGCTGCACGCCAACGTCAGGCTGAATATCGGCCCGCTTCGGTGGTTGATCGCGTCACCCCAGTTCCATCATTGGCATCACGCTCACGAGCGCGCGGCATACGACAAGAACTTCGCAGGTCAACTTTCATTGATCGATGCGCTCTTCGGAACGATGTACCTGCCCGGTAACGCTGTCCCGGAGCGCTATGGCGTCGATGATCCGATTCCATCAACTTACGTCGAGCAACTCGCCTATCCAGTGATTCCGAAGGGCAGAATCAATGAAGCTCCCTCCGCCAGAGATACGTGATTTCGCCGGGCGTGCAACGATGACACTCTACTTCACGTTCTGCGCGACTTTGAAGGCCGCAACGTTCTTGGTAGCTCTTGCCGGCGCAGAATGGACTGTGGCGTGGATTATCGATCTCACCGCAGATGTCGCCGCTCTCGGCTTTCTCGTGCTCGTCGTTGTGATGACAGTGGCGCGTCTTCCGCCCCTGGGAACAGCGCACGGAATTGAACCCCGAATCTCTGCGCTCATCGGATGCTTTGCCACCGCAACTTTGATCGCGGTCCCTCGCATCCAGGCAGCTCCGCAGATCGAGTTTGTTGCGGACCTGACCACCATAGTTGGTTTCGCTCTTTGCATCTTGTGCCTGTTCTGGCTTGGCAGATCCTTCAGCATCACCGCGCAGGCCAGGCGGCTCGTCACGGCAGGGCCTTACCAGATCGTGCGTCACCCGCTCTACGTCTGCGAAGCGATCGTCCTGCTCGGCGTTCTTCTCGGCAACGCGACATGGGCGACCGTCGCAATCTGCGCGATTGCCCTGGCTTTCCAATATCGGCGGCTCGTGAACGAGGAGAGGGTCTTGCGAGCGGTGTTCCCCGAATACGAAGCCTATGGGCAGACCACGCCAATGCTCATTCCGTCTTTATCCTCATTGTGCCGATGGCAGTGACTGTGCCCCATGCTGACCTGCAGTGTACAGATGTAAGGGCATGCCTGGTGATCTTACACGGCGGCGTTAGGAATGCTTCATTGGCTGACGGAGGTGTTGAAACTCGAAATCACTTAGTAACTATTGCCTTGGTCACAGCTCTTTTCGGGCTGATTGACATTTTTTGGTTGCCATTTTCTACAGTCGATTTTTCACCGAGGAACTGGGTTGACATAGGCAAGGTGGCCCTTGTCCTCAGCGCATCTTGGATGGCATCGGCAATTGCCCTCCATAGATTGAGATCTGATACAAGCCCAATCGCCAGCATAATCAAACATCTTTGTGGCTGCTTGAGAATCCTGGTCGTTTCCGCAGTTGCATTCATACCGCTCGCCATTTCAACCACCGTCTTCATGTACCTGGCGTCGGCCACCTCAAGGCCGCTGGCAGACCCGGTTCTAGCTTCTATCGATTCCTGCCTCGGTTTCGACTGGCGGTGGTTTCTGGCCACGACCAACCAGCCGACTACAGCATCCGTCCTGGTTTTTGCTTATCATGTGCTGGCGTTTCAAATGCCGCTCGTTTTGTTAGTCCACGCGGTGAGAAACCAACGAGAACGAGCACTGGAGTTTGTGGCTCTTCTAGCGGTTGCCTCGGTCTTCACGGGCGCACTGATGGCGTTGGCGCCAGCTGAAGGCGCTTATGCCTATTTCAAGCCGGCGCGCGGGCTATTTTCGAACTTCACCACTGATGCCGGAATGTGGCACCATCATGTGCTTATGGCGCTGCGATCAGGCGAGCCGTTTGATCTAATTATGACTAAAGGCACAGGGCTCGTCACGTTCCCGTCGTTCCACACGGCACTTGGATTGGCATTGGTCTATGCCGCGCGGACCATCCGGCCACTTTTTGTCGTGTTGGCCATGGTGAATGCCGCCATGATTGTGGCCACTCTGCCTGAAGGCGGTCATCATTTAATAGATGTAATCGCCGGCATAATCATCGGTATTCTCTCCATCATTGCCGTCAAGATGCCTAGCTATGCTCGCGGAAAGGCCGACCGCGTTGCGAGATCAGCCGTGGGATCGGACGCGGACCACTGAATTGGCCACGGGCCGTTGCCTTCGGCTGCCTGGCAATGACGTGGCGGCGGCGAGACACAGGGAGGAGGAGCGCCGCCCTGCGGCGGCATCTGCGCAGCTGCATGCACAGGAAGAAGAGAAGAAGATCAACATCTCCACCGTGCTCGCCGGCCAGAGGCTCGGAATCACCGAAGTCGCCGACGACATTTGGCTCGTCTCCTTCATGCACTACGATCTCCGGATATATCGAAATGCTTGCGTGCAACAACTCGGCGCGTTGTGGGAACAGGCTCTGCGCGATGCGCTCACTCGGAGCGTCCGCAGACCCAGCGACGTAGGATTCTATGGTGGAGCTCCCTTAGCCATGCCTGGGGTCCCAAGCATACTGCTGTTTGTAGAATTTGTCTGCGGCGCCGCGGTCGGAATGGCCTGGGTCGCTGGGTGCCAAGTTTTTGTCTTGGCAGGACAGCCGGCTGCTTGTTGGCGGCATCGGCGGCTTGCTCTTTGTGTGGCCCTCCGCGCGCATTCCGGGGGTTGGGCGCCTCATCCGCCACCACGCCGACGGCCTGACGCCGACCATGTTAATCGGAGCCGGAATAGCAGGGCTGCTGGGAGGTCTTGTCCTGATTGTGCTGGCCGGTTTCGTCGAGTCACTCATAAGAGGCTGACAGCAGCTCCGAATGAAGAAGATGCTTGGCGCGCACAGATACTTTCCGGCTATCCATCGGCCGCGCTGAAGATTGCTCGGTAACTAAAATATATAGACTTTGTCCTACCTGGGCGCGGGCGCAGCGTCGTACGTGATGGAGCGATCCTGCCGTTTGACGCTTTGACGGTGGCTGGCTCGCGAAATAGATCCCGCGTCGCATCAAGACAATCCCGCCGGCGCGTGCCACCGCCGACTAACGAAAACTCTCCGACGCGCGTCGACGTCTACCCAGAGTGTGGCTGGTGGTAGCGGTTGCTCACGCAACTGCTTGATCTTGATTGATTAGGTGCTAGCGGAGAGCGCTACATCGCGAGACCCACTATCGAAGAGGTCATCTGCTATCGGAGGCGCACGTAGCCTAGACTCCTAGGCTAGAGCGGTTCGCGTTTTGGCTGAATCCAGATTCCCAAGATTGAGCAAATCAAATTCGATGTCCCGGCCGTGGAGGTCGTGACTGATGGCGAAGCCTATTCGGTAGATCTGCGGCAGCGGGCGATGGCACGCCTTGAAGCGGGCGAGACGAGCTATGAGGTGGCGGCGGCACAGCGCCGGTTGTGAGATGACAAAGCGATCTTGTGTGCGTTCGACCATGGCGGGCTGCACCAAACCTCGGCCTGACTTGACGAGATTACACCTCCTGGTGCTTATCGTTTGTGCCGACGCCTTCTGCTTCGATGTCGCGGAAATCGCATCGACAGCGCCCCTTCCGCAGTATTCTCCGAGCCACCCAATCCGGTTGATCCGGCGCAACTCTCCTGGCTACTGTCCTCGATGTTCATTGGGGCCCCACGGGATGGGTCGCCGATCGTTACGGGCGAAAGTTGGTGCTCTCTGGCGTGTTGCTGTTCCTCACTGTGGTCTCGCTCCTTGCCGCGTTTAGCCGAGACATCCAATCCTTTACAGTGCTGCGTGGCATTCGGGCATCGCTCTTGGGGCCTTCCACCTCTGGTCATTTCCTACCTGACGGAAATCCTGCCGCCCAGACGCCGTGGCATGCTGATCCTTCTCGTCAGCACCACCGCCGCCCTTGGCCCCCACTGCTACATCTTCATCGCCCGCTGGCTTGCGCCGCTCCAGCCATTTGGGCTCGACGCGTGGCGCTGGGCGTTTTGCCTCGGCAGTTTCGGCGCAGGGGTCTTAGGGCTCCTGTTTCTGATCCGGAATCACCGCGGTGGCTATTCTCGCAGAGCCGGCTGGCGGAGGCTGAAAAAATAGTCCAGGCATTCGAGCGTTCCCCGAGAATAGACTTCGGAGAAAGTCCTGATTGCACTGCGCGGAAATGTAGGCCTCAATGGGGCCGTCAAGGGAGGGCGGACGCCATCATAGTGTCGGTACGGACAGACCCGCAACCTTTAGCTGTTGAGACAGTGATCGATCCGTCCCGCAAGCGGCGGCTGATCGACCTTTCCGAACTTTGGCGATATCGGGAAGTTGTGTTCTTCCTGGCCTGGCGCGACTTCAAGGTCAAATACCGCCAGACTTATCTGGGTGTGCTCTGGGCAATGCTGCAGCCGCTCGTTGCCATGTCGGTCTTCAGCGTCTTGTTTGGCCGACTCGTGGGCATCTCATCAAACGGAGCGCCATACCCGCTGTTTGTCCTGTGTGGGCTCGTGCCGTGGAATTTTTTTTCGCGAGCGGTTGGCAGCATGACGGGCAGCCTTGTCGGCAACCAGGAACTTGTGAAGCGCGTCTATTTTCCGCGTCTGATCATTCCCATATCCGCTATGGCCACGTGCCTGACCGATATGATCGTCGGCCTCACTCTTTTGTTCGCGGCGCTGCTGGCATTCGGAATCTGGCCGGCACCGCAGGTGATCTTCCTGCCACTGTTCGTGCTCGTCATGGCTGCGTCGGCGACGGGGCTGGGAGTGGCACTATCTGCGATCAATGTCCGCTTTCGCGATGTGGGATATCTCGTGCCGTTCAGCCTTCAGATAGTTCTGTTCATGACTCCGGTTGTCTATCCGGGCAATCTCGTGCCGCACTTTTGGCGGCCGCTCTACAGCCTGAACCCTATGGTGGGGATAGTCGAAGCCATGCGCTGGAGCGTACTGGGCACGCCCGCCGATTGGGTCATGATCTCGATATCGACTCTCTCCTCGCTGGCCCTTCTCGTTGCCGGACTGGCTATTTTCTCAAAGTCCGAACGCGCGTTTCCGGACCTGATCTGAGCAATGACCGACACAGTGATTGAAGCCACCAATCTCTCCAAGGCCTACAGACTGGGGGTGGCGAACAATAGCTTCCCTACCTTGCGGGACGCGCTGGCCAGCGGCGCAAGGCGAATCCTTCACAGGAAGTCCGCTTTGGGTCGACGCAACGGTGGAGACGATCAATTCTGGGCCCTGAGGAACGTCTCCTTCCAGGTGCGCGCGGGCGAAGTCCTTGCCGTGATCGGACCCAACGGCGCGGGAAAGAGCACCATTCTCAAGATATTGGCGCAGATTGTGGAGCCGACTTCCGGTCGCGCGACGATACGCGGACGGCTGGGAGCTTTGCTGGAGGTCGGCACGGGGTTCCACGCGGAGCTGACCGGCCGCGAGAACATCTATCTCAACGGAGCGATACTCGGCATGCGCCGCGCCGAGATCAGATCCAAGCTCGATGAAATCGTCGATTTCTCCGGCATCGAGCCGTTTCTCGACACGCCTGTTAAGCGTTACTCAAGCGGCATGTACTTACGCTTGGCCTTCGCGGTTGCCGCGCATGTCGATCCCGATATTCTGGTGATCGATGAGATATTGGCCGTCGGCGATGCCGCATTCCAGAAGAAATGCATTGCCAAGGCCGAAAGCGTCGCCGAAACGGGCCGCACAGTGCTGATCGCTAGCCACCAGATGTCGGTTCTGCAGCGGCTTTGCAACCGCGCAATTTTTATCGACGGCGGGACGATCCTGGCCGACGGCCCGACGGGCGACCTGGTCCGGAATTATCTGCAGACACTGGAAGCGCGAGCGAGCACCGATCTGAGTACACGAACGACGCGCACCGGGCGAGGCCGCCTGCGTGTCGTCGGCATCGAGGTTTTCAACAAAACGGGTCCCGTCGCGTCGGGGCAGCCGGCGGTTTTTCGGCTTCAGGTCGATGGGCCGCGCGAACTTGCACAATGCCTTATTACCATTATTGACGACCTCGGCGATCCTGTGACGTCATTCGACACGATGGAGCACTCCGAGCATGATCGTCAGGGCGAAGTCTACACGGTGCATGTAGAGAGCCTTATGCTGAGACCAGGGCGCTACAGGATTGATGTGGCGCTAGTGGCGGACGACAGAGTGGTCGAAGACCAGGTCGAGACCGCCGCCGTGTTCGATGTCATGCCCGGCTTGCTCGACAACCGACCGGTTACCGCCCAACCCGGCTTCGGCAGTGTCAGCTTTCCGCACCGATGGGTGACTAGGCGTTGACGCTTGCTTTCAAACTGAAGCACGCACGAGTTTACGCCGAATCCGGCGCTGTTGCTTTGCTGTCCACATCATGATCTTCAGGATAAGCCGGTCGGCCCTGCTTCCAATCGTCGGCGGCGCGACGTAGGGCGCACGCGCCAGCCGCAGCGTCCATCGGACGTGGAAGCCTCGCAGTCCACTCTCCTGCAAATGTTGCGCGACCCAGTCGAGGAATGCAGCGCGGGCAGGGTGTTTCCCCATGCCGTCGTAGACCCCTCGCTCAGCCGCCGCCGCCGACGTCGAACCGGAATACTGCCGGTAGCGTGCCAGAGTTACAGGCGTGACAAAGACGGGAAGACGCAGGAATAGCTTCGCCCACAGAGCTTGGTCTTCATAGAGATCGAAGCGCTCCTCAAAGCCGCCGACCGTGCTGATCGCGCTCCTTCGCAAGAGCACCGAACAGGTACACGGAACGTGACCGTTCTGGATCAGCAGAAGTCGCCTTAGAAGCCGCGGGGGCTGATGCAAACGGCCAGCAAGCCCGTCCGTCGGCTCGATCCAGTCGGGGCGCTCACCGTCTGGATACCACCATCTCGTCGGCCCGAAGATCATTGCGGCTTCCGGGTTGGCATCGGCTGCCGCCAGAACCGTCCGGAGCATATGCGGTTCGTACAGATCGTCTGCATCCAGGAAGGCAAGCAAATCGCCGCTGCCGGCCTCTATTCCGGCGTTTCTCGCTGCCGCCGCGCCACGCTTGGATCCGGGAGGCCTGTTCAGCACCTTGATCCGAGGATCGGTTGCTGCAACATCATTGGCGATCCTGACACTGTCATCCGTCGAGCCATCGTCGACCAGCAAAAGCTCCCAGTCCGCAACTGTCTGAGCTTGGACGCTGGCGATCGCTTCGCCCAGAGTTGCCTCCGCATTGAGGAAGGGGGTTATGATCGTCACTCGCGGCAGGGAAGTCATCGCCGAAGCCATCCTTTGATACTTCGCTTGATCACCTTGCGGCGCTCGCGCGCAAGCGCTTTCCAGATTGCTGAACGAATGCGGAAAGAGGCGCCCTTATCCGCCATTGTGCGATTTAGCCATGTGAGAAACGTGATACGCGCGGCCTCGTCAGTGCCTGCCTCAGAGCAGGCAACAGAGCAACTTTCAGAATGCTGGCGGTATTTTGCCCAGGTCCGGCCGGACACGTAGGCGGGCGCGAATGCGAGCGCCTTGGCAAAGAACGTCTGGTCCTCGAACATCAGGCGAAAGCTGTTCTCGAACCCCCCAAGCGTTGCGAATAAGCTTGAACGCATCAGGGCATTGCATGTTGTCGGCGTCTGGACCTCGTTCTGAAGTAGCAGCTCAAACAGCACGGGAGGCTCGTATCGGGTGTCTGGTTCGACGCCGAGCGGGTAGTAGAAGTCCGCGCGGTCAGCAGCCTCTTGCCAGCTATGCCAGATCAGAGTCCGGCCATAGATCATGCCGAGCGCCGGATCGCTTTCCATAATAGAGACCTGTTCGGAAAGCTTTTCGGGCAGCCATGCATCGTCTGCGTCGAGAAATGCGACGTAGGCGCCGCGCGCTTCCGTCAGTCCACGGTTGCGCGAGGCGCTGATACCGTGATTGCCATTGTCATGGTGAGACAATAGTCGCACCTTGCCCGGCAGCCGCTGCTCATAACCGCGTATGATGGCGGACGACTGGTCAGTCGAGCCATCGTCGACAACGAGGAGTTCCCAGTCGGTGAAGCTTTGACCTACAATGCTGTCAACAGCTTCCCGGAGATAACTCTCACCATTGAACACGACTATAATTGCCGTAACACGCGGCTGTCCGCCTGAATTGTCAGCCATGGCACAGCACCATGCGCCGAAAGTCAACTTCACCCCAATCGGCGACCGTAACGCGCGGCAATCGGTAAGGGTCGACGCGAGGCCCAGCTTCACGCGGCAGGGTAGTTACTGCATAGTCTATGCCGGCAGACCTTACGGCGTTGGCGGTGCTGCCATCGAAATCTCCAAACGGGTATGCGAATCCCACCACCCGCCGTCCTGTAATCTCCTCGCATTGTTGGCGGCTGCCTGAAATCTCGCGTTCAAGCTCGTCCCGTTTCAGTAGCGGCAAGGATGGGTGCGTACAGGTGTGGGCGCCGATCGAAACGCCATCGGTGTCGGCGAGCTGCCGCAGCTCCGAATGCGTCATGGCGCGATCGCGCCCTCGGGGACTGGCGTCGGTTCCTGCCCATCTTGCCAGCCGCTCAAGGGCCTTCTCGCGTTCGTGTGCACTCAACGGCTTCAGCAGTGCGTGCAAGTTAAAATGGAGCGTCGTGCGGTTGATCGCGTTATTGGAGTCCGCCGGCATTGCGTCCTCCCAAACGCGCCAGTCATAGTTTCGGCCAGCGATCTCGATCTCCAGAGTGTTCGGGAGAGCAGGCATCTCCAAAATGATGCGGGATAGAATGTCCCACCAGAACACTGAGGGATCGGTGATCGCATGGGTGGTGACGAAGACAGTCGCAGGACAGTTCATACGCCGCATGATCGGCACGGCGTTTTGGAGGACATCCGCGTAGCCGTCGTCAAAGGTGATTGCCACCGCATTTCTCGGTGACCGTCTCTCCCCAAGCCGTTGCGCCAGCCATTGCAGGGGAACAATGTCCCGCGCTTTCGTAAGAAGTTCGATCTGGCGTGCGAAATTTTGCGGCGAAACCGCGAGTTCCCAAGGATCGACGAGCGGTTCTGCGATGCGGTGATACATCAGCACGATAGGTCGGCCGAAACCGGCAAGCAGGCGCCCCCGTCGCAGGAATTTGCTGACAGTTTGACGCGCTGTCACGGCGCTGCTCATCGCCTGAAAGCCCGCGCCGCGACTATTACCGGACAATAGGGGTCGTGCACATCAAGTAATGCCGAATTCAGCTCATGTTCCGCCAGGCCGTAGAGGAAGGCCGTAGCAGAATACGCGTTTCCATAGTGACTGACTTCGACGTTCTTCGCCCCGAACCTGTCCGACAGAAGTCGCCTTAGGGCAGCCGGAGTTATCGACCAGAACCAGCTCTCGCCCCATTCTCTCCTGTCAATCGGGCTGACCCAAGGCACTGTAATCAGGAGAACGCCTCCCGGCTTCAGGATCCGCCACAGGGTTGCGACTGCAGCAGGTAGATCGAAAAGAAGGTGCAGGGTCTGGGTGAGTACGATACAATCGAAGGTCTCGGACGGCAGATCGTCGTTATTCGCCAGATCACCCACGAAGGTTGTCAACGGGTGGCCGTTATAACGGTTCAGAACATCGCTTGCGGTAACCCGACTGCCTCCGAAACGCATCGTATAGGCGTTGTCACCGATCTCCAGGACCCTTCCGGATATGTTCAACGAACAGGACGCGAGGAAAGTCTCGACATAGCGGCGGTCCAATGGCTTGCCGCGATCAAAACCGAACTCCGTGCTGAAGGGTACGGTACGCTCGAGGTCACCGAACCGGGCGCTCGAGCGGTGCCGACTTGACCGGCGCCTGAGACGATGCCGGAGCATCACAGCGGTCTGTAACGGCGCTGCAAGCGAAACGGCGATAGTGCTGCTGAGTTGACCGGCGAGTGAAGAGCGGAACCGAAGCGCTGTACCAAGCTGTCCCAGTTGCTTGTCCGTATAATAGCACTTCCATTTTTCGACACCCTGACGGTAGGCGGCCGCCCAATCCGGATTGGTCTGCGCGACGTCCCGCTGCCGGCGAAGGACCTTCAGCGCCGCGCGCAACATCATCGGATTGCTGTTCGACATATTCGTTGCGTGCCGACGGTAATCTGCGAGGTATTCCGGAATGCAGGCCACCTTGTTCGCCCGAGATAGGCGAAGGTAGACGTCGTAGTCCTCGCAAGCCCGCAGTGACCGGTCAAATCCGCCGGCGGCTTCCAATGTCCTGCGGCGATAGAGCACCGTCGCATGCATTCCAATCAGGTTGTCGGTCAGGAAGCATGCATACGGGTCCTCGCCCACCGACCTCAGTGGTACAGTATTCCTGACTGCACCGGCCTCGTCGATGTAGCGGAAAGCACCGTAGACCAACGCGCAATCGGGATTGTCGTGAAACAAGGCAAGATTGGTGGCCAGCGCTACCGGGCGCAGCCTGTCGTCGGCATCCAGGAAGGCAATGAATTCGCCGCGCGCTGCCGTCATCCCGGTGTTACGGGCAGCGGCCAAACCCTGGTTTTTTTGGCGGATGTAGTGGACGTCGTCATATCGACGAACAACACTTTCGGGATTGTCCGACGACCCATCGTCCACAATGATGATCTCATCCGGCGTCACGGTCTGGTTGCGGACGCTGTCGATCGCTTCGGCAAGGAACCGCGCATGATTGTAGGTCGTGATGACAACTGAAACGCTGGATGCAGCGGGGCGGGTGGTCATCTCTCACCCGCTCCGTTTCGGCAGGTCGGGTAGCCGGCAAAGGTCAACCAGCCGACAGATCGCCGACATGCTTCCTCGAAGCTGACAGCCGGCTGGTATCCGAGCTCACGCTCGGCCTTGCGCCATGGAAGTTTCGTCTGGCACTGGTGCAAAAGTGCACGCTCCTCCGATACCATGACCGTTGGGGCCGTAGTCGCACCGGTCGCATTGCGTCCTGCCTTCCGCCACTCGGCATAGCCTGCCTTCAGTCCGCTGCGAACAGGCCTTGGCAGGCTTCGGACAAGCCGCCGATATCCTTGGCTTTCCTTCAGTCCTTGTTTCCATCTCGGAGCAAATGACAATGGCGCTGAAGCCGAAATCGCGGCCAGGTCGAACCCCAGTGCCTCGGCGATCGGTCGGCAAAGATCTGCCCAACTGATCTCTTCCCGGTCTCCGATCAGATAGGTTCGCCCAGAGGCCTCGGGCACTTCGATGGCGAGCTTGATCGCGTGAATGACATTGTCGACATAGGCGCTGTTGCAGATACCACGACCGCCATCCACCAGGTAGGCGGAACCGTCAATGAGCTCGTCGGCAAAACCACCGGTCCAACTGGAGCGTGGGCCAAAGACAATTCCGGGCCGCAGCACCACTACCTGCACCGTGCCGTCGCGTGACAGTTGCCCGAGACGGCGTTCGGCATGAATCTTCGCATTGTTGTACTCGATCGTCTGATCGTCATGCAGCGCGCTCGTTTCGTCCGTCCCGGGCGGGGGCGATTGGCCATGAACGGAAGCGCTGCTGAGATAGATCAGACGAAGCACGCCGGCAGCGGTGGCTGCACGATAGACGGGCTCGATAGCATCGACGATCGTGCGGGCGTCACCGGCAACTGCATGTACGACGTACTGACAGCCCGTAAAGGCAGCGGTAAGAGCCTGAATATCACGCGCATCCGCCACCATTGCGTCAATCGCAAAGCGAGACAGACTGGCGAAAGCATCCGGCCTGCGAACGATCGGCCTCACATTCGCCCAGCCGGAAAGTTGCAGCAACTCCACGGTGCGGCAACCTATGAAACCGTTGGCGCCAAGCACTGCAACAGTGCCGGTCATTGTCTGGTCCCGGCGGAAGCAGCGACATGGAGCAATTCTTCCGGACCGAGCCACGGCATGTCCATCAGTTTCCGTCTAGCATAGCATCCTTCGATCAGATCGACCACATTGCGCCCAACACTGGCCGGCACGGAAAGGGGGGCCCCATTTCGGACCGCATCCACCAAGCCCGAAACCTGATCGCAAAATGCATCGACAAAATCGCGCGACCGGCCGTCGGCATTGGTGAAGGAAACGCAGCCTGTCGTGCGACTTCCATTCAAGGCGACCTCCACAGTCTCGGTCTCATTGACCGTCCAGGAAATCGAGCCACGTTCGCCCTCAAGGCGGTACAGATTCGGGCGAGCCCAATCCCGGCTCAACCTGACCGTCGCGTCGAAGCCGCCAAAACGCAGCCGGACAAGGCAGTTCGCCTCGACGCCGCCCATTGCGTCATCGGCGTAGTGGATTTCGTCGGGCTCTCCAAACCACCAGGTCAGGAGGTCAAAGCAATGCGTGCCGATATCCTGAAGCACACCACCACCGGACTCCGCGAAGCTGAAATAGCTCATCGAAGCCACCGGCCACTGGAAGGAGCCGCCCTCAAAACAACTGACGCTTCGTAACCGTCCGATCATTCCGCCCTCCAGCATGGCCTTTATCGACCGCGTCGCAGGGAACTGCCTTCTGACGAGCCCTGTTGCCACATGAAGATTGTTGGCTGCCGCTGCCGCAAGGATACGAGCCGCCTCGGAGCTGCTCGTGGCCATCGGCTTTTCGCACAGAACATGCATCCCGGCTTCCAACGCTTGTGTCGACTGATCAGCGTGATATCCAGGTGGCGAAGCAATGATCGCAATATCGGCGTCCATAGCCAAAAGGCCGTCGAAACTGGCCGCAACCTTGGCTGAGGGCAGTCGCGCCTGAACGAGTGCGGCCTGCTTCGCATCTGGATCGAATATCCCCGCGACTGCAACTTGGCCTCTGCTTTGAAGGCGTGAAAGCGCTTCCGCATAGTAGAGCCTTGTGACAGCTCCACATCCGGCCAAAACGAGCCGGACCGGTTCATCTTCCCGGAGTCCTGCAGGCCGCTGCGCGGTTTCAACTAGGATGGACAATCCTGCCTCCCTGTCTTGCAACGAGCCGCAGCATACGACCAATTGTCTTGAGTGAGGGATCGAAGCGGAACGCTTCGCTCATCTGCGCCAAGCATCCAGCCCAATCGCCGGCGCCGAACAGTCGCCGCGCAGTCTCGAGAGCGCTTAGCGCATAGGTCCGCCGGGCCGACGCGGCGACATCGTCCGCAAGCTCGGTTGGAAGATAGCTCTTGAAAATATCGATCGCCATTCGCGTGTAGGCCATGTCCTCGGCACTTCGGATATGGCGCCCTGTGTTCGATTGGGGGTGCATCCGATAAAGTGCAAGGGCCTGCGGTTCGTACCAGACAGGAAATTGAGAAGCGATGCGGACCCACATCTCCCAGTCTTCACTGCATTTGAGCCGCCGGTCGAAGGCGCCGAGTTCTTCGTAGACCGCGCGGCGCACCACGATTGATGGCGTCATGACGTGCTGTTCCAACGCCAGTCGAGCCGCCGCATTCTCGAGCCGTCCGGGGCTTGACTGCATTACAGGCGGGATCGACAGCTCCTGTCCGTGGGCATCCATGAAGATCGCCCGGCAGAATGCCGCGCCTGTACTCGGGTCCGCATCGAAGCTTCGTCCGAGCAATTCGTAGAAGCCGGGGCGGACGGCGTCGTCGCCGTGCAGGAGATGTACGAGTTCGCCCTGGGCACGATCCAGGCAGGTATGGAAGTTGCCGATATGCCCTAGATTTTGCGGCTGGTGGAAAAAGCCAACGCGGTTCCCACCGATTTCATTCAAGACTCTTTGCGGATCATCGGAAGAACAGTCGTCAACCACCTCGATTTGCATTTGAGCCGGGCCGGGGTCCTGCGCCAGCACACTTTCCAGCGTTGCGGCAAGAAAGCAGGCGCAATTACAGGCGGGGATCATCACTGACCATTTCGGGCGTGCAGCCTCCCGTGGCAACGGCGAGATCGGATCGCGATACTCGAAGTCACGGACCGCCGTCATCGCTGGAGCACCGAGGACTTCAGCAGGTGCAGCCCCAACCTGACAATGTCGCGTTTGTCCACGTCACGTCCGATGCCACCGCTGCGAAGGCTCCGCAGGAAGCACGATCTGGCCGATGGCAAATCGCCTTCTACCAGATACCGCATTGACCATTCATAAAAGTAGCGGGAGCAGCCGCCGCGGGCAGAATTTGCCACCTGCGTGTCCATGACCTGCGCCATGCGCCGGTAGAATCCTTCTATTGCATCCAGCTTGGGTCGGTTTGGCAGTGCCGATATGAGTCCGCCCGGATACAGACGGTAGACACCTGCTACCTCGTCGACAAAAGCGAGATCTGCTGTCCTTGCGCAAAGCACATACAGCGGCCAGTCAGTTATCGGAAAGAAATCAGCATACCACCACGGCACATTTCGAACGCACGCGGTTCGCATCATGCCGGCGCAAGTTGCGAAAGGATTGCCTTCCCAGATATCCCTTTGCGTCACGATGGGTTTCTGGTCCGCCCGCGTCCACCGCGTCGATGTGAACTCATCGCCATCCGCCACGACTGCATTGTGGAATATTGCGGAGAGTTCCGGGTGCGCGTTGAGATGGGCCGCCTGATCTTTGAGCTTGGTCGTGGATGTCCACAGGTCGTCGCCATTGAGGATCGAGACGTAGCGCCCACGCGCCATCCGGAGTCCTCTCGTGACGACTTCGTTCGATCTCACATTACTGCCGGAATAGATCGCCGACAGCCTTTCAGGATGGTTGGAAACATATCGCTCGACAATCTTCCGGGTTCCGTCGGTCGAAAAGTCTTCACTGATCAATATCTCGACACCGAAATCGGCCTCTTGCATGAGAGCGCTGTCGATCGCAGCCGCCACGTAGCGTGCGTGATTGTAAGTGACAATAAGGACGGTCACGCGAACCGTTGACTCATTCACCTTCCGCTCCGCAGTCCATGCCGCCCGCCTATCTCAGATCATGCCGATCATTGCTGGCTCTAGATCGCGTGAGTTGCCCTCATTTCCGCAATTCCACCATTGGCCTCAAACCAGCGCAATGTGCGCACGAGACCCTCTTCATAGGGCACTTTGCACGACCACCCCGGCAAGATTCTTCGGCATAGGGTCAGGTCAGGACGCCGGTTGGTCGGATCCTGCGGCGCCGGCTCACCATGAACAATGGTCGTTCCGGGAATGAGGCCTGCAACATACTGCGCGATCTCAAGCACCGAAATTTCCCGGTCGTTTCCTACGTTGACTGCTCCCACATGATTGAAGTTCTCCAGCCAGAACAGCCGTTCGAGCCCATCGACAATATCGTCGACATAACCCCAGCTGCGGGTTTGGAGACCATCACCATGGACGACGATCGGCTTGCCGGCCAACGCATTGGCGATAAAGTTGGAAACAGCACGCCCATCATCGGCTCGGGTGCGCGGGCCGTAGACGTTAAAGAGCCTGGCAACCCGCACATCGACGCCGCGGACACGGTTGCTTTCGAAGAGGAGCGCCTCGGTGCAGCGCTTGCCTTCGTCGTAGGAAGAGCGCGGGCCCGTACAGTCCACTGACCCCCGATACGTCTCGGGCAGCGGGTTGACCAACGGATTTCCATAAACCTCCGAGGACGACGCAAAGCAGATTCGCCCATCCTTTTTGAGCAGCTTCAAGAGCCGCATAGCGCCAATTAGATTTGCTGAGACGGTACGCTCGGGCTCCCGCATATAGACCGGCGGCGACGCGGGCGAGGCAAGATGAAAGATCTCGTCGAATTGGAAATCGGATTTGAAATGCTCCACCTCGGAGCGGACCAGCACTAGGCGTTGATCTCGGATATGACCAACGTTTTCTGCTCTGCCGGTCCATAGGCTGTCGACCACAACCAGCATGTCCAAATCGTTTCTTTTGAGAAGCCGGTCGACCAGGTGCGACCCGATGAATCCTGCTCCTCCAGCCAGCAACAGCTTCTTCATCTCATGTCACGAAGGGGACATAGGCTGTCCGAATTCGTGTCCTCGTTGGGCATTGCAAGCGTCCCTCCTTCGGGAAGCCGCGTCAAATAGGCTCCGCTTGGTCCAAGCTTCTCGTCCATTACAGCAAGATTGCTGAGCACCACGCGGTAGTCGGCTTTCTCGGCGGAATCCGCAAACTCATGAATAGAGTAGTTCCAAAAATTTCCTCCGCTCTCCGAGCCGTTTTCCCCTGAGCTGCGGTCCTCGCTTTCCGGTTGGGGAAGTGCTCGCTTCGCCTTGCGCAGGAAAATGGCCGTAAATGCGGCAACGAGTTTCGCGAACTGCACAGGTGATCGCCAGAGCATTTTAGTGCAGTTCCTGGCGACAGCAGCAAATCGGTGTGTCATCAGCCCAAGCTTGGCAATCTCGACATCGGTGCGGAAGATCGCATCCAGCAGGACCGGCTTCACCGCCTCTGTGCAGCGGGCAAGTACGCTCTCGAGCACCATCCGACGCGAGATGAGCATTCGCACGAAATCTGCCGACATATTCCCTGGCGTTCGGCGGTATCCGACAAGATGCTCCTCAACGACGCCGAAACGGTATTTGGAGGCAATGCTCTGTTGGATGAAGAAGTCCTCGCAACCCTCTGCACCGCTCTCGCGCAGTCGCGAGGAGTAGCCACCCATTTCGAAGAGAACATCGCGCCGAAACATCACCGAACTGCCGTTGCCGATGAAATTTTGTCCGAGATGCTGCATGAACACCCATCCATTTGGGTGCCTCTGCTTCGGCGTGATGATCACCATATCATCGGCGTCAATCGTCCGGTAAAGTGTGTAGACAAGCCCTAGATCATTGCCAGCCGCCGCGAAAACACGCAGCTGCTTTTCGAGCTTGGTCGGGTGCCAGAGATCATCGGCGTCTACAGGCGCTATAAAGATGCCCTTGCTTGCCCGCACCCCCGCATTCCGCGCCGACGCGACGCCACCATTCTTCTGTTGGAGCAATTTGATGCGCCCGTCGCCATCAGCCAGTCGTCGAACGATCGATGCTGTTGCGTCGGTCGAACCATCGTCAACGACTATTATTTCCGTATTTTTATGCGTTTGGGCGAGCACGGACGCCAAGGTACGCTCGATGAATGGCTCTGCGTTGTAGGCAGGGATGATAACCGCCACGAGCGTGTGGGCAGAGTGCTGTGAATTGCCCGGCAAATCCGCCATCCCTAGTCGCGCCCGAAGGAAGAGAATTGCAATCGCCCCCATATTGGCCAGAAATGATTTTTGGACGAGATATCAATTAGACAATCAGGCAGCGTGAAGTTCGCAAAGACCTGACGAGAGATTGACGGACGGAGTGTCATCCAAACCCTTCTCCCTTGGTGTGTGCAGGCGTCCACCACTGAATCTCTTTGCTTTTCAGCATTCTTCGTTTGCTGCTATCCGCCGCAACCGAGGCACAGAGTTGCTGGGATCGGTCGTTCACGCATATATTAGCCGAAACTACTATTCGCGCCAAGGAGCTGAAACCGACATAGCGACGGCGGTGGGCTCTATCTCCGCGTAAAAAGGCGGAACCAAGTCCCGGGCCGTCGTCCACTTCAGGTGCCCGGCAGCAGCTTGCGGGTTTCGTCCTCCGTTTGGCAGGGGAGGTGTGACGATGAACGCCGTAACAATATTTAATCAGTTAGTTCGCGATCGCCGCTCCTGGTGGGGCCTGTAGCGTAATTGTGATGGTGTCACCCGGAGCGAGCAGAGTATCTTCGGTCGCCTCGATCGTCGCTGTCTTTCCGTCATTGGAACGGGTTACACCCATCATAACCCGGCGGCCCCCTTCGGCCAAAAGGTCGCTGCGCAGCTGCCTCACATAGGCGATTTGTTTGGCCAAAGAATCCATCTCAGCGCGCATTTCCATCATCGCCGCGCTTTCAGTCTGCAAGTCAGCCAACAGGTTAATTCGACCCTGGTCGGTAAGCTTCTCAAGGCTGCGCTGCAATTCCCCTTGGTCGCGTTCAAGTCGAGAGATCTCAGCGTTGGTTTGCAAAGCGCGGGTCGCTGACAAGAGCACTGCGCGTTGAGCATCGTTGATCATGGTGATCTGGATCAGACCTTTTTCGAAGAGCTTCTTGAGGCGATCAAGTTCAGCCGCATCCGCTGCCGCGCCAGCTTGATCCGCCTTCTGCTGCTCCTTCAGGTAGCCCATCCGTTCCGCCGCCTTGGTCGTGGCCAACTTGATTGAAGCGCGCTCTTTCTCCTGATCCACATAGAGAGCTTCAAGATGCTTCTGTTCCTGCTGCAAAGCTTCGTCGCGACGGGGTTCGAGGCTCGGGTCACGTTCTGCCTCCGGAACCTCGATCGCCCTGGCGCCGCTCAGCTGCGCCTCTATTCGAGCAGCCTTGATTTGGCTTTCCTGATACTTGATGCGCAGAACGTAGAGGCGGCCGCCAAGGTCCGCTACTGTCATTTCAGGGTTTTCAACCTCGCCGCGACCGAGCTTATAGCCGCCGCCCGCAGCCACAGCTTGTCGGACAGCCATTCCTGGTCGGAAGGCCTGAGTCCCAGGAGAGGCAATGTCCCCGTCGATATAGACCGGTCGGTATTCCTCAATATCAACTATAATCTGATCTGGATAGAACCCGGTCCAATTCTCAGTGCCGTCAGCGGATCGTTGCGGAAGGGACTTCGGTTTTAGGACCTCGATTACCTCCTTGCGAACATCCTCTATTGTCTTCTGGCGAACCTTTAGGGGGCCCAAGACCGGCAACACAATTGTACCGCTCTGGTCGATCACAGCTCGCTTTTGCATCTCGGGATAGCCTATGACCGCGAAGCCGATCACGTCGCCAGTCTGCAGACGGTACTCGTCGACGTTGTACTCCTGTGCTAGGGCAGGGCCATTCGACAGGTTCGCGTAGACGAACAAGAGTAACAAGCATGTGAGCGCGGCGCAGCTGCCTGCTCGCCAGCGCACCGATCTATTCAACATTCGCGCTCTCGTGTGTTCGAACGGCTGACAGTCATACACATAACCAACCAATTCAGCCCCTTGTCGCAACGCATTTAATGGATCGAGCAGTTGCGGATCGAGCAGCATATCAGCTGCTCCAACCTGTCATGAAAATATCGAGTTCACTGTGTCCGCGGTCACAGCGAGTGTCGCCGATATGCCTCATTTATCCCAGGTATCCCGGTATCCCACGTAAAGCTCGGTACAAAAGTCGCACAGGCGGAAGAGTTGGACGGGATCGACATAATGGACCGTATGGTTAGCGCCGTTCCCTCAGGGCCATTGCTGAAGCTCTGGCGTGTAGCGGCAGGTGAGACGGACACCTATCCCCGGCCAGGCAGAACCATGGAGTGGGACACGGCGGCTGGCGACGCAATCCTGCGAGTTGCTGGTGGCATCGTCCTTAATCTCGAGGGACCTACAACAAGGGGGCGCCAACGATCAGATGTCGATTTTGCAAATCTTGTCGCTTACGGCGAAGCAGAATTCTACGTCGGAAAAATTGGGCTCAGAGGCTCGGTGTAGTCCCCGATTGCTCCACGAGCACACCGCGGATGAAAAGCACGCCTCGCTCTGTCGATGGAGGATCGTGAAGAGGGAAAGCGTGAGATGCTGCACGATATGGTGGCCACGAATGGAACCCCCTTCGTCTCCAGCGGAAGATTGACCCACCTTAAGCGACTTGAGGCAGAGTCAATCCACATTTTCCGCGAGGTTGCGGCGGAATTTCAAAACCCGGTAATGCTCTATTCGATCGGCAAAGACTCGTCGGTAATGTTGCATTTGGCGCTCAAGGCGTACTTTCCGTCGCGCCCGCCCTTTCCGCTACTTCACGTCGATACGACTTGGAAATTCAAGCAGATGATTCAGTTCCGTGATGATGCTGCCGAGTGCGCGGGCATGGATCTGATCGTCCATACCAACATGCAGGGCTTGAAGGAAGGGATCAACCCGTTCACTTACGGCTCTTCCACTTACACAAGCGTTATGAAAACCGACGCACTCAAGCAGGCGTTGACCAAGTATAAATTCGACGCAGCGTTTGGCGGGGCTCGACGCGATGAGGAGAAAAGCCGAGCCAAGGAGCGCATCTTTTCCTTTCGAACGGAAAATCACAACTGGGATCCGAAGACCCAGCGCCCGGAACTCTGGAATGTTTTCAACGGGCGGATTCGTCATGGGGAGTCCATCCGTGTCTTCCCTCTTTCCAATTGGACCGAGCTCGACATTTGGCAGTACATCCTGAAGGAAAACATTCCCGTCGTTTCGCTCTATTTCGCGGCCAAGCGTCCGGTCGTGTGGCGCCAGGACGTGCTGATAATGGTCGATGATGACCGGCTGCCGCTTGAGCCCGGCGAAATACCGGAAATGAGAATGGTGCGCTTTCGCACTTTGGGTTGCTACCCGCTGACCGCCGCAATTGAATCGGATGCGTCGACGGTTGCGGAGATCGTCTACGAGATGCTGTTTGCTCGAACGTCCGAGCGCTCTGGGCGTCTAATCGATCACGACGAGTCAGGGGCGATGGAAAAAAAGAGGCGGGAGGGATACTTCTGATGAACGCGATACCGATAGACCCCGCAGCGATCAGCCAGTACCTGGAGCGCCATGAAAGCAAGGACCTGCTTCGTTTCCTGACGTGTGGAAGTGTCGATGACGGAAAATCGACACTGATCGGACGCCTGCTTTACGATGCCAAACTGCTTTTTGAGGATCAGCTCGCGGGTCTGAGACGCGATTCTCGTAAGCACGGAACAACTGGAGATGACATCGATTTCGCGCGTCTGGTGGACGGTTTGGAAGCGGAGCGTGAACAAGGCATCACCATCGATGTCGCCTATCGATTCTTTTCGACCCATCGCCGCAAGTTCATTGTCGCTGACACGCCTGGCCATGAGCAATACACGCGCAACATGGCGACCGGCGCGTCGAATGCCGACCTTGCCGTCATTCTCATCGACGCGCGGAAGGGGGTGCTCACGCAGACACGCCGCCATACTTTCATCGCGTCGCTGCTTGGGATCAAGCACCTCGTTGCCGCAATCAACAAGATCGACCTGGTGGATTACTCCCAGAAGGCCTTTGATCGGATTGGCGCTGACTATCAGACTTTCATCGCGGACCTTGGCTTCAAAACGATACTCTCCATTCCGATGTCGGCACGCTTTGGCGACAACCTGGCGGAGCGGAGCGCCAAGTTGGCGTGGTATGAAGGGCCGACGCTCATCGAGCACCTCGAAACCGTCGATGTGGTCCGCGATGAAACAGCCGGCCCATTCCGGTTGCCGGTGCAATGGGTCAATAGACCGAATTTGAACTTCCGTGGCTATTCGGGAACAATCGCATGTGGCGTGGTCAACGTTGGGGATCCAGTCGTTGTCGCACAGTCCGGTTGTACGTCCAGGGTCAAGTCGATCATCACCTACGACGGCCAGCACGAATGGGCGGCGGCTGGCGAAGCGATTACCTTGGTTCTGGAACACGAAATTGATGTTTCGCGTGGTGACATCATTTGTGCAGCTGCCAGCCGCCCCGAGGTTTCTGATCAGTTTTCGGCCCACGTGATCTGGATGAGCGACGACGAGCTCATCCCAGGGCGGACCTATTATCTCAAGATTGGCTCGCGCACTGTGGGTGCAAGCGTGATGGAGATAAAGTACAAGGTCGACGTGAATACGTTTCAAAAATTGGCGGCCAAGACGCTCCACCTAAACGAGATCGGCGCACTTAACCTGTCGACGCAGGAGCCGATCGCGTTCGAGCCGTATTCGTCCAACCGCGTTATGGGCGGCTTCATCATGATTGATCGGCTGTCAAACCAGACGGTCGGTGCCGGAATGATTGTTTTCGCCTTGCGTCGGGCATCCAATATTCATTGCCAGGCAGTGGAGATAAACAAAGCCATACGATCGCGCCTGAAAGGTCAGAAACCGGTCATCTTGTGGTTTACCGGTCTTTCGGGGGCGGGCAAGTCAACGATTGCTAACCTGGTAGAAAAGCGCCTCGTCTCAATGGGGCGGCACACATATCTTCTCGACGGTGACAATGTTCGCCACGACCTCAACCGTGACCTTGGTTTCACGGATGCTGACCGTGTCGAGAACCTGCGGCGCGCCAGTGAGGTGGGGAAATTGATGGTCGACGCCGGCTTGATTGTCTTGGCGTCGTTCATATCGCCGTTCCGGGCCGAGCGCAAAATGGCCCGAGAGCTATTTGCTGCGGGAGAGTATGTCGAAATTTTCGTGAGTACACCTCTCCACGTGGCCGAGAAACGGGACCCAAAGGGACTGTACAAGAGCGCGCGTCTAGGTCGACTTAAAAATTTCACTGGCATCGACAGCCCCTATGAAGAGCCAGAGTCGCCGGAAATTGTGCTGGCGGCAGGGGTGAGCGCGTCGGAGGAGCTGGCCGAACAGGTTATCAACTATCTCGCGCATCACGGCTACATCGACCGATGAACCGCGCTTTTCAGCCATGTGCCACACGTCCGGCGCCATCACTTCGGTAGGAAGGCATATTCGACCAGATCTACAAGCCGGCCCAGTAGCATTTAGATCAGGACGACATGACCACAGCACCCGCCAAGGCGGGGTGGCGGTTCAGACAGCCGAGCGTCATTCCGGGTTTCGGATTGACGCTCGGCTTCTCGCTTGCCTACCTCACCCTCATCATCCTCATTCCCCTGTCCGGGCTGATCTGGCGCTCGGCGGCGCTCGGCTGGACCGACTTTTGGGCGATCGTCACCGACCGCCGCACCATTAACGCGCTTGAGATCAGCTTCGGCACCGCCTTCATTGCCGCCGCTGTCAACGTCGTCTTCGGCACGATCGTCGCGTGGGTACTGGTGCGCTACAGCTTTCCCGGCCGCCGCATCGTCGATGCCATGGTCGACCTGCCCTTCGCGCTGCCGACAGCGGTCGCCGGCATTGCGCTGACCACGCTCTACGCACCGAACGGCTGGATCGGAAGCCTTCTGACGCCGCTCGGCATCAAGGTCGCCTACACGCCGCTTGGCATCGTAATTGCGCTGATCTTCATCGGCCTGCCCTTCGTCGTACGCACCGTGCAGCCGATCATAGAGGAGATCGACAAGGAGGTAGAGGAAGTGGCGGCCACGCTCGGCGCCAATCGCTTCCAGATCATCAGCCGCGTTCTGCTTCCCGGACTGGCGCCGGCCATCGTCACCGGTTTCGCGCTGGCCTTCGCGCGCGGCGTCGGCGAGTACGGTTCCGTCATCTTCATCGCCGGCAATCTGCCCTATAAATCCGAAATCGCACCGCTTCTGATCGTCATCCGGCTGGAGGAATATAATTACGCGGCGGCGACCGCCATCGCGGCGATCATGCTGGTGCTGTCATTCTTGATGCTCTTGATCGTCAACCTGGCGCAGTCATGGAGCCGCAAGCGTTATCGCTGACGTGGCCATCGCATCGCCGATCGGGAGCGACACCGCCGACCAGCGAGCGACCGGTCGCGCGCTACCTGCTCATGGTCGACCAGGCACCGAGCAATGGCTTCGGCCATTTGGTCGAAACGCTGGCCATCTACGCGAGCACAAGAAGGAAGGCCTGAATGGCATTGGTCGCATGAGGCGCGGCCGCCATATCCGCCGAAAGCGTCTTGGCAAAGGTTAGGGTGTGTTTTTATTCGCATCTCCTAATATTTGATCGCTCTAACCCGTTCCGATATGTTATGATGGTTAATGCGTTGAGGGCTGAATAGCCAAGGAGCGCGTCGCGCGAGCGGCTGCGAGTGGGACGGCGATGTCCTTTTTGCTTTTTTTGCGCGGCTTTATCATAGTCCTGTCGGCATTCGCCATCAGTACATATTTGCTTACCGCCTCGCTCTGGAGTACGTTTGTCCAAACGTTAATTTGTGGGATCTTGATACAGATCGGGTACTTTGTTGCTGTCATGCTGCTAGTGTGGCGCTCGGTCTCCAAAGTATCCGTGTTTCCGAAGCCAAATACCCCACCCGATGAGTCCGAAAGGGAGCAACTGCCGAGCCACTTAGTGAATAAGGTGGACCACTCTCCGCCTTTATAGGCTCTGGCTGTTTAGAGTAGGACGATCAGCAGGATGACACCCCACATCACGATACAAAATGTGACTGCAACCTGTCTTATTCGGGCACCTGAGAGGCGTTCCGCGATGCGCCAAATGCGCCCAGAACTCTTACGGTGATCGATATCGCGCGCCGGTGATCGACGAGTCATTCCAATCGACGTCCCTGTTTCCCGTACGACAGGCTCAACCTAGACCCGGAATCTCTTGCTCAGATGTTTTGCCATTTGGCAATACGACCCGATTTCTTCCTTTAATTGGATCGCATGACGTGTAGCGGAATTGCAGACAGCATGGGCCGCGTGAGGTTCATTTATTGCAATCCGAGGTTAAAATTTTGCGTCTTTGGGGAGGGGCGGCTCCGCCGGCGTGGATACTGAATTTCAAGACATTTGGTCAGACAATGTGGTATGGTGTTTTTGACTACCTATGCGCTGCCAGTCTCACCCCACGGGTCTGAAGGCTTATGCTCCGCGAAGTTGAAAATCGGCACCCGGATTCTGCCTTGATATTTGGCGATCCTCAGTCGGCAACGATTGATCTCGAAACACTCGTGGCGGCAGCGCGACGGCAGTTGAGGTTCGTCCTTACGTGCGCGCTCGCAGGCCTTGTGCTGGGGCTGGCGTATCTTCGGCTCGAGGTGCCCTTGTACGAGTCGACGTCCAGAATCCTGATCGACAAGAACCAGCCCTCCGTCGTGACGAAGTTAACAGAGAGCGGAAGCTCCACACAGCTTGACCCGATGATGCTGAGCCAGGTCGAATTGTTGCGTTCCGACCGCATCGGGCTAAAGGTCGTTGACAGCCTCGGTCTTGCTACCGATCGCCCTTTCTTGTCAGCACCGTATTCGTTGCTCAACAGTCTCACAGGATCGGTCGCTCGGGTGGTGCGGTCATTCATTGGCAGTTCCGAAGAAAGCGGAGCGCCGTGGAAATCGAGTGCGGCGCGAGGGCCCGATCCTCGATGGCAGGCATTTGGCATTCTGGCTGAAAATATAACGGTAGCTCGTGTAGGCGATTCTTACATTCTGCAGGTCCAATTTCAGTCGCCTAGCGCTGAAATGGCGCAAAAAATAGCCAATAAGTATGCGGAAATCTATATCTCTGACCAAGTCGGAGCCAAAGATGAGTCGATTATCCGAGCTCGCAGTGCACTGGCGGAAGAGCTCGAGAGGGTGCGGAAGCGATCGGTCGACGCCGAGCTCGCGGTCCACAGGTTCCGAACAGACAATACGCTGACGAAGGAAACGCTGGTTACCTTGCGCCAGCTCGAACTTGAGGCGTCCTCTCTCAAGTCGCAATATGAACAGGTCCTGCAGCAATACCAAGCGAGCCTGCAGAACCTTTCGATGGCGTTGCCGGAGGCGCGGGTTATCTCGGAGGCACCATACCCCAGCAGACCGAGTTCTCCGAATAGCATTCTTACGTTGGCGGTCTGCGCCGTGCTTGGCGGCATGATTGGCGCCGGTGTGGGCGGAGTTCGGGAGTACCGGGAGCGCTTTTTCCGCACGAGGGGTCAAGTGCGCGATGAGCTCGGACTTGACACGCTCGGAATGATCCCGTTGCTGGACGGAAAGCCAATTCGCCGAAACAAGCGTGATCGTGCGACCGAAGAGCCGTCATTCATTGCGACCGAAGAGCCGTCATTCATCGAGGTGGGGAACAGCGCTTTCAACTGGGTAGAGCAACATCCGCGCTCGGAATTCGCTGAAGCGATGCGAACGGTGAAAGTCGCTGTTGATGTCGAGTTACCAAGGAAGAGCACCAGGGCGATCGGCATCGTTTCCTGCCTCCCGGGAGAAGGGAAGTCGGTGGTCGCGGCTAATTTTGCGATGGTTCTCGCTATGCAGCATTGTAGGACGCTGTTGATCGATGCCGACATCCACAATCCGGGCTTGTCCCCTATGTTAGCCAACGGCTGGGAACGAGGCCTAGCCAATGTGTTGGCTGGAGACTTCAATCGGAGAGATTTGCTTGCTCATCAGTCATTGTCATTGAGGTTCCTGCCCGGGGTGAACCAGAGGCAACAAAAGCTCGCAGAGACCGTACAGCCTATCGAGAAAATGGGCGACTTTCTGCTCAAGGTGGGCTCTATGTTCAACTACGTCGTCGTTGATTTGCCCCCGTTAGCTCCAGTCGCGGACGTGAGGTCCTTTGTCCAGCATCTCGACGGCCTTGTTCTGGTTGTTGAATGGGGCGTGACCGCTCGTACATTCGTGCGCGAAAGCCTCAACAACAATCCGATCCTTGCGGATAAATGTATCGGCGTTCTGCTTAACAAGGTCGATCTCAAAAGAATCAAGCTGTATCAAAAGTTCGGCAGTGCCGAATTTTACAGTGAACGTCATAGTCGGTATTACCAAGCCTAGTTGTGGAGCAAGCATTTTTTGTCTTATGCAGATAGCCCGAGGAGGGCTTTGACGGACAAACTCCTCGAATGCCGAGAATGACGACTAGTCTAATGATATTCGTCCGGGCTTATCCGCGCCAGATTCAGGAAATGGTGTTCGACGAGCATGACCGGGCGTTCGCCTTCTGCGCGCATCATCTACGACAACACGAATAGGGCGGTGGAGATGGTGTTCGTCGGCAAGGACCGGCAATACAATCCCGCGCGCTGGCATCGGGCTGGGAGAAGCGCCAGGTCGAGAACCATGTCAGACAGGTGCGATGCCGAGCCGTCAGAATTCACGATCGGCCCGGCTATCTTGGTCGCCAGCTCCTTACATTCCGCCACCCAACACTGCCGTAGCACGGACACGCAAAGCACCCTGCGAATAGGCCTGCAGCATATCCTGTCGTGCCTGCATTCCGATCTTCTTGCGGAGCGTTTCATCGCCCGCGAACACCAGTGCTTGCGTCACCGCCATCTCCGCCGAGGGAACAGTAAGCTTCAGCATATTCTTTCCATCCTTGCCGTAATCTCGGATACCGCCGACGTCAGTCGCGATCACCGGAAGTCCGGCAAGCATCGCCTCGGCGACGACGATGCAGAACCCTTCCGTATCGGACAGGTTGATGAACACGTCACGATCAGAGGCGAGCTCGGACCAGCGCGCGACATAGCCATGGAAGTGCACGCGATCTCCAACGCCGAGCTCATCCGCCTTGCGCGAAAGCCCCTGCCGTTCCGGCCCATCGCCGTAAAGATCGAGGCTTGCAGAAACGCCGCGGTCTTGGAGCATTCGGACGGCCTCGATCAGGCGGTCAAAGTTCTTTAGCGCGATAAGCCGTCCGGCAGCAGCAAGGCGCAAGGGTGTGTGAAGCGCGTAATCGCGCTTGTGGCTGGAAGCCTCATCGGCGCAAAACAAAGGCACTATATGCGAGCGGCGCCTGCGCGGCAGGAAGTAGGCTTGCGTCTCCCGCAGCGTACTTTCGCAATCAGCCCAGATTTCGTCGACGCGCCAGGACAGGGCCTTGAGCACAGGGCCATAAATACCTGCGGCGCGCCGGGAGCGGTAGCGGGTAGTGTGTTCGAATGAAACGCAGTGCAGCCGAGGAGCAAACATCGCAACTAGCCGTCCCAGGAGATTGGCCTGCTTGAGCGACAACGCAACCATATCCGGCCGCCACTCCCAGATAAGGCGCAACATTACAAAGAACGTACCCACAAAGGTGCGCAAGGAAGGCTCTTCACTCTGCGACGTCAGGATAAGATTATGCTCTCCGATCTGTGCGGCGATTTCATCGGCAAGAGCCCCGCGACCACGGCAAAAGGCGAGAATCTTCAGCTCGTGGCCGCTGAAAAATCCTGCTTGCAGCAAGGTGAGTAGCCCATGCTCGGCGCCACCGGGATCGAATCCGTTGATGAAGTAAAGAATTCGCATGTGATAGTGAAGCGCTCCGATTCTCTTGCACCTCGTGTTTACTGTCGCAACTAACAGCCCGATCTTGTGTGGAATTCTCCTGCGCTTGTGGTGAGGGCTCAGTGGTGGGTCTGGAGACCTTTCAAGTTCTTACCCGCGTTAAGAGAGACTTGGCGACCGCGGAGAGCTCTGATTTCGCCTCCGTTATGGTCCTGTGTCGCGGTACAGAATAATCGCTACGGAAGGATTCCAGGGCTGCCGCCTGAGATGCTCGAGCTCTCGCCATTCCGCCAGCATCTTTAAGAGCCGTCAGCAAAGTCTTTGCGCAAGGCGCGGTAGAACAATAGCTTGGCTGCACGGCGCACCTGCGGATCCATGCCCCTCGGCAGGGCGCAAAGAAAAAAGTAAACGTACACCCGCCATGACAATGGATCGTGCCACATCGCGCGAATGAGCAAGCGCGCTCCGCGTTTCTTTTCGCCTTGAGCCACGCAATCATTGCCCGCCTTTGCGTACAAACGCGCGTTGCGCCGACGCGCGAGGTGCGTAAGTTCCCGCCGTCGCATGGCCCATTCTCGCGTGAGTCGTTCGGCTACCGGCAGAAGCGCGTCGAGTCTGCGGGTTATGTTCGAGCCATGGCGCCGTTTATAGACGAGTGCTTCGGCCACATATTGAAATGTCCAACGCTCGGCTGCGCGCATACAAAACTCTGTATCCTCTCCAGCCCTAAATGCCTCGTTGAATAACCCGATATCTTCGACCATTTCCCGCCGCATAACCATACTGGAAGGAACAATCGGCCCATCAAGCAGAAAATATGTCGGCAGCGTATCGCATTGGTCCGCGCGATAGCGGCGCACGGCGACGTGTATAGCATCGGACAGATCCGGAGCGGAAAAATCGACGAAATCGCCATAGACAAGACCTGCCTTGCAGCCATTGCCCAAGACGGCTAATTGACGCTCAAGCTTGTCCTCGGCCCAGAAGTCATCGCCGTCCAGAATTGCAATAAGATCGCCGGCAGCATGTCTGATGGCAAGATTCCTCGCCGATGAAAGCCCGATACCCGCCGTCGTCAGGACATGCACGCGCGGCTCCCTGCGACCCAGCGAGGCAATCACTTCCGACGAGCCGTCCTTCGAGCCATCATTGACAATGATGATCTCTTTGATGTGGCTCGAGGCGGTCTGATTAATCACGCTTTCCACTGCCTGCGCGATGAAGCGTTCTTCATTGTGGCATGTCATGATAACCGAAACACTCATCTCGTGTTTCCTTGCAAGGGGCTCGCGAGAAATCCAGGATGTCTCATGCTCCTGGGGTGGCTCCTCCGCATCCTGTGCAATGATAGGCAAAGCCCGTGCCGCGTCAATTCAGGCAGGAGCGAGACAAGACTCAGCGTAACGAAAGCTCGTGTGCCGGAGGCTTCTGTTCCAACGTAAAAGGCGCAAGGAACAAGGAGCACGAGGGGCAGAAGCCGTGCCTGGGCCGCTCCGATCAATCCGTGAGAAAGCGCCCAGCTTAGAGTACGGCTTAAGCGAAACCATGCAGCAATCCATATGAGAACATAGAGGCTGAGCCCAATGATGCCGTTCTCGGTGAGGATACGTTGAAACTCGCCATGTATCCCAAGCCGCAACTCGCCAGGAAGTCCGCTGAAATCCGTATCGATAATATTCTTGAATTGGTTCGTACCCACGCCCATCAGTGGATGTTCGGAGATGAGTTGTCTGGACAGAGTGAAAGCAAACGCGCGCTGGACATTGCTCGGGGTGTCTCCAGGGGCATATTTCCCCGTCGCGGCCAGATATTCGTATTGCCCCATGCTCAGCGGATCGAGAATGGTCTGCATCTGCTTCTCGACATAGGCGTTATTGACCGTGGTCGACAGCACGAAAAGTGCCACGAAGCCCGCGGCGATCGCTGGCACCATCGCAGCGAGCCGTCCGCGCATCAGAAGCGCGGCGGTCAGAAAGAGATAGATCAAAAACGCCTTGCGTTCCCCAGATAGCACGAGCAGGGGAAGTATCCCCGCCCATATAAACCAAAGGGTGCGCCGCTTGCCCCCGTTGACGAAGAGGAGGAGCCCTGCGAGCGCAATTGGAAGGAAGGTGAACGCGAGCCTCGGATCGAACAGATGCTTCCAACCGACCAAGTAGCCATGGGCGACATGCCAGGTGATCGTATAGGCGAGGATCAGCACCATGCCGAAAAGCAAGATGTTGACGGCCTTGTGCGTGTCGACGCGGCTGGCCTCCTGTGCCAAGGCGAACGCAAAGGCGCCCACAGCGGAGATCTGCAACAGCTCGCGCAGGCCATTCTCTGCGTCCACGCTGAAGGCCGAGACCACGTGCCAGCCCAAGAAGGGCAGGAGCAGTAGAAAACCGGCTGAAAAAGCCAACCTTCGCCAACGCCCCGTCGCCAGGCCAAAAAAGAGCATCAGCAATGCGATCAGCTCGAACGGACGCAGCAATACAAGACCCGTCTCGAGTCTGATTGGCAGGAAGAGGCTCAGTACCGCGAATGTCAGAAGGTAACGCATCACAGCTCTCTCGCTGGGCGCGATCTTCTTTAGCATATTCTCTTCCCCGGAAACAGAACTTATTGGATGTATCAATGCCAGCCCGCGGAGAAACACTTCACCCTGCTCCAGCCGACGACCTCATCGTTCCGCCCGCTGTGGCATCGCATATCGAAGAGGTTTCCGCCTGTTGGGAAAACTCACGCGCCTCGGCTGTGGGGAGGCTTACTGGCGGCAGAGCTCGTCAGCAGTCCGACGAGAGTGATGACGCATCCTGGCGTCGCGCAGTCGATGCGTTCTAGCCGACGGTCTCGCTCTCCGGGGTCCAGGCTTCTGGCTGGTCGAGCACAGAGACCGCGCGAACATGGCAGCGAATCTTATGCCCGACATCCCGCGAGCTGAGCTCATAGCTTGTGCCGGTTTCGCCCACGATCGGAACGCCGTCACGATACCATAGATACTCTATTTGCGACGCAATAACATTCGGTACGACGGTCAGCGCCTGGCCCGGTGAGGTCTGGCCCGAGAAGGCCGGCAATGCGCTGAAGGCCGTCGGGGCCCTAGCCAGATCCGTTTCCGTCTGCCGGACCCTTATATAGTCAATCACCATGTCATACGTTTGCGACGGGTTCGGTTGAGCGCGCCCCTTTTTTTCATCGTAGGCGAAATCCACAATGATGTATTTTTTTGCTGCGAGTTCCGGTGTCGTCGGAACGCGCGCCACTTCATAGCCGTCGATCACGAAATAGGTATAATCATCTTCGATCTGCGCATACCAAGTATGAAATTCGCCATCGTATACGTCCATCGTGCTGGGAAAACCACTTGATGGATCGACTTGATAGCCGGCGATTTTCCGGTGCACGCTACGTGGCGTGATATGTGGATCTGCATAGTCGAGTCTGGGTTTGTGCACGTGCTGGCTGATGTTGATATAGGCCCCATTGAGACCGTCATATTCCCAAAAGTCCGTCTCAAGACGATTGCGCGTCCGCCAGAATAGATGCTCCTTCCCATACGCCCAGAAAGCAGGAAAAAATCCAGGGCGGGGCGCGAGTATCTTCGGCATTCTGGCGCGGATCTCAAAGATCCCCTTTCCCCAACACCGCCCCTGGCCATTGTTGTTCACGGAAGAGAATGCACCTGTTCTCCAACGCCGCTTGTGCAAGAGCCGGAGCGCCAGCGTGTGGCTGCTGGCGTCGTGCACATAGGAGGAGGGCGACGCCGACATCGGCGGCGTAGCGGCGTCAACACCAACGGTCGTCAGATGGGTCGGCGCATACCAGATGCTGCTTTGCGCGCCTTTGGAATCATCGACAACCGTGTTGGAGTCGAAGTCGTCAAAAAAAACCGTTGTGTAACCGCGGATCGGCGGCGCCGCCTCACCACGATGACCATATCGCCGTTCATTGCCGATGGCTGTCCAGGACGCCCACGAGACTGAATCAAAGGCATAACGTGCCGGTTTGTCGTTCGCATCCACAGCTGAAGGAGCGCTCTGGCGATAGGGATGAACGTCGGGCAGGGCGGATTGCCGGCCGATGCGCCACATGCCCCATCCCATCAGCCTGTCGATCTGGGAGTCATTTAGTTCGCTTTGCCCGATAATGACGCAATCGATCGCGACATCGGCCCTCATCGGATTGTTCACATCGCCCATGAAGCTCTGCGATTTCATCCGGTTGGGTGTCAATGCATAAACCGTCTGGCCGGCCGTCTTGATCCCATTCACCACAGCCTGCATCACGAACCCGCGGCGGTACCCGACCATGACATTCCATTCGTCAAAATCGGTCGAGCACTGCCCTTCCTCGCTCTTGAGCTTGCCGTCATGGAGCCGCGAAACGAATGTGCCGGCCGATGGCTTGAAACAGACCTGGGGTTGGCGATGCACCGGGCCACCCTCCGCGCCATTGGCGCAAACAACGGAAACGTATTCCGCGTCGGCATTGATCGCCGAATTGCACCGGGCGATCACGAGCCACCAGCGGTGAAGGTAAGGCGCATCGCTATCGGCGGGCCAGGTCAACGCCTGTCTCGTACCCTGTTTGAAATGGACTCCGCCGTTATTCGGAAGCTTTGTCGGGCGCAGGGAGGGCTCGGCTTGCATCGCAGCCACCGGCTTCGCGCCGGCCGATTGCCATGAGGAGACTTCGCCCTCGGCCAGATCCTCCTGAAACCAGGATTTCACAATCATTTCCGGGAACAGACCAGGATGCCAGGAGTGAGCTTTCGGCTGCGAGCCTTGCGCCGGACCGGCGGCGCGAGCATCCCGTCCTGGGCGACCGGATGCCGCCAGCACAAGGGCGGCGCATGCGGCCCGCGCCAGGTCCCGGCGAGAAAAGCGGTTAGTCATTGTCGTGTGCCAATAATTGCTGGTTTCGGGATGAGACTCCGCATGGACACCCGTTACTTACTATCGCGCTTCTCCTCACAAGCTCCGCAGCATATCATAGGTTTCAGTTTAACCTTTCAACGACAGCTGGGGAAGTGGGTCGCGCCTAATGCGATAACTGGAGAAAGCAGATGCAGACCGCTGACAGGATCGGTGCTTCGCCTCCCACCAGGCCGGGCAAAGCTCTTCCGCCCAATGCGCTTCTATTGAATTGCTTTGGCCGAGGTGGGTCAAATATTGTCTGGAATATCATCGGCAGCTCGCCGGATGTGTTGATGCCATACCGCGAATGGCATGAGGGAGTATTCGGACGCTACTACAAGCTGCGCAAGGCCGCGTGCCATATTGGCGGGGCCGTCAACTGGGCATCTGTTCCCGTCTTTTGGCGTCATATCCGCGCAGCGACTGCCGAGACCGTCCGCCCCGGGGAGCGCAACGAAAAGTCCCAAGCACGCTACGTCGTTCTGAAGGTGATGGATTACTACATTGCATTCGACGACGCGATTGCGCGCGGCTTTATGGAAGCGCGGAACCTTGTGCTTACGCGGCATCCATTACCGATGTGCGAAGGGCTGATACGCAGCGGTCTCAGCGAGGCGCTCGCGATCAAATGGTACAATGATGTGACTAGCCTGATGTTCAAAGCCTCGAGGAAGCGTGATGCGCTATCGCTTCGATTCGAGGACTTGATCCAATCACCGGATGCGTTTGTTAGAAGCCTTTACGACGCGCTCGGCATAGCGGCAGCGGAGGACGGAAAGATCCGGTTTAAGGTTAAATCATTTGGGGCGGCGCGAAAGGCAAACGCAGACGCCGCAACTGGCGAAAGGCTGCGGATAAAATTGGACGAAGCATCCGATCACATCGCACCAGACGTCAACACCCGAGCGGTTGCCCGCCTCGATCGTTCAGCACGACAGCGGATTTCGACAGGCACCCGCGCAACCGCAGAATTGTTCGATTATGGAGATGATAATTTCTGACCTTGTGCGGTTAACGGCGTTTGCCGCCTGGCCCCGAACAGGCACGGGACAGGCATAGACAAGTTTCACGGTCCCCAGTGCGTAGTGCCTGTTCGAGCACAGAGGAGCAGCCGTTCACTGAACCCGGTTTGCCCCGCGCAAGGTCGAATTCCGATGAGAGAAAACGGCGTCAAGGAGGCCTGCCGTCTCAAGGCCGCCGACTGTGTCTCCAGTCCCGGTATAAGAGACTCTAAGTCGTCGGATGGGCAGTCGGAGAGGCGCCGAGTGTGCAGATACCGTGGGCTATACAAATCTAATCCATTTCGTTTTCTTGGATGTTAGAGTTTGCAAGACTTCCGCACCATGTTTTCCGAAGAGTAGCGACGCTCTCAGATAGACAGTGACAACGGACAATGTACCTATAACGAGAAGCCCGGTCGCGAGCACAAGATAGTCGGGCGATCCGGCAAGCAGCATTTTGACCGCCGAGCCAGTGGCGAACACCACAGCGGCGAATGCGACAGGCGGCACATGTACGAGCGCGAAATCCACAGCTGATAATCCCGTTATCCGACAAGTCATCGCCGCATAAAGGAAGAAACTCGTCGCAATGGCGCCGGACACTGAAAAGGCCACTGCGTTCACGCCGTAGGGCGCCGAGAAGAACGCGAATGAAGCGACAAGGGCCATGTAAATGATCTGCATGGAGGCCGTTCGGTAACTTTGGCCCGTCGCAAGCGTCACGACTCCGCACACTCTGTAACCGACGCGGAAATAAATTACTGCAGAGAATATGATAATGGGAACGACGGCATCCGTCCATTTCTGGCCGAGAATTGTGAGAACAATCTCTTTTGCGAAACAGCATAGAAACGCGCTAGTCGGTAGAGCAAGCGCCGCCGTTAAAGCATACCCCTTGAGCTGAGCGCTGCATAGCCTGGCCTTGTCGTGATGAACCTTCGACAGGAGCGGGAAAATCACGCTCTTGTTCAGATTTCCGAACAGACTTGCTGGCATCGCAATCAGATAATACGCTCGCGAGTAAATGCCCAGCTCTGCAGTGCCGATCAACCGCGCGACAATAACATTATCGATATATTTTGCGGTGACGGCTGATATACCAGCCAGCGAATAGCCCAGGCTCTGTCTGCGGATATCGCGATAGGACTGCATGTCGAAACTGGGCCTCACGAGATAGTCCCTGGCGATGAAGAAATAGATGCTGGCCAAGATCGATGCCTCGGCCATATATGCGATCACCAAGGCCCAATAGCTGAGTCCAAAATAGGCAAGCGGAATGGCTAGGCCGACATGGGAAGCAATCCAAGCGACCAGACTCGCTGTGGAGGATATTCTGAATTTCAGGTGCCGCGACAAAATGGCCTCGGCGGTCAGATTGAACGCGTTCGCGACCATCATCACAGCAAGGAGGCGCGAAATGAGGACCAATTCCGGCACATGAAGAAAATCTGCAATCTGTGGTGCAAACACCCATTGAAGTATGCCGAGAATGGCAGCGATTATCACGGACAAAGAAATTGCGGTTCCGATATGGCGCTCGTCGACGTCCCGTCGCTGGACCAGGACTTGCGACATGCCGAGATTGGCAATGTTATTGCCGACGGATGCGATGATCAGCGCAGCGCCGGCAACGCCGTACTCCTGGGGGGAAAGCAGGCGCGCGAGAATGGCCGTGACCAGGACATTCAAAAAGGTTCGGGCCAGCAATGTGGCACCCGACCACGAGAGGCCGTTGGCTGCCCTTCGTGTCAGGTTTTTATGTCCAGTTACCTCGTCCAAGTTGACCTGCTCCGGACTGTCCAATTCGACTGCCACGCTTCAGTGCATGCAAGCGTGCTCCAACCTCATGAGCTATTTTCTCGCCCACGCCTCGCGGGTGAATTCCTCAGGCGTCCAATCACCGTTTTCGTCATCGCTTCATCAACCCAAGTCATAATGCCAGCGGATAGGCATCCCAGCATAAGCACCGCGCCGTCACGGTCGCACAGGCTGACTGGAACCGCCTTGTTGCATCCAGCAGCAATCTCTTCAGCGACGCCCCTCATTTTTGCGGAAATAGCCATTTGCTCTTCGAGGCCAGCGCAGCTTCTGATAGAGTGCACGTAGACGCGCCTTAGGTGTTACATATTCTGAAGGAGCAACGCGTTTGAGACCTACGCTCTCGCAGAGCGTATCCAGAGATCGATCTGTAAATGCATTGATATGTCCGAGCGGGTACAGTTCATTTTTTTCTATCTTCCAGCCCGATGTTATCTGCGGCGCAACCAATTCGCCAAAGGGAACGGATATCTTTATAATGCCAGAAGGCTTCAAGATTCGAGCCAGCTGTCTTACGGATTCGCGTGGCTCAGACACATGCTCCAGCACCTGATTCATATGTATGAAGTCGAACCTCTCATTTTCCACTTCACTCGGATCAATGGTCTGAATGCCGTGCGCGGCCGCGAATGATTTGCGCCGCGCTGACAGCTCGGCCCCGACAACATCATAGCCAAGGGCGCGCGCTGCGATGGCCCAGTGGCCCCACCCCATCCCAAAATCCAAGACCTTTATGTGGCGTGCCACTGGAGGAATGTACAACAATTCCTCGATCATCCCAGCAGACCGCAGCAGGTTATCGAAATAGCTTCGGCCCGCGCGTTCCCTCTTGGCCAGAGAAACAGATTCGTCACTAACGTCGTCATAGAGAAATTCCATGCCTTTGCTGTCTAGAATTTCTCTCTGAAAATACAGAATACAAGCGCGGCATTGCGCAATCGTGTATCGCGCACCATTAAGGTTTTGGTCGGAGATCCGTCCACGAAAGCATTCGTGCACGAACCTACGAACATCCGTTTGGGAAAAGGGGGAGTCGTATAGTATGGCTATATTTGTACTGCCGCATCCAGGACACTTTTCCCTAGCCACGAATCTCAGCCTTTCGCGCGAGTCGACCGTCATGGCTGCTTACTTGGCCTCTTTGCTGCGTTGTAGGCGCTCAAAGCAAGCGACAAGGCGGTTGCCGCAACGATATTAGCAATAGCTGGTCCGCTGGCACTCCTACACCAGCCACAGGCCGAGCGGCGGGATTGTAATGGCATTTTATTGCCCGTTATTGCCTGTCGCTTTTCGGGTGAGAGCCTCCGGATAAGGCTAGCAAACCGCCTTGGCTGCTTCATAATTGAATAGCGGAAAGGGGCCGCGCATAGCTCCACGCTGCTTAAAAATGTGGCTATCGGACAACCGGCTGCTTCAAAAGCGCTGCATGCGTTCACGACCGGCACCATGTTTGCCGCTTGGCCGGGGATTGCCGGAAGCGCAAAAACCAGTTTCAGTGGATGCATCTCGTTCAGCGCCTCTCTCCGGCATCAATAGTCGTCATTGCGTAGGCCGGCTTCGGGGTTGCTCCTGAATAACCTACCGCCTCACGATCTGGGTGGCAGTGTCCACAAGAGTGGCATACAACCTCATTTGCCGTGCTGCGACGCTCTCCATGCTGAATCGCGCAGTGACTGTTTGTACTGCGCGCCGCGCCATCTCATCGCGCTCGGCTTCCGATAGGCCGAGCGCGCGATGAAGGAGTCCGCAATACTCCACATGCGAGCGAGCCAAGAAGCCGCTGCGCTCATGCTTCACAACGTCGGATGCACCGCTGACATCGGTGATGATCGGGACCACGCCGCAACTCATGGCCTCGAGCAGTGCGTTTGACATGCCTTCCGTAACCGAAGTGGAAAGATAGAAATCAGCCTCCCGCAGAAAGGGAAAGACATCTTCAACCGCGCCGGCGAAAGTGACCCTGCTGGAAAGGCCCAACCGGGCCGCCTGCTCCTCGAGGGTGGCGCGGCACTGGCCATCGCCCAGGATGGTGAGTTGCGCCTTTGCGTCGGCGGGAAGTGCCGCGAACGCATCGATCATGTGCTCGAGGCATTTTTCCGGATCGAGACGGCCAAGGCAGATAAAGCGTCGGCTGCCATCGGCGCTCGGCTCGCGGCGCGGCTTGCGGGGCAGATCGATCCCATTCGGAATCATATGAATGCGATCCGCGCCGATGCCATGTCTCTTCAGATCACCAGCGATTTGGCGGCTATTGGCGATGAAGGCCGTGACGTGACGTTTAATCAAGGCGGACGCCCAGCGACCGATGATTTTCTTTTCGCGCACAACGTCGAGATCGAAACACCGTCCGCCCCGGCCCAATTTTGCGAGAACCGGTTTGCGCAGGAGGGCTCCTGCCAACGCCGCCGGAACAGCGTGAAGTCGGGCGTGGATGATATGTACGACATCGAATTCGTCGCGACGGCGCAGCATCCAGATCACAACTTGGACACACCACGACAGGAACGACAGCATATGCCGCCCGCCCAAATACGGAGCCGCGCGCAAACGAAGGCGATGGATAGGCACCCCGTCGATGGCGGACCGTTTCGAGGTCAAGTGCGACAGACTGGGCGCCAGAATGGTTGCGGAAACGCCGCTTTCAACCAGCACCCGAGCAAATCGCCGCGCCTGTTGTTCGCCGCCGCCATATGACTCAGGAAAATAGGTTGGGAGCACGAGCAGAACACGCATGCTGGGAAGAGCTTCGGCTCGCGGGGTCTTCATCGGATAAGCGGAGGCAACTTCTGCTGCAATCATATCAATCCGCCGGATAGCGTTCCCGGAGCCAAGGCGGCCACCAAGATTACAACCCCGTCCCATGTGCAAAAAAGAAGATGCCTCTTTGGCATCTCACTGCCTTCAGCGCATCGATCCCCTTGTCGTCCAGATCGACGCACTCCACCTCATCGCCGAAATCGGCGAAGTATGCACCGCTAACCAATCCGGCAAGTTGCCCGATCACCGTCAAACGCATAAGGCTGCACCCGATCATCGCGGAAGCGCCACATTTCGGACAGGAGGTACTGTTGATACTCCCTTGCTTGCCCGATGCTGGTCAAGAGCCGCGCGGTAAATGGCATCGGTCCGCTTTCCCATCAGCTTGACGTCCCAGTTCGAAAGATCCGTCGCCGCGGCGGCACCTTGGGCGAGGCAGGCCAGTCTTGCACGATCCTCCAGGAGGGCGGCAATAGCGTCGGCCATGGCTGCCAAATCATCCGCGGGTGTAATCACACCGTTGATACCAGGGCGGAGCACTTCGCGAAGACCTGGCAGATCGCAAGCGACGCAGGGCTTGCCACCGGCGAGATATTGCATAACTACGCGGGGCAATCCCTCCCGCATGGAACAGAGCAGGCAGAGATCCGCGAGCGCGATCAGCCGCTCGGGGTCGTCCCGATAACCGGTAAAGACCACTTGTCGCTCGAGCCCAAGCCGCTTGGCCCGCGATTCTACGGTCGAGCGAAGCGGCCCGTCGCCCGCGAGCACAAGCACCGCGTCGGGTAACCGGACGGCGACTTTGTTGAAAGCGTCCAGAAATTCCGTGTGTCGCTTGCGTGGCTCGAAAGCCGCGATCATCAAGAGCACGGACGGGCGCGGCGCGTCCGGGGTCAAGCGCAACAAATCGCGCCAACCGTCGGGCGGACCGGCGTTGCGAAAACGATCGAGATCGAATCCGGAATGGACGACATAATGTTTGTCTGGATGTCCCACTCCTGCGCTCAGGCATAAGTCGCGGATGCCCTCGCTCACACTGATGAACGCACTGGTGAATGGCGCTGCCAGCTTTTCCAAGGCGAGATAAGCAAACCGCTCGGCGACGCCGACATTGACAAAAGGCACGATATGCACGCCATGAACGATCGCTGGAACTCCCGCCGCCCATGCGGCGAGCCGCCCGAGAATGCCTGCCTTGCTGGTGTGCGTATGCACGATGTCGGCATTCAAGGCGCGGAATCTCCGGGTGAGCGCCAACAATGCCCGCATGTCGGAGACAGGCGAAATGGACCGAGTCAGGCCCGGGACGCCAATGAGTTCCACCCGCGGGTCCACTTTAGCTATGATTTCCGGCTGGACCGTCTCGCCATGTAGCAGGACAACATCATGCCCCCCTTGCGCGGCCCAATTGCAGGAATGGACAGTATTCTCATCAGCACCGCCATTGATGAGACGGGTGATGACATGAGCGATACGCAGTCGACGCCCCAAGTCAATCTTGCCTTCCGCGTCCTGTACTTTCATATCGCCGCACCGATCGCGCTGAATTTATCCGTTGGGTGCGTTCCCACGCCCAGCCGCGCTTTTGGTCCATGCGTCCCGATATCGGTGCTACTGCATTGGAGTGACATGCCACGCCTCGGTGGGTGCATGCCGTATGGAGATGAACCCCGAATCCTAAGTGTGCCCTTCCTTCTTGGGCCATGGCACATGCAGTCCGTAAGGAGGGTTATTCCAACGGCTTCCAGTCGATCAGATCTAACTTGTTGGATTTAAACGTCCCAGAGAACTGCCGCTGTCACCACGGGCACAGCGGAGTGATTATTTTGTGGTATACTGTGGTATACCTTGGACCAATACTTCTGCCTCAGCGCGTTTGCGCGAAATCGGATCGGAACCGGACTCGTTCAAAAAAGTAGTGGAGGCAATGCTTTAAGGGACCTATGGGAGAGGCCGGACCCGCAGCTTGCGGATTTTTCGCGTGCTCCACGTTACTTATTGTCGATGTGCGGCGGCAGCTGGTTGGCGCGCGCGAGCGGGCAGTCGATCAAGACATTGTCCCTTCCCCGAGAAGCCAGCTTCGTTCGATCGCTCTGCAAGTGCCAGCGGAGACTTACTCCTCGGTTACAAACGAGACCACCTCATCAATCGGCCTGCGCGGCGACCTGGCAAATCTGATGGCAGTACCTGCCATAGGGCCAAGGGCGACGCATGCAATCAATCTCTCGCCTGCTCGAATTCGACCGACGTCACGAATTTGCCGTTCAACTCGACTATCGACCGCAAGATTGAGGGGGCAAGCCACGAGCCGAAGTGCCTCCGCGGCCAACAGGAAATGCATTAGGAACAGCGCACCATCGACATAAATCTGGTTTCGTTGATTGCTTCCTCGCCAGGCCCTTGTGTCTGACGTGATAATGGCCAGGTTTGATATGGACTGTGAAAAGCCTCGCGCCCCGCCCTGCAGGGCGAGTATCTGATCGATTTGATGACGGCCCTGGTAGAGGTATACTCTTGTCGCCTGCCTGTTGCATTGGGATGGCGCACCTTGCGCCAAGCGTACCAACTCTAGCAATGTGGTGCGATCTATTAATTGTTCGTCAAAGTATCTAACCGAGCGACGACACTGAAGTCCTTCCAGGAGTGTGAGGGCTGGCCCCCCAATTGGCAGAACGGCACTTTGAACCCCGCCGGTCAAGGCGACTCCATCAAGCCCATTGAAACGCTCGACGAATTGACGAACTTTCTCAACAAAGGGCTGCTCAGGCTCCCCTGGTGGATGAAGGTCAACATAGGCGCGAAGTGCGCCAACAGCCATTTCAAGCGGAAACGCCCCTAGCGAGGCGTCGTAGGAGGACACCTCATTCATAAGTCGCTTGATTTTTTCCTGGCCAAAACCGGGCCTCCTGTCCTTTAGAGAAAGGCCCTTCTCAATCGAGTGAGCGTCCACGATTATTCGGTAATATAGCCGCTCTTTTTTTGGAACCAGCAGCGAATCCCCGTTGTAACGTAGGTAATTTCCAACGTCATATACGTAGGAGATGATTACCTTCGCTTGAGCAGACAGAAGAATTTGCAGCTTTCGAAGCATTTTACAACATCTTGATTTGTTATTTTACTTGGCCGCAGGCAGGGCCCTATCCAGAAACGTACGGCCAATCTCAGCTAGTTCCCGGAACCGGTTGTCTATCTTCATGTAGTCGTGAACAAGTTTTCCGAGGTTTTCGCACATGTCCAGCAAATGGTCCCTGGCACCCTTGCGGTGAATACACACGTACTGAGAGGGAATGCCCATCAGCGTCATCAAAGCCTCATTCTTAGTGGGGAAGCCGATGGCGGGTCGCCGGCTGTCCAGGCAAATTAACGGGCACCGGTTCCGCAGAGCAAATAGTGCCCCATGCATGCGCTCTGACAAGCAGTAGGAGAATTGTGATGCCAGATTTGCCCACTCGAGGGGATCAATCGGCTTTTCGGTGAGATCGATGTCTGCGAGGTGATTGCGATCCGAGACTGATACAATCTGGACGCCGCGCGCCCGCAGAGAGGTCGTGGCCTCTGCATAGAGCTCGTGCTGGCCGGCTATCACCAACGCCCGGGGCCGATTGAAATCCACGCCCCAGGAAGCCAGCTTTACGCGCAGGCTTTCATGAGTGGCATTCGACGTTAGATCGTGAGTGACTGTCGGGTCTGGGGTCAATGTCACACGATCCGCGAGGCTTGGATCTGCCCAGAGGACCAACTCACGTGTCCGCTCGTCCCGCACGCCGATCGCGACAAATTCGTTCAGGCATTTGGCCATCAAGTATCGATTGCGGCGCGGCATTTCGGTCCATTTGGTGCTGCTGCCGGTGCTCGCCGCATATGCTATCTTCGAGCACGCCACTTCTGGCCAGTAGACATTGGGAAATGGCGGACATAGTGGGTTGGTCTGAAGCTTGATCAGCCCACCGAGACGGGAGACGTAGTCGATCTTCCAAACCTCATCGCTACCCACCACAACCGCATCATAGCGGTCGCTTACGTAGCGAAACGTTGGTGACCTATCCTCCGAGTAGAACCTCTTGGGGCTGAGCAGCAGTCCATCGGCGAAGGCGGCAAGCGTTCGCTGGCGTGCGTTTGTCGCCGGCCCATAGCCAGTCTCCAGTCGTCTTGGATAGCGGTGGTCCACGATCTCCGCCGGCGAGCCGGGACGCAGGTCCGAAATGCAGCGTTGGAGGGCGAGGCTCTGAAGCTGCGCCCCCTCGTTGTAACCGGTGTGCAAAGTTAGTGTGCCAATCAACATTTAGCAGGTCCGTTGCTATCAACGGCGGCTATACGGCCAAATTGTTCCGTCAAGTTGTTCCGCCTAGTATCACGCCAGCACGTAGGCAACAATTGCCTCCGAGGTCGAATTGTATTTAACGATCTTCAAAGAAGAGAGGCTGTTTTCAGGAGCGTTGACTTTGACATACCTTCCGACACCGAGGTGGAAAGATAGAATCAGCCTCCCACAGGAATGGAAAGACATTTTCGACCGCGCCAGCGAAAGTGACGCTGCTGGAAAGGCCCAACCGGGCTGCCTGTTCGTCGAGAGTGGCGCGGCATTGGCATCGCCCAGGATGGTGAGTTGCGCCTTTGCCTCGGCTGGAAGTGCCGCGAACTCGTCGATCATGTGCCCGAGCGTTCCGGACTAAGATGGCCAAGGCAGACAGAGCGTCGACTGCCATCGGCGTTCGGCTCGCGGCGCGGATTACGGGGCAGATCGATCCCATTCGGAATCGGCTTTCAATCGATCAGATTTAGCTTGTTTTTAAGCGTCTTAGAGACGAGTCGCTGTTACCCCGGGCACAGCGGAGCGATTTGTTTCTGATACACTTATGTACTTCTGCGTTTTATGTACTTCTGCGTTTGCGCGGAACCGGACTCGTTCAAAGAAGTCAAGGCATCCCTCTAAGGACCGGGGCGCTTTACCCGTCAGGGATGGGAGCCATGGGAGGGGGACCAGCAGCTTGCGGATCTTTCGCATGCCCCAAAGCCACTTCTTGTCGATGTCCGCCGGCAGCTGGTTGAGGCGCGCGAGCGTGCATTGGATCAAGACATTGTCTCGTCCCTGGTCGGCGGATCCTACGGAGACTGAGTCGAGAAGCATCCTGGCTTGGTTCGCCATAGCCTGCCAGCTGGCCCTCTTCATCGCGCTGGTCTATCTCCTCAGGCTCGAGACTACTGCGCTTGTCCGCGTCCTGCTCGTTGCCCTCGCCGGCTGGTGCGTGCACTACTTCCTGCCACAGCCTTACCGGCTGCCGTTTTTCGTGCTGCTCTCGTTCGCGACTATCGCCGCAGTTTTCGCGAACCTTGGGCCCAACTGGCACCACTGGAGATTTGACGGCCTCATCGATGCCGCCTGGATCGTCGCCATTGGGCTCGTACTGATCGGAATTGTCCACCTACCGATCGCTTTTGGATGGAGAGTGCTGGCGCTGGTTGGCGCCGGCTGCGGGCTCGCCGCCGCACGAATGGACTGGATAGCGACCCCGTGGACGCGCGCCGTCTGGCCAGTGCTCGCTTCCATGTTCATGTTCCGTCTCATTGTCTATGCATACGAAATGCGACGTGAACAGAAGATGGCGACGCTTTCGGAGCGGCTCGCGTATTTTTTCATGTTGCCGAACGTGTGCTTCCCGCTCTTTCCGGTCGTAGATTTTAGAACTTTCCGCAGCAGCTACTACAATGCTGACCGGCACTACATCTATCAAACGGGCATTCAGTGGATGTTTCGCGGCGCTATCCATTTGATATGCTACCGCATCGTATATCAGCGATTTGTTATCGATGCTGCGGACGTACACAATCAGATTGAGCTTTTGCAATTTATCATATGGCCATTTTTACTTTATCTGAAGGTTTCAGGAACTTTTCACATAATCACCGGGATTTTGCATTTATTTGGATTCAACCTTCCAGAAACCCACAATCTGTACTTTCTTTCCTCAAGTTTCACAGATTTCTGGCGTCGAATAAATATATACTGGAAGGACTTCATAATGAAGATTGTATACTATCCGTTGTATTTTCGCTTTCGACGCTGGGGAGAGAGCGTAGCGCTGGTCAGCGCGACCCTCCTCGCGTTCCTCGCGACTTGGCTGCTGCACAACTATCAGTGGTTCTGGTTACGTGGCACCTGGGTATTCACCTGGAACGACTTCCTCTTCTGGATGATCCTGGCCGTGCTTGTGACGATCAACGCCCACTATGAAATGCGGCACGGTCGCACGCGGCGCCTGCGTGGCGGGGCACTAAGCTGGAACGGTGCGCTGCAAACTGCGAGCCGGACCATTGGCGTATTCGTCGTCATCTGCCTCCTTTGGTCGTTTTGGAGCGCGAGCTCGGTCCCGCAATGGTTCTCGGTCTTCGACACTGTGGGCGTGGAAGTTCCTGGCAAAATGACGCCCGCCCTCGTACTGGTCGCGGTGGCAGCTATCATTGGCATTCCTGCGCTTGCGCTCGCGCGCGGCGGCGCCGACCGCCAGTACAGTTTCCGACGGTCGGTTGCGTCGGTCGGTGTCTGCGGGTTGATCGCGGTTTGCATCTCGCTCCCCATGGTTCACGATCGCCTCGGGGAGACGGTCAGTACCGCAATGGCCGACATTAGAGCGCCGAACCTCAATAGCCGCGACAACGCGAACCTGGAGCGCGGCTACTACGAGAACCTCGTCAATGTCGGCGCATTTAACCCAGAACTGTGGATTGTCTATGGCCAACGACGACACGACGGTTGGGACAATTTGGACAAGACGCCGCTGAGCGAGTTCACCGGTGCGCTTCCCACGACCTATCTGCGACCACTCTCCCAAGCAGACTTTAAGGGAACGCGGGTCCACATCAACCGCTGGGGCATGCGAGATCAGGACTATGAAAAGATTCCTACTCCCGGCACCCCACGAATCGCAATCGTCGGCTCTTCGCATGTCTTCGGCGAGGGCGTCGCGGATGACGAGACTTTCGAGGGCCTGTTGGAGCGGCGGCTGAATGCGCAGGCAGACGACAGCGGGTATCGACACTACGAGGTGCTGAACTTTGCCGTTGGGGGTTATGTTCCTCTGGACATTCTGGCCATCATCGAGGATCGAGTGCTCGCATTCAAACCAAAGTACATCTTTTACTTCGAGCACAGCGCGCTTGTTCCACGAACGCTAAAGCGTCTCGGGAAAGCAATCCAGAATGGCTCCGCATATCGCTACGACTTCGTGCGCGACATTGTACGCGAGAGCGGGATCGATCCCCGTGCCGACCACGAGGTACTTCAAAGAAAGCTCATGCCCTACGGAGACAGACTTCTGCGTGCGATCTATTCTCGAATCGTGGAAGCTGCGAAGCGAGAAGGGGTCGGGGTCTTTTGGATCTATCTACCCAGACCAGACGAGAGGACCAGCACCGAGCTAGAGAAGCGCCTCGCTACCGAGGCTGGCTTTAACGTTCTCGATCTTTCCGGTGTGTATGACGGGTATGACTGGCGGACGCTTCTTGTAGCACCTTGGGACGATCACCCAAACGCCGCCGGCCATCGGCTCATCGCCGACAAGCTTTACCAAGTGCTGCAGCAACACCAGGATCTAATTCCCCTGAACCTTGCGGTTGCTCCACACAAGGAGGAACAATGAACGCGATCCAGATCAGGACGATGGCCAAGGATTTCATATTGAAGGAGTTTCTGCCCGGTGAAAGGCCGGAGAATCTGACGGATTCAACGGAGCTGATAACTGACGGCATTCTCGACTCGTTGGCGACGCTTAAGCTCGTTGCCTACCTGGAAAAATCCTGCGGTATCGAAATCGCCCCTGACGAACTCGTGCCGGAGAACCTGAACTCCATCGCCCAAATTGCCAATTTCGTCCAGTCGAAGCAGGCGTCCACATAGAGCCCGCCATGACGGTTGCTGCCTTACACGAGTATCTGGAACAGAGCGCGAGGCGGCATCCCCAGACGTGCGCCGCTGTCGAGGCGAGCTCTGGGCGGCAGATCACCTACGGCGAGCTCGACGCGCTGTCGGACCAAGTCCGCGACCATCTGCGTCGGATCGGCGTCCGGCCGGGGGACCGCGTCGGCATTTGCCTTCCAAAATCGATCGCCTCGCTCGCTGTTCTGTTCGGCACCTTGAAGGTGGGCGCGGCCTATGTGCCCGTCGACTCTCTGGCACCGCCTGCGCGTAGCGCGTTCATATTTAACGACTGCGGCGTGCGCGCGATTTTCGTGGAGGCGTCCCGAGCCGAAACTTTGCGCTGTGAGTTGGCGCGCTTGGCTGCGGAACCGTGTCTCTTACCGCTCGACTGGTCCGACGGTCCCTCGCCGCTCGCGACGTACCTGGCTCGCGTAGAGGCCGGCAGCTTGGCGGTGGAGGACGAATCGGCGCGGCCGGGGCCGGACAACCTCGCTTACGTGCTTTACACTTCGGGCTCGACCGGCCAGCCGAAGGGCGTGATGCTGACGCATCGTAATGGCTCGAGCTACGTGGACTGGTGCTCCGAGATCCTCGCCCCTGACGAGAATGACCGCTTCTCCTCCCATGCGCCTTTCCACTTCGACCTGTCTATCCTCGACATCTTCGTACCGCTGAAGCACGGCGCGACCGTATTCCTCATCGGTGAGGAGCTCGGCAAGAACCCGACCCGGATGGCGTCGGTTATCGCCGAGCGGCGGTTGACCGTCTGGTATTCCACGCCCTCCGTACTCACGCTTCTGGTCGAGCACGGCAGCCTTGATGCTCGCGACGACCACGCTCTTCGGTTCATTCTATTTGCCGGCGAGGTTTTTCCGGTCAAGCATCTGCGCAGGCTAAAGGCTGTGGTCCCACGCGCACGCTACCTGAATCTCTATGGTCCAACCGAAACCAACGTCTGTACCTACTACGAAATCCCGCAGACGATCGCCGAAGACCGCTCGGCGCCGTTTCCGATCGGGCGCGCCTGCGCGCATGTTAAGGCACGCGTGATCGATGCGAATGGTCGCAACGTGCCGCGAGGCCAGGAAGGCGAGCTCGCAATCAGCGGTGCTCCCGTGATGCTGGGCTATTGGAACATGCCTGAGCGAACAAGCGCCGCTTTTCACGTCGATTCAAGCGGTCGCTGGTACCGTACCGGCGATGTAGTGATCGAAGGCGATGGCGGAGTCTACACCTTCCGTGGTCGACGCGACCGGATGGTGAAGAGGCGGGGATATCGGATCGAACTCGGCGAGATCGAGACGGCGCTCTATCGCCATCCAGCGATCTCCGAGGTGGCGGCGATCGCTCGCTCGGAGGAGTCGGGCGTCTCCATTAAGGTGTTCTATGCCTCGCGCGACGGCCATGCGCTGTCGCTCATCGAGCTGAAGCGGTTCTGCGCTCACAACTTGCCGGCCTACATGGCCCCGGACTGGTTCTCGCATCAGCCGTTACTTCCGAAGACATCGACAGATAAAATTGACTACCAGCATCTGATAAGGATGGAGTAGTGGATTTCGCGCTGAACGAGGAGCAGCGCATCCTGCGCGGTGAGATCCATCGCTTCGCGCAAGATAAGCTCAATAAAGATGTCAGGCAGCGCGACCGGGACCAAGTATTCCAGCACGAGTTGTGGCAGGCCTGCGCGCAGATGGGCCTGACCGGCCTGCCAGTCCCCGAGGCCTACGGGGGACCCGGTCTCGATTCCCTGTCCACGGCCATTGCAATCGACGCGCTCGGCTACGGCTGCGAGGATTCCGGCTTGGTCTTCTCGATCTGCGCCCACCTTCTGGCCTGCGTGGTGCCGATTTGGAAGTTCGGCACTGAAGAGCAGAAGAATCGATATCTTCCGAGGCTCTGTGATGGCACTTTGATCGCGGCCAATGCGATGAGCGAACCGGAGTCGGGCTCCGATGCATTTGCGATGCAAACCCGGGCGGAGCCTCATGGCGACGGCTTTCTAATCAACGGCACGAAGACCTTCGTGAGCAACGGGCCGGTGGCGGATGTTGCCGTCGTCTTTGCTGTCACTGACCGCGCCAAGGGGTATTTCGGCGGCATCACGAGCTTCCTCGTGGACCGCACGCTGCCCGGCTATCGGGTCGCGCAAAAGTTCGAAAAAATGGGACTGCGGACGTCTCCGATCGGGGAGCTTGTCTTCGAGGACGTATTTGTTTCGAAGGACGCTGTTCTCGGTGGAGTGGGCGGCGGCTCCAGGCTGTTCGTCCATAGCATGGACTGGGAGCGGGCGTGCCTATTCGCCAGTCATGTAGGCACCATGGAGCGGCTTCTGGAAAAGGCAGTGGCCTATACGCGCACCCGACGTCAGTCCGGCCAGACCATCTCCAAGCACCAGGCGGTCGCCCATAAGATTGCCGACATGAAGATGCAGGTGGAGGCGGCCCGACTGCTCGTCTACAAAGCGGCGTGGGGCCTTGAACGCTCCCAGTCCGTATCCCTCGACGCCGCCGTTTCGAAGCTCTTTGTGAGCGAATCGCTTGTTCGCACCACGCTCGATGTCGTCCAGGTCTTCGGCGGCTATGGTTTCTTGAGCGAATTCGACGTCGAACGTGCCGTGCGTGATGCCATCGGCAGCAAACTCTATTCCGGAACTTCTGAGATACAGCGCAACATAATTGCTGGCTGGCTGGGGCTTTGATGACGGCTGTGGTCAGAACCTGTCCGGTGAAGGGCGGCGTGTGCTGTCGCTGGGCCTGCCCCCAGTTCGCGAAAAAGGGCGCTCGATTTTGGTGAGGCAACCGGCGAGTGGTACTATCACAACCCATGGAGCCACCGGGGCGGAGGGCGCTTTTGTCGTTCGACTTGGTGCGTCTGCCCAGCCCGTGGTCTCCGAACTTGCGGCTCAGAGGCGAAGAACTAGACCAGCCGCGAGGCGTGAAAGATAGGCTTTGTGGATGCGGCTTCTCTATATACATTCTGCGCACGTTCCGGCGCCGGCCGCCAATGCGGTACAAGTCGCAAAGATGTGCCATGCATTTCGGGTTGCCGGAGCGGAGGTCCTACTAGCGCTTCCACGCGCCTCCATGAATACACGGGATCATTATGAGAAGATCGCGCGCGAATACGGATTCGGTACCGAGTTCCCATTCCGCGTTCTCCCTGTACCCTTTTGGCCTGTGCCCGGCCGGGAGCTTTTTTTTGCTGTGTTGGCACTTCTTGCTGCGGTCTGGCTGCGGCCGCATGTCGTCTTTACACGCTCGGCTACTGTAGCGCTTGTTTCTGCCGGACTTTTCGGGTTCACGACCGTTTTTGAGCTTCACGACCCGATTGGCAGTTTGAGCAGACGTCAGCGTCAGCGCCTTGCCAAACTGATAGGCCTAGAGGCATTCCGTATGCTGGTCGTCACGTCGCAACGTCTGCGGGACGACAGCATCCGCCTCTTTCCTCAACATGCGGGAAAATTTCTCATCGCGCCCAATGGCGCGGATCCGGTTCCGCCGAATGTCGAGCCATGCAGCCTCAGCGGCACGTTCAAGGTTGGTTATGTCGGACATCTGTATAAGGGAAAAGGCATGGAGATAATCAGCGCTATTGCGCCTCGATGCGGCTGGGCGACATTTCACATCGTCGGCGGAACACCAGGCGATATAGAGTATTGGACATCGAAGCTGGCCAAATGCCCGAACACAGTGTTTCACGGCTACGTTCCTCACGCCGCGACATGTGCCTACTTGGCCGAAATGGACGTTGTACTCGCGCCCTATCTTAGAGATGTAGAGGGCCAGGGCGGCGGTCGAAATATCGCTGAGGGAATGTCGCCGCTCAAGCTCTTCGAATATATGGCGCATGGCAAACCCATAGTGTCCTCCGACCTGTCAGTTATCCGAGAAGTTTTGAGGGATAGCGTCAACAGCGTTCTGGTGTCGCCAGACAACCCGTCCGACTGGGTCAAAGCTCTTCAGCGCCTGCGCGAAAACAAGGCGCTTCGGGATCAGATCGGTCAGCAGGCGAAGGCAGACTTTCTGGCCAGGTATAGCCGCATCGCACGCGCAACCAACATCCTAAAGGAAATCGAGAACCGGATGTCGTCGAGCCGAAGCTTATAGGCTGCACAGTTTTTCTTATTGAAGGCGGCCGCGCCGTCAGCAGGTTTTCCTAATCCACTTCCCGCGCCAGAAGAAATCATGCGCTCATAAAGATCCGGCGACTGAACCGGCGCGAACCCGAATTTTGGGGCTCTATATACTCACTGGCGCGGGAGCGCTCGAGCATCAAAATCAAAACTATCAGTTCAATCCCGGACGATGGATTGCCTATCCATGCTGCTTCTGAGAGTCCGTTTTGAAATTCACGGATGAGCGTTTCGGCGGATGAGATTGCCGCCCATTGCGACAAGGATCATGGCTTGCGAGACATCGATGCGCTGCTCGTAGTCGCGCACGAGGCGGCGGCATCTTGTCATCCAGCCGAAGGTCCGCTCGACGACCCAGCGGCGGGGCAGGATCTGGAAGCCCTTCTGGTCGTCGGATCGACGAGTGATCTCGACCACGAAGTCGAGATAGGCGGCTTTGTCCATGAGCTTCAGCCTGTCATAGGCGCCGTCGGCGAATAGATGCTTCAACCAGGGCCAACGCTTGCGGCTACCATCCAGGATCGCCTGAGCACCGGCACTGTCGGAGATATCGGGGGTGGTGAGATTGACCATCAAGAGCCGCCCATCCGTATCGACGGCAACGTGTCGCTTGCGGCCGACAATCTTCTTGCCGGCGTCGTAACCCTTGTTTCAGCTTGCGGAGCTTTGACCGACTGGCTGTCGATCACGCTAGCCGTGGGACTGGCCTCGCGCCCGGCTCGCTCGCGATCCAGCATCAGCGCCACATCGTGGATGGTCTGGAACAGAAAACGCCGCGCCAACTCGGGAAACCAGCCGTAGACCGTCTGCCAGGGCCCGAAATGGATCGGCAGCATTCGCCAACCGCGACCGGAGCGGACCAGGTAGCGCACGGCGTTGACCACCTCCCGGACATCAACGCTCGCGCGGACGGCCGCGACGCCCAGGCTTGGGCATCAGCGGCGCGAACTGCTCCCACTCCTCGTCCGTCAAATCAGACGGGTAGCGCGTACGCCTCCGGCGAAGGCCGCCTTGCGCGAGCATGGCACAGGCTCGCGTGGAAGGGGAGTCACTTGCTAGCGTGGGCGGGGGAAGGGTGCAAGTTTTCCGGCGTGGCCGAGCCGCGGCGATCGCTTCAGCCGACTGACCGCTTCCAACTTGTGGTGGGAACATCAATTCTCGAAGCCGGCGCTGCCCCTCATCGCCCTGCCGGGCACTTCTCCCCGTATAGTGACGGGCTAGCGTGCGCACACATCTGATTCGAAGGGGCAATTTCTTTGATAAGCCAAGAGCCTTGAAAACGTACGTTTTCCAAGCTGTTGAGCCCGATGCTCGGCTCCAGAAATGCGACCATCACTTTGATTTCATTGGAGTTGAATCAAATGTGTGCGCACGCTAGATAGTGACGGGAGAAGGGGCGGGCCGCAGCGCTGGCTCTCTTGCAGGCCGGCGATTGGTGAGATCGCCGATCACAGCGCCCCTCTCCCCGTCACTATAAGGGGAGAGGGTGCCGGCAGGCAGGTGAGAGGCGGCGCTAACGCCCGGAAAGAGTGACAGGACGATTTCAAAACCTTTTAGCGACGCATCCCGGGTTGAGCCTTCGACGGACATGGTGTTTTCGCCGTCGTACTGACTGGCCGAGAGCATCGTCGCGCTCACTTGGCGGTTCGCCCAAGGCTGGATTCTCCCGCGCCGTTTTGCTAGCGACATAGTATGAGCAACCGATTGCCGCCCGCCTGGGCAAAGCACCTCAAAACTCAACCCCCGGCTAAGGCGGCACCGCCGAAAGCTGCGCCACCCAAAGCCAAGCCGCAGGCCCGCCCGCCTCGCGCGCAGGCCGACGACATGCTGTTGAGGCAAGCGCTTGAACTTCAGAAATTGGATCAGCTACCTGAGGCCGAGGAGCTCTGTCATCGCGTTCTGGCGCGCACGCGTGAGCATCCGCTGGCATTGTACATACTTGGCACATTGGGGCTGGATTTCGATGATGAGTTGTCCATCAAATACTTGGCCCGGGCGGTCACCCAAGAGCCTAACAATCCGTACTACCGGCTCACACTTGGCGAAACCTATTTAAAGGTTGGCGATTACCTGCCCGCAATCAGGCACTTGCAACGGGCCTGCGAATTGAAGCCTGATCTTCTGGAGGCACTTTGCGGCTTGGCGCAGGCCTACGCCAAATTCGACAAGGCCGACATGGCTTTGCCCATCTATGAGAAGGCGCTGCGGATCGACCACTATCATCCGCAAGCCCGGATGGGTCTAGCGGATACGCTCGTAAGTCTCGGACGGATGGACGAGGCAGCAGCTTGTTTAACGGAAAACATCGCCAGGCGTCTCAACGTGCCAGGGGCTTACAACACCCTTGTAGGCATCCGGAAATTTTCTACCGAACCGCCCGAACTCAAGTCCATCCTGGACGAACTTGCCAACCCGGCGATTTCCGCCGACGAGCCCTATGGGCTTCATCTGGCGGCAGGCAAGGTTCTGAACGACCTTGGCCGTTACGGCGAGGCGATGGACCATTTTCTAAAGGCCAAGACATTCAGGACTTTAGATTTTGACATTGAGTCCTACCGCAGGTGGGTCGATTCCCTGATCGGGCTATTCGATGCCGGCTTGCTGGCATCCAAAGCCGGGTATGGTAACCCATCCGAAGCGCCCGTGTTTGTCCTCGGGATGCCGCGCTCGGGTACAACACTGACCGAGCAAATCTGCTCGAGCCATCCTTACGTTCACGGGGCCGGAGAGCTTACGAAACTGGGGCGAATCGCGGCCTCCATCGGCCTGAAGGGGGAGCCGGGACAAACCTTTGGATGGACAGTCAAGTCGATGACGATCCAGCAATCGCATGCGTTGGCTGAGGAATATCTATCCAACTTGCGTCTCTATTCGCCTACCGCACCACGCATTATCGACAAACTGCCTCATAATTTCGAGCTTATCGGTCTGATCGCCATCCTCTTCCCGAACGCGCGTTTTATTCACTGCAAGCGCGACGCGATCGACAATTGTCTTTCCTGTTTCTTTTCCGACCTAAAAAAGGGCCTTGATTACAGTTACGACCTTGGGACTCTTGGACTGGCTTATCGTGAGTATGAGCGGCTTATGCGCCATTGGCACTCGATCTTGCCCGGGCGAATTTTTGAGAATCGCTACGAAGAGCTGATATCTGACCAGGAAGGGCAATCGCGTCGCTTGATAGATCACCTTGGCTTGACCTGGGATGATGCCTGTCTTCGCTTTTTCGATAAGGCTGGGTCGGTCAGAACTATCAGTCGCTGGCAAGTCCGGCAACCGATCTATAAATCGTCGGTCAAGCGCTGGAAAAACTATGAAAATAGGATCCAGCCACTGATCGATGCCTTGGGTGATCTTGCCGTACTTTGAACAGGATTGGCGACTGACCACAAATCCTGATGACGAAGCCGTCGACGTTCCTCGTGCGACCTTGATCAGATAATCGCGTCACGTATACGAAAAAACCCGGCGGTTGCCCGCCGGGGTCGATTTCAGTCAGATGCTGCCGATTAGAAGTCGCGCTGGAAGCGGAGGATACCGCCGACGCTGTTCTTCTTGTCGGCGCCGACCCAGTTGCCGTAGATGGTCGGAGTGTCGAAGTTGCCGTAGTGGTTGTAGTCAACTTCGGCCGTGATCGTGAAGGCAGGAACAGCGGTATAGGCGACGTTCGCAGCCACACCGTAGTTCTTGTCGTCGTCACCAGACACCTGGAGATTAAACGCGGTCTTCTCGTTGAACTTGTAGGTGCCGCCGGCCCACCAAGCCCAGTTGCCGCCCCACTGCTTGTAGAAGCCACGACCGTTGGCGTCGATGCCACCGCCGATGAGATGGACATCATTAAGGTCCCCATCGTTGCCATAGCCGAACGTACCCATCCGGTGAAGTCCGGTGAAGACCGCAGACGTGCGTATCCAGCGGCCATGAGCACCTGAGCACCGCGGTGCTGGGGTCAACCTTTCGATGGGGAGACGCGATGATATTCTTCGAGAGGAGCTTGACCTCCTCAAGCCTTCATCGGTGAAGGCCAAGATCCCGTCGTCATCGTTGGCGCCGTACACCCAGATGACGCCGTCCTCGGGCTCGAGACCGAGGGTCAGATCCTGGATGAGCGCTTCGCTGACGCCGAGGTCCCTGGCGACACGCTCGACGGTGTAGACGTGATGCACCTTATTGCGCTGCATGATCAGGCCGCCGCTGGTTGGGTCCGCAGTCTTGCGGATCTCCAATTCCATGGCAGCAAATCATCGATGCGATGGGCCGGACAGGCGGGCAGTCGGCCGAGGACGTCGGCGAGCCAGGCCTGCGGGTCGATGTCATTCAACTTGGCGCTGACGATCAGGCTGTAGAGAACGGCAGCGCGCTGGCCGCCGCGATCGGAACCGCAGAACAGCCAGGACTTTCTGCCGAGAGCGATGCCACGCAGGGCTCGCTCGGCTGCATTGTTCGTAGGCAGATCTGCCCGTCATCGAGGAACCGGGTGAAGGATGACCAGCGGCGCAGCATGTAGTTGAAGGCCTTGGTCGGATCGTGTCCGCGCGAGAGCTTGTCGCGCGTCTCGATCATCCAGCGCTCGAGCTCGGTGACCAGCGGTGCGCTCCGCTCTTGGCGCACGGCGAGGCGTTGGCCTGGCGACAGGCCGTTGATCGCGCGTTCGATATCGAACAGGGCATCGATGCGCTTCACGGCTTCAACCGCTAGCGGATAGACCAGGTTAGGCTTGTCGCCGCGCGCCTTCTTGCGCACTGCCGCTTCGATATCGGCCAGCTCGAACACTTTGCGCCGGCTGTGGGCCCAGCAGCTGGCTTCCAGAACAGGCGCCGGCTGACGGCCTGTCGCATAGAGATCGCCATAGCCGCCAAAGGCATCGGCCTGCAGAATGCCGCTCCAGCCGGCGAGATGCGCCGCGGGATGTTCCCCTCGACGATCGCGGGAATAGTAGAACACTGCCGCCGGAGGATCGGCGCCGCCGAACGGTCGTCGCGCACATAGGCCCATAATCGGCCGGTCTCGGTCTTGCCCTTGGCCAGGACCGGCACCGTCGTGTCGTCGCCGTGCAAACGTGAAGCGGCCAGCACATGGGCTTCGAGTCGCCTGAACAGCGGCATCAGCGCCGCGGCGCCGGCGCCGACCTGGTCGGCAAGCGTCGACAGGCTGAGCGGCACGCCTTCGCGGGCATAGCGTTCAGCCTGACGGTTGAGCGGCTGATGCTGGCCGAACTTCTCGAACAGGATCATCGCCAGCAGGCTGGGACCGGCCCAGCCGCGCGGGGTGGCGTGGAACGGCGCCGGAGCCTGGCTGATCGTCTCGCAGTCGCGGCAGGTGAACTTCTCCCGCACGTGCTGGATCACCTTCCATTGCCGCGGCACCACCTCCAGCGTCTCGGTGATATCCTCACCAAGCTTGCGCAGCCGATGACCGCCACAGCAGTGGCAAGCGCTCGGCGCCGGCTCGACCACGCGTTCGCGTGGCAGATGCTCGGGAAATGGCTGGCGCGCTGGTCGTTTGCGCACATAAGGCGCCACCTCGGTGGTCCGGGCCGCGGCCTGTTCGGCGGCGATCTCGTCTTCCGTCGCCGTGCTCTCGAGTTCCTCGAAGGTGAGCTCCATCTGGTCGTGCAGACGGGCTGAGCGTTCAGAACTCTGACCATGCAGCGCCCGCTGCAGCTTCCGGATCGTCAGATGCTGATGTGCGATCAGCGCCGCATCATCCGATGCCTTGGCCCTGGCGACCGCCAGTTCGGCCTCGACCAGCGCAGCGCGCGCGGCCTCGTCTTCGGCTCTGGCCAGCGCCGCGGTCAGCGCTGCTCTCAGCGCGCCGATATCGTCCGGAACAGCATCCTGGGCGGTGGCAACCATGCCCTGGAATGAATCATAAAACGCGTCCGCTGACTCGCGGAAAATGGCGCAAACTCAAAGAAAAACTCAGCCCGCGCGCTGCGGGCGGAACGTGTGACGCGGGTTGCGCCAATCGATCCCGTCGAGCATGTAGGCGAGCTGCGCCGGTGATATGGAAACCGTGCCGTCCGCCGGCGACGGCCATAGAAACCGGCCCTTCTCGAGCCGTTTTGCATATAGCGACATGCCGAGCCCATCATGCCAGATAAGGAAGACATAAAGATCGCCGGCATGCGGATCCCGGCCCAGCGTCTCCTGAACCTGCAGAGCGAGGCCTTGCATCCCGCGACGCATATCGGTCCGGCCGACCGCCAACCAGATCCGCACCTGGCTCGGAACCGGGATCATGAAACGCCCAGCGCCTTCACCATCGCCGCCGCCAGTGTCGGCGGCGTGGTCAGCGGTATCCGCAGCCGCGCCTTGCCGGCGATCTCCAGCTCGATCACCGCTGGCGGCGCCGCCGGCACCGAAGCGGCGACAGGTTCATCGGGAACCACGACAACTTCGGCAAAGCCCGTCTCGCGGGCTCTCACCGTGCGGCGCCACTTATAGATCAGGCTGGTCGCGACATCGTACTGACGCGCCACCGCCGCCACTGTGGCCCCGGGCGCGAATGCCGCGGCCAGTATCCGGCACTGATCCTCTTCACTCCAACGACGACGGCGCTCCGGCCCGGTCAATATCGTCATCTGGCTCATGCCGTGCTGCTAACTACGCTCGTAAGGACGACCTTAAGAGCGCAGCTTCGCTACCGTGCCATGCTCGCGCAAGGCGGCCTTCGCCGGAGGCGTACGGTAGCGCAAGGTCTTCTTGGCGGATCTGGGCCATCCGGCCACGGCTCTGCTCTGTCCGCATCCAAAGCTTGAATCATAACCCAGCCCCAGACGGAACCCATAGTCAGCCGATTTTCAAAACGGTCTCTGAGAAGCCCGAACCCGGTGGATCGCTCGCTGACTGTCTCGACCTTGTCGGCGTTCGCCGCACGGCAATCCCAAGGTTGATCGAACCGGCCCTGCCAAATGCCGCGGTGAGCCGCCTTGGCATTGCCTTGCTCGGCGGCGAATGTCCCATTCGAATACCGTGGCCAGTCCAATGCGAGGCCTTGTGTATTTCGGCGTGGAATAATTCCGGGCCGATTGACAGAAAGGGCGAGCCTAGGCGCAGCGCCGTCTCCCCAATAGGAGGTATGACGTCGCATGCGAGGCGTCGAAAGAGGTAATTGCCTCCGAAATCACCTCCGGTCAGACTAAATGATTGTCGCGAGCGCGAGAGCCAGGCTCTGATGCTGAACAATCTCCAGGTGCTTCGGGCTGTCGCCGCCTATGCGGTGGTTTTGTACCATGCCCAATCGTTCATCGAGCGCCTGCACCCGCTTCCCGTTCATTCACATCTGGGGGCTGCGGGTGTCGATATATTCTTCGTCATATCTGGCTTCATCATGGTTTATGCGAGCGACAGAAGCCACTGTGGCCCCGCCGCGTTCTGGCGTGACCGACTCATCCGGATATTGCCGCTATACTGGATCACCACTTTCGCGATAATAGCCGTCAGCTCTGTCGGCTTCAGTCCGTCAGGACTGCACAATTGGGACGGCTCGGACCTGCTGACATCCCTGTTCTTACTGCCGAATATACGGCTCGACGGCGTTTCGGAGCCCATACTCGTTCCGGCATGGACACTGATCTACGAGGCCTTTTTCTATTTCTTCTTCGGCCTTTTCCTGCTTTCGGGGCGAATTAGTCGGGCAACTACCATTTTGTCGGTGGCCTTTCTGTCGTTTTGGTTCATGGGCGTAGTATTCAAGCCACAATCTTTTGTGATCGAGTACTATACGAATGCCATCCTACTTGAGTTCGCGCTCGGCTGTTTGCTGGGGCTCTTATATCTGAAGTCACGGGCACTCGACCTGCCCCACGGAGCAACACTGAGTGTCCTCGCGATTGGGGTAGCCATTGCTGTGCTGATTGCCCAGGACTGGTACTTGGGGGTCGAGGTTACGCGCACCGGGGAAATCAGGCTCATGCGGCTTGGCCTACCAGCGACGGTCATCGTCGCCGGAGCGTTGATGCTTGAGCGTTCAAACCATCGGGCGTCGCATCGAGGCGCTCTCCTGCTGGGGTCTGCGAGCTACGCGACCTACCTAATCCATCCGCTGATTCTGCACGGCGTGTACTTTCTTTCGGCAAAAGTGCTTCCGGCTGGTTCCATTTTCTCAGCCACTTTTTATTTGTTCGCCGCATTTGCCGCTGTCTGCCTCTTCAGCGTTGGCCTGCATTTGTGGGTAGAGGCACCGCTCACCCGCTCTCTCAAGCAGCTGTCCCGCAGCCAGTCAGGCAGGAGAGGTATTCCAATGCCCAAAGGTGCGAGCGCTCGGTAGGACCTGTCAAGTCTTCCCGGCGATGCTACAAGACAGCCGTGCCGGTGCGGTCGGTCTCGCGCGTCATGCCAAGGTGCAGCGCGGCATCGACCTGTTCCGCGTCCTCAGAGACGCTCAGATTGTCCTGAAGGTGCTTCGGCGTGTGGGCGTAGCCTTTGGTTGTCTGGAGCGAGGTGTGCCCCCATCCATTCACCGTGAACTGTCCCTTAGAATGCGCAGTTAATGTGAGAGGCCGCTCTACGGCCTGCTACCGGTTCCATGGACACAGAGTTAAGAGTCCGTTTTGAAATTCACGGATGAGCGTTTCGGCGGATGAGATTGCCGTCCATTGCGCCAAGGATCATGGCTTGCGAGACATCGATGCGCTGCTCGTAGTCGCGCACGAGGCGGCGCCATCTTGTCATCCAGCCGAAGGCCCGCTCGACGACCCAGCGTCGGGGCAAGACTTCGAAGCCCTTCTGGTCATCGGATCGACGGATGATCTCGACCACGAAGTCGAGATAGGCGGCCTTGTCCATGAGCTTTAGCCGATCATAAGCGCCGTCGACGAACAGATGCTTCACCCAGGGCCAGCGCTGGTGGATACCATCCAAGATCGCCTGAGCGCCGGCACTGTCGGAGATATCGGCGGTGGTGAGATTGACCATCAAGAGCCGCCCATCCGTATCGACGGCAATGTGTCGCTTGCGGCCGACGATCTTCTTTCCGGCGTCGTAACCCCTTGTTCCAGCTTGCGGAGCCTTGACAGACTGGCTGTCGATCACCGCCGACGGGCTCGCCTCGCGTCCGGCCCGCTCACGATCCAGGATCAGCGCCACATCGTGGACGGTCTGGAACAGAAACCGCCGCGCCAGCTCTCGAAACCAGCCATAGACCGTCTGCCAGGGTCCAAAGTGGATCGGCAGCATCCGCCAGCCGCAACCCGAACGGACCAGGTAGCGCACCGCATTGATCACCTCGCGAAAATCAACCTCGCGCGGACGGCCACGCCGCCCAGGCTTGGGCATCAGCGGCGCGAACTGCTCCCACTCCTCATCCGTCAAATCAGACGGGTAGCGCAAGGTCTTCTTGGCGGATCTGGGCCATCCGGCCACGGCTCTGTCCGCATCCAAAGCTTGAATCATAACCCAGCCCCAGACGGAACCCATAGTCAGCCGATTTTCAAAACGGTCTCTGAGAAGCTGCTATACATCAATAGACATTACGATCCGAAAGCACCAGTACAGCGGTTGTCCAAATTATCTTGAGATCGAGCTGCACGCTCCAGGACTGTATGTACCAGAGGTCATGCTCTACGCGTTTTTCCATCCTCCACAGCTCCTTCGTTTCCCCTCGAAAGCCATTGATCTGAGCCCAGCCTGTCAAACCGGGTTTTACACGATGGCGATAAGCATAGCTCGCAATAATCGCACTATAGGTATCGTCATGAGCGAGGGCGTGGGGTCGCGGCCCCACGAGGGACATTTCCCCCCGAAGCACATTAAATAACTGCGGCAGCTCGTCGATATTTGACTGGCGCAATATTCGGCCAAGTCGGGTAACCCGCGCATCATTACGCTGAGCCTGGCGAATTTCCGCACCGTTCTCCTGCACGGTCATTGATCGGAACTTGTAAATATTGAATGGCTTACCACAAAAACCCCGCCGCGTCTGCCGAAACAGCACTGGGCGACCGCTCTCGAGCGCGATGGCACACGCGACTACGGCCATCAACGGAAACAGGAAGAGCAGTAGCAGTGATGCAAAGGCAATGTCGAATAACCGCTTCAGCAGGCGTTCGGCAGGCCTCAAAGGCGCGCGCTGGACTTCGAAGGCTCGCTGCCAGCCGGTGTGCAGCGGGCATCCGGCCAGAATCTTGTCTATGTAGGCATCGGCGAAAAGATAGATCGGCAGCGGGAGGCGGGACATTTCGTCCAGGATGCCTGCGATCAACTTCCGCTGATCCCAAGAGCAAAAGAGATAAACTGCCCCATACGGGTCACTACGGAACGCAGCCTGCGCAGCTGCGACGGCGGCTTGCACCGATCGTGCTGCGATCGTGCCATCATGGTTCTCGATGTTCGAAACACCGCAAACCGCGATGCCCTGTTGCCCGAGCTTGCCGATTATCCCCTTTTCCATTCCAGGACCGCCAGCGTAAAACAGATAAACTGTGCGCAGGACGAGCTTCTCGGCGGCCAGAAGCCGTTTCAGCACACGCGCTAGAACCACGTGGCCAGGCAGCAGGGTTGGGAATCCGACCGCAAACGCCAGCGTCAAGGAACCGCGGGAGAACGTCGACGTCGTCTTCGTGAGAAAGGCGAGCCAGAGAATTGAAAAGAAAACGAATAACCACCCGGTGAAGAGTGTTTTGATCACGCGGTGATCGTCCAGGATGCCACTGATCGTGTAGGCGCCTCTGGCCCCCATGAATGCGACAAGCAATAGGCCGGCGGTAACACTTAGATAAATCGTCTCCCAAATATCTGGCGGGCTCACGCCGACGTACCTATGATAGACGTCATTTGACGCAAGAAGTATCGTCTCTCCAAGGAGGAAATCAGCAGTTGCAAGAAACACGCAAACTGCTCCCACAGGAAGCCGTAGCGGTTCTACGCTCCGCTTCAAGAACGCACGCGACGCCTGGGTTGGTGCATGCCGCATGGAGACAAGCCCCCGAATCCTGTTGTATCCCTTCTCCTTCTTGGGGCATGGCACACGCCGTCCCATAGAAGGGGGTTATCCCAACGGCTTTCAGTCGATCACATTTGATTTAAACTCTCTCAGAGACAGGGTCGCTGTTACCCCGGGCACATAGGAGTGCCTATTTTATGCTATCCTAATATGGTAACACTTCTGTCTGAGCGCTCTTGCGCGAGAACGGCCCGAAATCGGGCTCGTTCTAAGAGGTAGTCAAGGCAACGCTTTTGGGGACCGGGGCGCTTTACCCTATCAGGGGGGCAGGAGCCATGGCAGATTGCGGCGCTGAGGTCCGGGTCAAACAGCTCGATAAAATACGCTTATTTCAGCAATTTGACCCAAGTATTCTTAGTGAACTGGCGAAAGTGGCCATTCTACGAAGGGTTCCGAAGAATAAAGTCTTAACTCGCCTTGGCGACGTGCCAATTTATATTTACTACATAATTCAAGGAAAAATTCGGCTTAGTGCTCCCATCTCGGATGGACGTGAATTCATCTTTGCAGATCTTGGTCCCGGTGACACTTTCGACCTGACTAGGTTGTTCATCACGCGAAGAAGTAACATGAATGCTGAGTCAGTTGCGGACAGCGACTTGCTGCAAATCGAAGTAGCTTTCATGGTTAGGGTCTTCGACAAACACCCCGATCTCGCATTAAAGGTGATCCCGTACTTGTGCGAAGCAACCCACGACGCGCAGGAGCGAGTGATCCAAAGTGCGGCCAGTGCCCTATCCACTCGATTGGCGAGCACGCTCTTGCGATTGACAGAGAGGCCGCACAGCACGACTACCGTGGATAGAGCTCTGAGTATCCACATTTCGCAGACCGACCTCGCGGCAATGGTCCCGGCTTCTCGAGCGAAAGTGAATCGTTGCCTGAGAGAATGGGAACGGCGGTATATGACCCGATACGACCACGGCTCGCTGACGATCCTCAATCGCGCCGCGTTAGAGTCTGTTGCTCTTGGCGAGATCGCCTTTGATCGTTCAATGATGCATATCCCACGTGCTCGAGCATCTCCGTGGCATGCTCCGGGGAGACAATGAAACCGGAAGTGGTGCCGGTCGTCCTCGCATCCCTCGGTAAAGTCCTTCTCGTCGGCGTCGTAAGTCGCCGCACCGGACATATGCGCCTTCTCACCGGCGTCAGCGCCAATGAGACAGAATTGGGTTAATTGAGAGCGCAGGGTTTCTGAGTCATCGGAGCCTTTCAAAGGCGCAGAAGGTTTTCGCGCATGGATTCCGTCGGCCAGTCGCGCATGGGCCGGCTGCACGGGGGCCGTCGCGACAAACTCGAAATCAGCCCGAACCCTGAGGGCCGGCCGTCGGCCTAGCGCGGTGGCGCCGGCACCGCCCTGGTCGGCGACGCGGCGACAATGGCGGAGCGGATCGACGAATACCGCGCATTGGGATCGATACCTTCATCCTGCCCGACTATCCGCATCTGGAGGAAGCCTATCGCTTCGGCGAACTGGTGCTGCCGCTTTTGCCGCTCGATCACGAGGTTTCGACGCGGCCAACGGCCGTGAACATGGGGCCGTTCGGCGAGACGTGGCTGGCGACCATCGGCCGTCGGCGCTGCGCGCGAGCCAGTCTTGGGCGTGCGTCGTCTGCTTCCAGCGTCGTGATGAGGGGAGCGGGCCTTAAGACTACCGGTAACAAGATGCGGCTCAGTTTTTTCAGATCACTACGATCAGTGAATGTCGGTATCGGTGGTTGCGCGTCCCTGATTTGAACCTGCGCCGGCCAAGAGCCGATAACTATCAGGCAGCACGTTTGATGGTCCTCTTGCTCAGCTTTACGACGAAAGCGTTCCCCTTCTTCATGGATGGCTACCGTTTTCCGGCATGTAGTTCCAAGTGGGGCCGCCAGACGGGTACGCAGGGGTAATCCTGCGTGATCAAGATAGGTCGAGATGAATGTGCACCAGCCTCACGGTTGATCGCGACATTCGCGAACCCGTCTGCTCGCAATCGCATTGCGCGTGTCTGCTTTCCGGTGCAGGGCCAATGTTCGTACAGGCGTAATCCCGCCGTGTGCATGTCTTTTCAAGATGCCGCCGCCGAATCTAGGGTGAGGGCTTTGCAGGCCTAGGGGAGGGCAGGGCGCTACGCTAACTTATACCAACGGCCCTCATAAATGACCTGAATGTGCCCACTTCCGCATTCCGATTGAGGTGATTGCGTCGGGCTTTGCGGCAAGCCTTTTCCATGCGTCGCAGGCAGCGTCGATGATGTCGCCATATGTGTCGAAGACGCGGTTGGAGAGGAAGTTGGCGCGCAGATGTTGCCAGACCTGCTCGACCAGATTGAGCTCCGGAGAGCGCGATGGCAGCAGGATCGGCGTGATGTTTTTTGGCCAGACGAGATTGCCGGTGGTGTGCCATCCGGCTCGGTCCAGCAGCAGCACGGCGTGAGCGACATCGCGGTGGAGAGAATGCCAGACCGCTCGTTGTCGGATTTGTTCAAGAGCTCGCGCGCCGTTGAGGCGACGACGGGATGCGAGGCGATCTCTCCGAGATGCGGCGTCGTCATCATCGCTGCCAGAGTGGTCTCGATCGGCCGCTTTGGGTCTGACGGGAATCCCGCGACGCCGGCCAGCGTCTTGTCGGGCTCGGAGTAGAGTACGTGCAGGATCGCCCCGACGAGCAGTGAGTGGCTGGTCTTCTCCCAGTGATTGCGCTTTTCGAGCGAGCCTTCGGGATCGACCAGCACGTCGGCGACATTCTGGACGTCACGCACCTCCCACTCGCCGCGGCGCACTTCGAGAAGCGGGTTGTAGGCGGAGGACTTCCTGTTCGTGGGATCGAACAGCAGCACCCGCCCGTGCCTGGCGTGCCTGGCGCGAAAGCCTGCAGCGAGCTGCCAGTTCTCACCCTTGATATCGTGCACGATGGCCGAGCCCGACCTGGTGAGAAGCGATGGCACGACGAGGCCGACACCTTTGCCGCTTCTCGTCGGCGCGAAGCACAGAACATGTTCCGGCCCGTCGTGACGGAGATAATCGCGATCGAACATGCCGAGTACCACGCCGTCAGCCCGAGCAGACCGGCGGACTTGACCTCATTCGGTTTCGCCCAGCGCGCCGATCCGTATGTCTCGACGTTCTTCGCCTCGCGCGCCCGCCAGACCGAGATGCCGATCGCCACGGCGATGGAGATGAAGCCGCCAGAGGCGGCGATGAATGCGCCCTCGACGAAGATCGGTGGCGCATAGGTGGCAAAGGTCCTCAGCGGTTCAAATCGGGACTAGCCCTTGCGAGCCGTCGCCAACTAGCGGGGCTCCTTCCACCTCGGCAGGTCATTTCAGGTCGCGACAGCCTAACGCTGAACGCGCACGCAAGTGCAGTTCTCTCGGTGGCTGCTCTCCACAAGTACCCTACAGATTCGGCCGCGGGCGGGGATCGTTTCCGTGCGTGTCTTGCGCATTCAGCGTGGTTAAGACACCGTGGCAGCGGGGACGGCGGTGGTACGACCTGCTGTAGTGAGGGAATAGATGAACAAGCCCCGCATTTTCCTTGGCTCGTCGGGAGCGCAAATGAAGCTGGTGCAGGCGCTTACGCGCGGCCTCGAAGACGTCGCGCATGTCGATCCCTGGACGACATCCTTCAATCCAGGCACGACCACGCTGACCCGTCTCCTCGAGCTTACGCGTGAAGTGGACTTCGCGGCGTTCGTGTTCGCCCGCGACGACTGGACGACGGCCAGCCTGCACGCTTCCCCTTCCGCTGGTTCCGGCCAGGCTTCTCCGCGCGACCATGTCGTCTTCGAAGCCGGTCTTTCAGCAGCGTCCTCGGCTCGCGCCGAACCTTCATACTGCATGCGAGGGGTTCGAAGCTTCCGACCGATCTCCTCGGATTGACGTGCGTACGATACGGCGAAGCGACAAAGGCTGCCGAGATGAGGACCATCAACCAGAAGCTTCGAAAGGCGATCGAGAGCGAGGGCCGCGTCGCACGCATTGAGGGCCTGTGGTGGCAATTCTCCCTCTCGGCGCGCGGGCCCGCGGGAGCCTTCCGCCGTAGGCCTCCTGCGCATCTCGCGAGCCCTCGACAGTACGCTGGAGCTGCGTGGCCGCTCATGGCTGGAGGACGGCACTCTGTCCGCCAGATACTGGAGCGAAGCCCTGAAGGAGAGGAAGGAGCCTGCCGGCGTATTCTACTACTGGAACCGAGAACGGCCCCGCGACCCTAGCGCACCGCAATTGTGCGGTAGGGGAGAGATCCTGCTGGAGTGCGTCGATCGCGCCACCGGGTATTTTACGACCCGTTCGGACGGCCCCGAGGGCGTGAACGCGCGGACATCCGGTGTCTACCTGGGCGCCGATCCGGCGGATTGGCCATCCTGGACGGAAACGACGATCGCCAGCGCGCGGAGTTGATCGCAGAGCGGCTGGCGCGCTGGAAGTCGATCGCGAACGCCTGAAATCAGGCGTTCGGCATCTCCTTCGCCCACCACGGGAAAAGCCACCAGCGGCCTTGCCGGAGCTTATGGGCGCTGTTCTCGCTAGCTGTCACGAACGGGCACTGGATCAGTCGGAGCGACGTTGTAGGAATAACATCACACGATATCCCTGCTGCCAAAGACATCCAACACAGTTTATGACGCAGTAGAACTAGAGCAGCGCTCGAAAAAGTGGTCACCGGTTTTTCGAACAAAGCGATGCGCAAACAAGAAGCTACAGCGGTGCGCGGTGATCTCGTTCACGGTACACGACTCAGGCGTGTTTTGAGACCGTAATCGATCGTCGGGGTGCTTTTGCGAGCCATGCATGGGCAGCTGCTTTGGGGCTGTTGAGTATCCAGTTCCTCAGCGCGTCGAGACCGATACGGAACCACGACTTCTCCCGTCTACCGTGGCTTTTGCGCGGTATGGCCTTTATGCCCATGGGTCTGGGTGGCGCATCGATAGGCCCATGTGATGGCGAGCATGACGACGACGACGACGATGAGGCTTGCGAACTTCTCGGGATTGGTGATGTGGGTGTCCTCGAGATTGAGGCCTCGTGTCTTGGTATCACCGAACAGGCATTCGATACCCCACCGCTTTCGGTAGTCGTTGAGGGCCTGCTTCGGATCGGGCGATTGGTGGCCACGATCAGCCATTCGCCGTTGCCAAGGCGTTTGGCGGCAAGACGAAGAGGCTCGCGCGTGGCGCCTACTGTGCCGTTGATGTACCCGACGAGGGTTGCGCATCAGGCCCGCCTGCGCCGCAAGAGCGTGGCGAGCGACCATGAGCGACCGTCCTCGAGGGTGACGGTCATGTCGACCTTCACCCGGATGGCAAAGGGGATATTGTTTTCGTTGGGGAAATCCATCCATTCGGCGCCGATGAACTCACGATCGGCGAGCAGGCAGCGGATGGAGGCAGCAGGAAACAGGCTAAGATAACGGCGCATCAGTGCGATGCGGTGACCCGTGTCGGAGTTGCCCTGATGCGGTAGTAAGGCAAACAGCAGCGGCACCCGGAAGCGCCTTGTGACGATCGCCAGCATCAGGATGTTGATGTCGCGCGATCCGAGCTTCCAGTTGGTTGCGATCGAGCGCCAGATACTTTCGTCGCTCCAGGTTGAGCATGTACACTACGAGCCGCGCCGCCACGGCTTGGTCGAGCCGGACGAACTGGAAGAACCGCTGTAGCCGCCGATATTTCGAGGCATGGCACACCGGGCCGCACAGATGCACGGCCAGATGCGAAAGGTTGACGCTGCGCGACTGGGCAAGCCCGGCGATCAGCACTGCAAGCGTCACAAGCCGGCTCTTGCTCAATGCAAAGTGCCAACCTAACGTCTCGATGAGAGCGGAATGAATCAGTGGCATGGGCGAAGATCCTTTTGCTGAGGAATCTTCAATCCAAACACATCATCCCGTTCTCACCCTGACTGTCGTGTACCGTGAGATCTCGTTTTCACGCGCACCGCTGTAGGCGCCGGATCAGATCACGAAAAAATCGTCGGCCAGCAGCGTCGGCCTGTTCGTCAGCGTCGCGAGCTGTGTCACGCCGCCTGCGACGTTTCCGTTGGAATCGTAAAACAACGCACCCGTAGCCTTGTCATAGACGATGTGGTCGTCGGCGTCGTGCGCGCTAGTTCCAGCGAAGAAATACCTTGGCTCGAGGGCTCCGGTGGCTCCCAGCTCCTGCATTACCGCATTCTGGAGCCTGAATGTATCGGCCGTATGGTTGAAATCAGTGATGATGTCGCGGTTTGCCACTGAGAGCGGCGCGCTGAAAACGAAGGAATCGTTGCCGCCGCCACCAGTAAGCTGGTCAATGCCCAGACCGCCCGTTAGTGCATCGTTGCCACCCCGCCCAAGCACGGAATCATTGCCTCGGCCGCCGTCCAGGTTGTTGTCGCTGTCGTTGCCGTCGAGCACGTTGTCGAGGGAATTTCCCGTGGCTCCGACGTTGGCGTTTCCGGTCAGATGCAGATTTTCTACCAGCCGGCGATCGACCGCCAGTGAGTACGTGACCAAGCTGAAAATCTGGTCGAGGCCCGCTTCGTCGATGACGTTGTCCAGTACATTGTCCACATAATAGGTATCGTTGCCGGCACCGCCATTCAACAGGTCGGCCCCGGTCCCGCCATCGAGCCGGTCCGCGCCATCATAGCTAGATAACCGGTTGTTCCCATTGTTCCCGGTCAGCTCGTTGTCGGAAGAATTGCCTTGGGCGTTGATGTTGGCGACGCCCGTGAGAGTCATATTTTCGACATGGCTGGGCAGTGAATAGGTGATCGAGCTGAATACCCGGTCGTTGCCCGCCGCGTCGCCCTCGACCACGCGGTCGAGCGCATTGTCAACATAGTAGGTATCGTTGCCTGCGCCGCCCTCCATCTTGTCGATTCCGACCCCGCCGGATAGCAGGTTCCTGCCGGCGTTGCCGACCAGCGTGTTGTCGAGTTCGTTACCCATCGCGTCGATGTCGGCAACGCCGGTGAGCGTGAGCTGCTCTATTTGCCGGCCGGACAGCGAATACGATATCAGGCTGGAGACCAGATCGATTCCGGCGCCCTCAGCCTCAATGACTACGTCGAATGCGTTATCGACGCGGTAGGTATCGTTGCCCAGACCGCCGGACATTCTGTCAGCACCACCTCTGCCGTCCAGAACGTCATCAAAATTGCCGCCCTTCAGGATATCCGCCGCACCCGTCCCGGTCAGGTGCTGCTCCATCACGTTCGGCGCGGCATAGGCGCGGACGTAGTCGACCACCATCTTGTACGTGCCGGACGCCTGCTCGACCTCTTTGGGATTCATGGCCAGCGAGACCACCATATAAAGTGGCGTGCGGAAGAACTCGCTCATTGGAAAGCGGCTCAACTCTTGGCCGTCATAGTAGACGGTGATCCAGTCCGTCGTGATCCTCGCGCCATAGGTGTGAAACGCCCCGTCGAACATCGAATCGGCCAGGCGCGTATAGTCGCCCCGAGCGTAACTTTCCGAAGTGCGCAAGTGCACCGCCCGGTGATGACCATCAGGATCGCCGCCATACGCTTCAACGATATCGACCTCAGGACGCGGTACGGAGGTATCCTGCGGCAGCATCCAGAAGGCCGGCCAGGCTCCCGCCCCGCCGTGGAAGGCGGCGCGCATCTCGAAATACCCGTTCACTTGCGCGAAACCCTGGCCGGCGCTGTTAACCGTTTGCATCGTTCCCGACTGCCAGACGCCGCCCGCCTGCTTCATCGTAATGGTCAGCTTCCCGTCAGAGACAGAGAACGGATTCGTTGCCCCCACCGGCGACATGAACGTGGCGGCCCCGTAGGGGGAGTGTACCGGCGCGAACCACTTGCCGGTGCCGTTGTTCGGCACGACATCAAGCGTGTTGAACTCGTCAGAAAAGGAGAGCTTGAACCCCGAGAGGTTCAGTTTCGATCCCTTGTACTGTCCGGTCCAATCGCCAGGAAGATCCGTCGCAGCCATTGATGGGCACCTCGTTCTCTCAACATTCTTGCGGCTAACCCCACCAAGGCCTAATCGTGTAGTGGACACCCATTCCGTCGCAATGCGGCCAGTACGGTTATCCCCAACATTTCACGAGAAATTTGGGAGATGTCGCAAATCGGTTGACGTAGCCGGCACACGATACTGCGTATCCTCCGATACCGTGACGCCTGGCTCGAACGCGCCGCAACCAGCCGCTCCTTCACCGCCCGCGACCAGCGCCGCCGGCGCTGCACCAAGGTGATCACTTCCACGCGCGGAATCGTCATAGGACTCCTCCCAGGATTATTCCCCGGACTTGCAATGTTCGTCCCAAGGCGACAAGGCGGCCTTCACCGTAGGCTTGTACGCCGGCGGAGGCGGCCTTCAGTCGGAGTTTCAAGAGGCTCACGGGCGTCTCGCCAGCGGGGTGGCGCGACGGTCGGCGCAGATGGATGACCGAACGTCCGTTTTCTCAATCCGATTCGGACCTGCAATCTCGCCTCCGGAATGACCATTAGGGGTGTGCGCCGTGACAAGGCGGCACTTTCCAGTGGGTGCAAGCCCCACCCGGCAACCGCTCCAGCCGGAAGCAATCGGAGCAGTCATGGAGGTGACGAAATGGCTGAAGCCGTCGATTAGCGGGTCACGAATTGGTGACCGCGCGAGTGTGCAGGCCGCAACGTGAGTGAACGCTGAGCAAGCCTCGAAAAGGTCGATGTGCAGGCCGACCCGACAGCCCTTTCGGGGAAGGCTGATACGGATGGGTGAATTTGAGCGACGTTTGAGCCCATCTGCTGCACCGGGGTAGTGGCGGCAGCATGTACACAAGGAAAGTGCACGCAACACGGGAAGCCCCAGGACGTGGTCAGGGATGACCAACCGGATGCCCGCGAGGGACAGGCCGGGCGCCCTGGGGTGGCGGAGAGGTTCGTAGTACCGCTGAAGCCGGGTAACGCCGGTGGAGGGAAGGCACCTCAGTTCAAGACGAACGCAATAAGCGGAGAGGGACCTGGCGATTGGGCAACCTATCAACTCCGAAAAGTGTTCAGGAACTTTCAGACGGCGTCACATGCGAAAGCGAAGGCAGAAGCCGGTTATCGTTTCTATGCCCTGTACAACAAGATCAGCCGCGAGGATATTCTGGCGTACGCCTATGCCCAGTGCCGCTCCAACAAGGGCGCGCCGGGCGCAGATGGTCGGGACTTTGCGGACATCGAAGCCTATGGGGTCGAACGGTGGCTCGGTGAACTGGCGCTTGCACTCAGGCAGGAGACTTACCGGTCGGAAGCGGCTGAACCGGATGCTGCGCGGATGGGCCAACCCTCCCCAGGGACACGCCGAAGGGGACTCTACTCCCTCCCTGACCGACATCAATGCCATGTATGAATCGTACATTGGTACGGTGCTGGGCCGCAACTGTCAGGAATGTTTGGCTAGAGTTTCTGAGCCGGTGATCGGATATATTGGCTCGCGCGAGGACCTCCCATGCCCTCTCGACCCTATAGAGCGCTCCTCGATCCGCCTTTCGTCCCACAACCTGGGTCGGTCGTCCCGACGTACACCGGAGGGTTGAACCAATGGAGAGCGCCATGCCGCTATTCGCGAAGGTCGAACGCGACGAACAGGCCAAAGGCTGGGGCAAAATCGACAATAAGCCCCACCAGATCGCAGTCAGTTTCCGCCAGATGTGGCCCGTCTCGACGCACCGCTGCGATAGTCTCTTTGACGGAAATGATTTGGCCGCGCCGGTCTTCTAAAATCAGCTCTTCAACAAGCTCATTGGCAGTCACTTTGTTGGGTCGGCAGTTCGTCCGAACGTTCATCCAAGGCCTCCACCTCAGCGAATACCCAAGGGAACATTGATGATCCTCTGTCGGGAAAAATCAAGGGGAATGTTTGTAGGAATTTTCTAAGAGGGGATCAGAGAAACCAGCACGGAGCGAGCCTCTGTTTAACGCTTAGCCAGCCCGCTAGGCACCTTCTTCGGTCGGCCCCTGTTTGGCCCGATCAATAGCCGCGAGTAATGACGCTAGGGTCGGCGGCAGTTCTGGTTCGACTTCTAGCCTTAACAGCTTGTGCATGTGACGACGATTGTCTTCAGAACGGATCAGTTTCCGAACTGCTTTGGAGACGGACTGATAATCTTCTTTGTTTCTCTTTGTCATGTTCGGGGCGTCCCTTCCCAGTCAGCCGCAACTCGCGTAGGCGCGGATGAGGGAACGATGTAGGCCCTCGCGGGTTTAGAGCTCGCAGCGGTCGATTCTTCGTGGATGTGCAGCCGCTGTGGGGGGTCCGTCGCCTCTCCCTCACCGCGGCGGGCTCCTTTCGCGAAGGCGGTGTTGGTCAGAGACACATAGAACCTCATACCGCAATCCAATTTAGCTAGTTGTCCTTGGGGGGAGTAACGTCCCCTCCTCTTTTGCAGCAGCCAGGAATGCCTTGCGGGCCTCCTCAGGTTCCATCTCGTCGAAAATCACTGCGATGCAAACGCGCACCGCGAGGTCCCACCAAGGGCCACGGATGGTCCACTTCATCAGCTCCTCGCCGGCTGCCTCGGCATTGTTGACGTTGCGGATGATCCCGGGACGCTCGGTCTTGACGGGGACCGGAGGGTTGAACCAGTGGGGGGCCATGAAGGGACCTCAGGGCGGCTAGCGGGTTTCGTCTCTACCAACCGGCTCAGCGATGAGGACGGTTAACCGTTTGTTAGGCATGTCTGAGTCCGTGACGGGCTGTTTCCACACGTTCATCGACGGTTGTCCGAGCGGTCGGTACGAAGCCGGTATACGCTTGCCGCGGCATGCCGAATCGACGGCTAACAGTCCTTGGGCCGAAGTCGGGCGCGGTTTTCCCTGACCCCAGTCGCGCCGCCATGCGCGGTATCTAGTTTTCGCACATGGCGGACAGTTGGGTCAGCCGTAAACCTGCTTCGGAACGGCCTTGCTCATATCCAAAGCTGGCAGCGGGAACGGTTCGACCTGCCCTCCGGTCTTGTCCAAATACTGCATCAAGGCCGTCACGAGGTGGTAGAAAATGCTCGCGGGGACCTCCGTTGCCAGTGACCTTCCGCGCTCGTCAATCCTGTCGATCCACAAGCCAAGCGGTGCGGGATCGATATGCCATTTGAAGAGGCGGGCGACACGAGCTTCGATCTCGGGTTTCAGATCAGGCCCGCCGATGCCGTCCAGGGCGACGGCCGCCTTCACGGCTTCGCATTGCGGCCAGCTGCGGGAGAGCCGGTCGAAGGGAATTCCCTGCCGCGACACGGCTGCATAAGCCAGGCCCGTGGCCCGGTTCAATCCGCTGGCGATCGCCGACGAATAGAGCTTCCTGGCGTAGGCTGCCAAGTCTTTTTGCCCGCTTGCCCGCGCGAACTCGACAAGGAGCGAAGCCCATTCGAAATGGTGCCCTGGTTCGGTCCACTGTCCCTCGTCTCCCGGCAACGGTCGCCAGTCGACGTCGAAATGTTCCCCAAGCGTCCAGCTCTCCTGGTCGAAGAAATGGCACCGGAAGAGATCGACGACGCGTGCCGCCCGACGGAGATATGCACGCTCGCCGGTGACGCCATGCCAGGCAAGGAAGGATTCCAGCATGTGCATGTGCGGGTTCGAGAACCGCACCCCCTTCCAGCCGGGGGTCTCGAGGAAGCCGTTCAGGCTGACGTCCTCGAGATGGGTGTCGAGGAAATGGAACGTCTCTTGTGCCAGCTGCAGGGCATCCTGATGGCCGCATCGGTGAGCATGGGCAAGCGCCAGGAGCACGCAGGAATGGTCGTAGGCGTCCTCCGCCGGGTCAGCCACGCTGCCGTCGGAATTAAGGGTGCGCACCCAGCCACCGCGATCGGTGCGGCCGTGTCTCGCGATGAAGTCGATGCCGTGGTCGATGAGCTTGTCGGCCGGTCCGACCCAGCCGCGTTCTTTGGCCACCGCGAACGCGTAAATCTGGCGAGCCATCGTGCGCATGCGCTTGGGTTTGCCCAGCGGCCTTGCATCGAAACCGAGCGCCTCGTGGAAGCCGCCATACACATCGTCGACACCTGCAGTGGACCACAGCGGCAGGGTTTCGTTGAAGAGCCAGTGCTCGACGCGCTTCCGCCATGACCCGCTGATGATGACCCGGTCGTCCGACGCCGTGAACTTCGTCTCGAGTCGTCCGCTCTTCTCGAGTTGTTCGACGACTTTCTTGACATTCTGGCTGTGGCTGACAGGAGCGACGAAAACCGCGTCCGGTGTCGTCACCACCGCCACATTTTTCATTCCGATGACTGTCAGCAGTCTGCCCTGGCTCCGGAGATAGGAGTTGCCGCAATCCATGGCGACAACGTCGCCCATTACGACATTGCCGTCGCGGTCCGTCGGGCTGGCTTCGAGCAGCGATTGCCATGATCCAAGGTCGTTCCAGCGGAAGGAAGCCGTAACCATCGCAATACCGCGTGCATGCTCCATGACCGCGTAGTCGATCGACGTCGACGGGACAGCCGAATAGAAGCCCAGGGGCAGGTAGATGCCCAAGACGTCGGTCCGTGCAGCCTCATAGGCCCGTTCCGCGGTGTCCCAGATGTCTGGCCGGAACTCGAGAAATGCCTTCCGCATCGTGTCGGCACGAAACAGGAAGATGCCCGCGTTCCAGTAGAATCTTCCCGAAGCCACATATTTGCGGGCCGTCTCGGCATTGGGCTTTTCGACAAAGTGCAAAACCGCGGCCACTCCGTCACCAGTTGCCCCAACCTCGATGTAACCGTAGCCGGTTTCGGGATGCGTCGGCTTGATGCCGAATACGACAATGCTGCCTGAATCGGCGGCAGGCCTGCCCGCCTCGAAGGTTTCCCAGAATTGCATTTCGGTGGATATCTGATGGTCGGAAGGGACCACGAGCACAAGCGCCTCGCCGCCATATTCGGAGATCGTGTGTAAGGTGGCTGTGGCCACCGCAGCGGCGGTATTGCGGCCGACGGGTTCGAAAATCGGGCTGCCGCCGTTCAGGCCGAGCGGACCGATGTCCGAGATAACGCGGTCGGCATGCCGTTCGGAGGCTACCACATAGATCGGCGTCTCGCCGTCCGGCCGCGCCTTGAGGCGTCGGACAGTCTTCGCAAGCATGGAGCCGTCGCCCGAAACGTCGTGAAATTGCTTGGGATTGTCTTCGCGCGAGAGCGGCCACAGCCGTGACCCGACGCCCCCGCTCATGACAAAACTTACGATCCGCTCCGGCATGGTCCAGTCCTCTCAAAATGTCTGATTGTAGGTTCCGACCTCTGGATTGCAGGGTAGCACGGCATCGAGAGCCTCGAACATCTCGCGACGTCGCGCCGGAGACCAGCACGATCTTGCTCCGCTCTTGCGCAGAACAGCCCTAGCACGCTCCCGGGCGGAGGCCCCCTCGTGAATTCGGGTAATCCTAACACGCTGGTTCGCGCCCCCTCATCCAATGGGAGCATGCATGCCGATGGCCGAAATGATGACGCGTCCAGGCGTGGCGGTGTATTCCCGAAGCTGCACTCTGCTCGGGCGCCGACGACAAGGATGCGTTGCAAGATGCCGCGGCCCGCGGGAATGTCGGCGAAAGGTGTTTCTGACGCTTGGCTCGCCTTCTCGAAGGCATTCAAGGAAATCCAATGGCATCCGCGGAACTCCGCCCCCGTGCGAAGAAGGATGACGGACTGTGCGCCGTTCGCACTGGAGGCGATCGAAAACGGCGAGACCCCGAACGTATGTGCGCGAAGATCGATACCTCACGCGGAATGTAGCGATCAACCGCGGACGGCGGGTCTCGTTGGAACCGCAATATCATTTGTCGACAGAACGAGGCCTGCCGCGCATTCTCTCCTCCCATAGGGCGTAGGCCCATACGCCCATTGGCGGCGTTTACCTTTCCTGGCGCAGGGGTAGCCTTTTGCGGCACTCTGGGAACGCCGGGCCTTCGCTTTCATGAAAACATCGGCCGAATGCCATGGACCGCCTGCATCGAGACGGCGTGCGCGCAGGATTTTTCCGCACGTGTGCTGGAGAAGTTGATTGGATCGCATATCCCCCCACCAATGGGCCTCGACAACTGACTTGCAGCCTTCCGCTAGTCAGGAGTTTATCAGCCTCGCCGATATAACCGGATTTCTGAGGCGCTATTTCGGAACGATCATTGCCTGTGTGGCCGCAGCTGTCTTGGTGGCCTGGTTTCACAATTTGACCACCGACCCAGCTTTCACTGCCAGCACGCAAATCCTGATCGAGCCGAAACTGCCGCAACACCTGCAGGAGGGGGGCGAAGTCAATCTGTCATTGGACACTGCCCAAGTGGAAAGCCAGATCGCAGTCATGCAGTCGGAAAAGATTGCGGTCATGGTCCTCGATCGGTTGAAACTCGTTGACGATCCCAAGTTCAACCGTCCACAGGTTCCGATTTTGGTGGAGAGAATCAGGAAAATAAAAGCGATCCTGGTTGAAGCTTTCGAGCTCCAGAAAAGCGCTTGGCTCACCTCGCTTTGGGAGTTTTCTGGCTTGGACGTGCCTGAGACGCCTGTGATGCTGACCGATTACCAGAAGTCCCGGCGCACCATGTTGATTTTCCGCCAAGGCCTCGACATCCGCAGAGTTGGCGTTTCCTACGCCATCAACATATCCTTCACCTCACTTGATCCCGAAGGCGCAGCCAGGATTGCGAACGCCACTGCCGATGCTTTCGTGCGTGAGCAGATCGAAACCAAGGCCGAGGCAGCAAGGGAAGGCGGCGCATGGCTGGAGAAGCGCCTTCGCCAATTGCGCACCCAGATGAACAGGGCCATGGCGAAAGCGCAGGAGTTCCGTTCACGGCACGATTACAGCGTCGGCGAAGAAGGCGAAGTGGAGGACGGGGCAAACGCCGTCCCGACGCTTGAGGAGCTTGAGGTAACTGCCGAAACCTACCAGAAGATGTATGAAAGCTTCCTGCAGGCATACACCAACTCGGTGAGCCAGCAGTCGTACCCGGTTGCAGACGCAAGGGTGATTACAGCTGCGACGGCGCCGCTCCAGCCGAGCGCTCCAAGGCCGAAGCTGATGCTGGCTTTCGCTGCGGTTTCCGGGTTCATTCTCGGTATCGGCGTTTCGTTAGCAAGGCATACGCTCGACTGGACCGTAAGGTCGCCCCGACACATCCGGGAGAATCTAGGTGTGGAATGCGTCGGAGAACTACCGGTCATCAGCAGGAGGAGGGCATCAGGCCACGTCGACGAAGTGGCAAGATATCCGCACTCCCGATACAGCCAGAGCCTCAGGAAAGCGAGGACCGAAATCAGCCTTGCGGAAACCAACCACCCGATCAAATTCCTTGGGTTAACCGCTGTATCCAATGACAGTTCGAAGAGTTCCGTTGCCAGCAATCTTGCCACCCTTTACGCGATGTCCGGCCTGAAGACATTGGTGATCGACGCCGACGTCTGGCGGCCGGCTATGACCAAGCGGCTACTCGGCCCATCGGGCGCCCTGGACAAACCGTCCCAAGATCCTGTCCGGCTCAACATCGTCTGCGCTCCGGGGCGGTCGTTCGACCTGCTTCCAAGTTCGGTCGTCCAGGCCAAGAACCTGCTGGCACCACGTAATATGGAGGCGTTTCTCTCGGACCTTGCCGCCTGCGACATTACCCCCTACGACATTGTCATCTTCGACTTGCCGACACTTGCCTCGGGAGCCGACATGCTGATGGTCGGATCCGTCCTGGACGGCGTGGTCATCCTCGCCGAGTGGGGTAAGGTACACGTCGAAACGTTGCGGGGACTAGTCAGAACGCTGCAGGCCAGCAGGACGCCCGTCCTTGGCGTGCTTCTGACGAAGGCGTGCGCCAAGCACCGCAAAGCATGAACGGATGGCGAGGTATTCTCCTTCGAAAGTCGCAAAAAGCGTGTGGGGGATCATTCCTTGGGATTAGCGTGGGATTAGGGGGATAGTTCAGGACCGCCACGCTACCTCCTTTGCCTTTCTTGCCGACGAGCTCCGACCTTGGAAAAGTGTGGAGAACAATTCGAAACAGCGACCCTCCCATGACAACGAATGCCGTCGAGAAGCCGTCGCATCAGGGAACCCCGATCTGGGTTCAGTCACCTCGACTGTCGGCGACCGACAGCAGAACGATAGCACTGCCCGTTATTCCCGCGCCCGACCAGGACAGTGCCGGGACAGTGTTGACAGACCTGTCGCCCGCCACCAGTACACGAGCGACGGAGCCTCCCTTGGGAGGTCTCCTGAAGCGGATCATGGATCTGGTCGTAGCGGTCATGGCACTTGTGATCGCCGCGCCAGTGATGATCGTCGTCGCCCTGCTGATCAGGGTCACGGCGGGAGGCCCAGCAGTGTTTTCGCACAGCCGAGTTGGCTTCGGCGGGAAACCGTTCAATTGTTACAAGTTCCGCTCGATGGTTGCCAATTCGGAAGAAGTTCTAAAAGCATATCTCAAAGCCAATCCGGGAGTCGTCTTGGAATGGGAGGAAACCCACAAGATCCGGGACGATCCTCGCGTCACATTCCTTGGGTGGATGCTTCGCAAGTCAAGCCTGGACGAACTCCCCCAGCTCTTCAACATCATCCGCGGCGACATGAGCTGTGTGGGTCCAAGGCCCATCGTGAATGACGAACTCAAACGGTACGGCGACCACCTGGGGGAATACCTTCGGACGCGGCCGGGACTCACTGGCCTGTGGCAGGTGAGCGGAAGAAGCAGCATGGACTACGCCAACCGCGTGGCGCTGGACAGCCAGTACGTGCGGAACTGGTCGGTCTGGGTCGACGTCGTGATCCTGTTCAGGACCGTGTTCGCGGTCATTCGCATCGACAGAGCTTGCTGAAGTCCGCAAGGATCACCGTTCGTCCCGCCTCCGGTGCACGGAAAGGAACAGACCTACGATATAAGCGCAGGCCAATGCGAATGCCAGGATCAGGAATTTGGCGACGGTCACGTAGCCCGGCAGCCCTAGGGAATTCCAGACAAAACTCCCGATCAGTAGCAGGCCGGTGGCCGCGATAAGGGCGGGAGCCTTGAACCGCACTCCCAACATAACGCCGACCGCCGATACGGCCACTACACTTATGAGCACGATATCTCCACTGGTATCCCGCGGGACCAATTGGCTCTTTGCGGCAGGGAAGGTTCAGTCAGGGTGTGATTTCTGTCACGTTTGGCGGCTCCCTGATAGGGTGCCTCAAAGTACATGGCAACTGCCCCGGTTCACGCCAACGCGTCAATTCTGTGGGTGACCGATCAACGAGCGAACGAGGCGAAGGCCGCGCTGGACCATACAACTTGATCAGTTGGCGCCCAGAACCGCTATCGGCTCCGCCTGAGAGCTGCCGCCTGCAGGCAGCGCAGCCAAGCCTGACTGCGGCAGTGGGATCTCGATCTTCACGGTATCGCCGGGCTCGACCGGCGTCGTTTCCTCAACCGTGAGTTCTTCCGTGCCGCTGTCGGACGTCCTCACGATCTTGAAGATCGGCTTGGCCCTTTCGGAGCGTTCCCTGAGGGCGAGCAGAGCAGGGGCCGTGACCTCGGTTTCGTGCAGCAACTGTACTGCGGTGTCGACTTTACTGCCGACTTCATTGAGCTGTAGCTGCGTCTCCCTCAACGTCTCGGCGACCTCGCTGGTATGGCGATTGCTGAGGTCGAGGATCTCGATGTCAGTCTTGCTTATCTCCTGCCTGACCCGCAAGAGCGAGGTCTCGGCAGCCAACCGGTCGCTTTGCATCTGGGCGACCATTCCCGCCAGAGAGAATTCCCGCGGAGCAACCGCAAGCCCTTTCTCGACAAGGGTCGAAACGCCCGCAAGCTCCTTCTGGACGAGTTCGACCCGTTTGTCGTGGAAGGTCAGCTGCTTCTCGAGCGAGACCAGTTCGTTTTCCAGGAACTCCCTGAGTTCGTGAAGTGCACGGAGTTGCGTCGTCAGCGCGTCCTTGCGAACAGCGAAGATCTTGCGCTCCTGCTCCATCGTCAATCCGACCGTTAAATTCGAAGCCCTGTTCTTCAGTTCTGCAGGGAAAGAGATGTCGTTGCTGCCAGCCAGTTCGGATTCCAGTCGCGCCTTGCGGGCAAGCAAGCTGACGTTGGTCAGCGCCAGCAATCCCACGTCACCTTGGCCCGCGATCACTTCACGCTCGAGTCTCAAGACGTCTTCCTCGCGTGTCCGCAGGCCGCCCGCGATCCCCACCGCCTGCAGCACCGTCAGTCCGGGCCTATAGGGAAACTCGCCGGGCTGCGCGACGTGGCCGACTATGTAGAACGGTCTGTACTGGACGATTTCGACGGCGACATCCGGCTGGCGGCCGAGGCCCATATGCTGCGTCAGGCGGTCGCTGATCGCGCGGGCGAGGTCGCCGGGGGCGGTGCCTTGCGCGCGTATCTGGCCCGCAAATGGAAGGAAGAGCGTGCCGTCGGCGCCGACAACGAAATCGTCGTTGAGAGCCGTCCATTCGAAGATCACATCGCGTGATGCGCGCCACTCGTAAATTTTGAGCCTGACCTTATCCTGCGGTCCCAGGAGATACTCGGCAGCCACCGTCGGCAAGGGGCAGGCCGCGGCCACGTGTGAAGCCGCCACCACCCTGACCAGCCATTTTCGCATTGTCTTCCTCACATCAGATTTTCAGGATGTATTCGGGTTCGATCCGTCCTGTAGCCACGTGCAGGATCGCAAGCATGTTGCCCCTGAGCCTGCCCCTCCGATCGACAAACGGCTCGGGCCACAGGCTCTTTGCGAGGTTGGCCGCTATGTTCCTGAACATCAGGGGAAGCGCGAAAGAGGCCGGAACAGTGCCCTTCTTGATCAGGTAGATCGCATTCGCAACCTGGGAGTATCCGAACCGCTCTCCGCTGACACGCCCTGTCTTGATGCCGAGATGCACGCCCGTGATTGAAGTCACGCAGACCACTCGGCCCCGGGACCTCATCTGGCTGGTGAAGTCGATGTCTTCCTGCCAACCATAGAGGACGAGCCGTTCGTCGAAGCGCAAGTCGTCCACAAACGAGGAACGGAAGGACATGTTACATCCGTATGCGCCGAGATGGTCGACCACCGATGGTCCGTCTTGTTTTTTACCCTCGGCCTCCCGCAGGGCGGCTTCGGCGTCTTCCCAGGCGAGCCCCGCGTTGTTGGCCCCGTCCCTGACGACCGCGCCCGTCACCACCGCCCAGCCGCTATTTTCAACGAAAGCCTTCTCGACCTGCTCCAGGTATTCGGCGGACGGAACGAAATCGTCGTCGAAGAATGTGATGATATCGAAGCGCTCCAGGGAGGGTACAAGAGCCGTGTTCCGCTGGGCAGACGATCCTATCGGCCCGAAAACGAGCGACAAAAGGAAAGGACAGCTTTCCGGCAGCTCGACATGCGCGGCGTCGGGCGCCGACACTATGACCTCGTCGGGAAGTCTCGTCTGGCCACCCAAATATCTGAGCAGGCGCGCGACCTGTCCGCTGCGGCCAAGAGTCGGGATGATTACGGCGAGTCTCATGCTGGATCCCGTTTCGGTTCCCGCGGACCGTAAGCCGACGAGAGGACCGAGACAGCCTGCATAAAAGGAGACGGCAGGAGCTTGGCCTACCTCGGGACACAGGCTTTCGGAGTACAGCCGGTGAATGCCCCACAGCCATATGTACTAGGCAGGCATGCACCCGGATCAACCTGTAACCGATCGGACAACTTGCCGGAGCCATAACACGGAATGGAAACTGCTGGCCTGCTGAGGCTAGGCGAACCATGCTCCACGAACGCTCTTCCGATTTGGCCATCGCGGCCAAGGTCAACGTGCCGATCGAGGAGTTGCCCGCCGCGCCGGGGCCCGGCGTCGACAGGTACGCGAAGATCGCGGTCGTTCATGACTGGTGCCCGAATTTCCGGGGAGGTGAACGGGTTCTGGCGCAAATTTGCAAGCAGTTTCCTAATGCCGAAGTCTTCACGCTTTTCGATTTCTTGCCAGCCGATGTAAAGGAGAAATATTTCCGCGACGTAGAATTCCATACGTCCGCAGCCAACCGCATACCAATGGTGCACAAATTCTATAGGTCTCTCTTCTTCTTTTGTCCCTTCCTGATCGAACAGTTCGATGTGACAGGTTACGACGCGGTGATCTCGTCGTCGGCCGCATTTTCGCGCGGCGTGATCACCAGGCCGGACCAACCGCACCTTTGTTATGTGCACAGCCCCGTCCGCTACGCCTGGGACGAGCAGTTTTCTTATCTTCAGCAAGCGCGGCTTGGTTTCGGTCCCAAGGGAATGCTCTATCGGTACATGCTGCACCGCCTGAGGACGTGGGACACCAGGACCGCGCACGGGCCGGATATGATGCTGGCGAATTCGAACTACGTCCGCTCCCGAATCCAGCACATTTATGGGCGCCAGGCACGCGTCGTTTTCCCGCCTATCTCTCTGGGAGAACTGCCCTGTGTGGAGGACAAGGACGACTACTACGTTTCGGCGTCCTTCCTCGCCCCTTACAAGCGCACCGACCTCGTCATCCGGGCCTTCAACGAAATGCCGTCGCGGCGGCTAATCATCGTTGGCGAAGGGCAGCAATCATCCACTCTGCGAGCGCTTGCCGGCCCGAACGTCACCTTCTCGGGTTATCTGCCTCGGAAAGACTATGTGGACAGCTTGGCGCGGGCAAAGGCCATGGTCTTTGCGGGCTGCGAGGATTTCGGCATAGCGCTGGCCGAGGCGCAGGCCTGCGGAACGCCACTGATTGCCTTCGGCCGCGGCGGGGCGGCAGACATCGTGCAGCGCCTTGGATCATCCCTCGAACCGACAGGAGTGCTGTTCAAGGCTCAAACTGTCGATCACCTCAAGGAGGCAGTCGAATGGTTCGAAGAGAACAGCTATGCCATCACGCCCAGCGCCTGCACCAGGAATGCAGGACGCTTCTCCGAAGAGAACTTCGACCGCGCGATCCTGGAATCGCTCGGGGCTGTCCAGGCACTTCACGAGATCATGTAAGTTCGCGCGCTCTGACGACCTTCGTTTCCGTATCGATTCCGTCAGCAGCAGCCATTACCCCGAGATAGCGTAAGGCCGTAGCCCTCCAACTGTATGCCGAGGCTCTCGCCCTGCCCTTGCCTATCAACTGGAGTCGCAAGGCCTGAGAACCGTGAAGCTGCACGAAGCTTTCGAACCATGCTTCCGGGTCGTCGGGAGGTGCAAACAGGGCTGCGCTCCCGCAGACTTCCGGCAGGCTGGCGCGGTCGGAAACCACCACAGGGCAGCCGACCGCCATCGCCTCGAGGACCGGGAGGCCGAAGCCCTCTGAAAGGGAGGGGAAAGCTAGACACAGTGAGTCCCTAAGGAGGGCCGCCAACTCGCCATCGGAAATGCGCCCTAGCCAGTGAATGTTTCGGGCTTCGGCCCGGGCTGATGGTGATCTAAAAACACGGGAATCCGACATCCCGACAATCGCGATCCTGAGTCCGGCCTCGCCAAGATGGTCAGCCATGTTCAGGATGAGCTCCACATTCTTGTGGGGTGCGGCACTGCCGATCATAACGATGGTTTCCCGCGAGGCCGCCAGGCGTGTCTCTGCCGAGTGTTCAGGCTTCCACCGCAAAGCATGCTCGTGGCCGTTTGGCGCTACGAAAGCCTGTTGCTCCCGGATGATGCGGCGGCGGACCAGTTCGCCCAACGAGTAATCGGAAACCGTCGAAATACCCCACGCCGTCTTGCCGAGGCATGGCAACAGATTCCTGTACACTATTCTAAAGGCGATGGAATAGCTCTGCGGAGCGTTCCAGACGTTTGCGTCATGAATGCAGACGATGTGCTTGTGGGAAAGCAGCGGTCCGGTGTTACAGAGGCTGAGCAGTCCGCTGCCGTCTAGCGATGACGGGAGCTGCACCTGCTCCCAGACATGCCCCCTCCTGCTGCCGATCTCGCGGCGTTCGATGGAAACGAGGGGGATGTCGCCCGACCCCGGTGGACAATGTAGTCCGACTTCGAGACCGCGCGCGAGAGGCTCCTGTTCCGCGATCAAAGCGTCGAGCGAACGGACGACCTCGCGCGCATAGCGCTGGACGCCTGTCGTCGGTTGGGAAAGAAAACGCCCATTTATCGTCCAACGCCGTGCCATGCGTTCCCCTTTTTAACCCTCAGTGTGCAGCCGCGAAGACGGGCGGTCATCACGGCCATTGGGTCATCGGGGCTGACCGGGAATCATCCAGATAGGCGAGGGGGATAGTGTGCCTACCTCAAACGTCTGAGGACCCTTGCACCCCCGAGAATGCTAGTCTGGCTCGCGACGCCGAAAGGGCGGGGGAGCGACATGGGCAATCTCGAAACCGATACGACAAAGTGGCCACCAAGACGGCCCAAACAGGTGAACAGAAACAGCGCCGACACAGTGCTGGCGAGATCGCTTGCCGAAGATCCCGAATATCTGGTCGCGCATCCCGGCAGGACGTGGGCGGACAGCGAAACTGCGAGGCGGCGTTGGACGATAAACGGCGACTTCACCACGCTCAGACCGACCGGAATAGCTCGCTACGCCAGCGAGGTGACCATGGCTCTCGACGCCCTCATTTCGGAAGGGCACCCGCTTGGTCGCGATCTGGAGATCGATCTCGTGGTGCCGCGTCCGCTTTCCGAACCTTTCCGCCTCAACGCCATCTCCACCCGAGTCGTTCCCGAATTCAACTTGCCGCGACTTCCCCAATTGTGGGTGCAGGCGCAGTTGCCCTGGCACGTGCCCGGAGGATTGCTAAGCTTTTGCAACCTCGCTCCCATCGTGCTGAAGCGCCAGATCGCGTGCATCCATGATATGCACACTAGGCTCATGCCGTCGAGCTACGGGCGGGGTTTCAGGTGGGCGCACCGACTGATCTTGCCGGCACTTGGCAGGCGAGCCGCCCGCATTACGACGGTGTCGCAACTCTCGCGCAGCCATCTTGTCAAATTCGGGATCGCGCCAGCGGAAAACATCGTCGTCACTTACAACGGCAGCGACCATGCCAAGAGATGGAATGCAGCAAGATCGTCACTGACCGTGGACCGCGGCAGGCCGTACGTCCTCTGTCTTGGAAGGCGGGACCAAGAATACAAGAACATGGGGCTTCTCGCCAAGCTGGCCCCGCTCCTCGATGGGATGGGTCTCGATCTCTGGATGCCCGGCGATGTCAATGAGAACACGGTCCTGCGGTACGTCCCGGAAATGCCCGGGAACATCGTCCTCCTTGGCCGCATAGGGGACGACGACTTTAAGAAGGCGCTCGAAGGCGCCCTGTGCTTCCTGTTCCCGTCACGGATCGAGGGTTTCGGGCTACCCGCCGTCGAAGCGATGGCGTCGGGCTGCCCGGTCGTGGCCTCGACCTCGCCGTGTCTTCCCGAAATTTGTGAGGATTCGGCTCTCTATGCCGATCCCGACGACGTCCATTTGTGGGCCGAAACCGTCCGCCTGCTGATGCTCGACCCAGCGTTGCGGGAGCGGTTCATCACCAAGGGATACGCCAGGGCGAGCAGTTATTCCTGGCGATGGATTGCGTGGAAATACCTCGAACTCATGATACAGGTCGACGCTGATTTTGGGGAGTTCCGCAATTGACCGGCTGGCAATCTGCGGCAAGCAGAGCCAGGAAGCCGAAAACAGTGAAGGGCTAGCGGGAGAGCCAATTGGCAAGCCTCGACGTCGTTATACCGTGCTACAACTACGAGCATTTTCTGTCCGAGTGTGTCGGCAGCGTGCTGTCCCAGGATGTCGAACGCCTCAGGGAGATCATCATCGACAACGCTTCGACGGACGATAGCATCGGGGTGGCAAGGTCTTGCGGCACAGGACCCGAGGGTTGAAGTCGTTTGCCACGAGAAAAACCTTGGGCGCAACGTCTCCTTCAACGAACCCATCGACAGGGCCGAGGCCGACTACTTCATGAACCTTTGCGCCGACGACATTCTCGCAGCAGACACGCTCGGCCACGGAGCGAAGGCGCTCAAACGCGCAACAGCGGCCCTTCCGGAAAAAGTCGGAATTAAAGGGATCCGGCAGATAAGAGTCGCAGGATTTTTGCCTTCCTCGTGATCTTGCGCCATGGGTAGATCCAGTTGAGCCTGTTTTTTGTCCGCCGCCTATGCGAAATTCCCGCGCGCATCTGAGCCTCAGGCGGCTTCGGCGTTTTCACATCGCAGTCTACGAGCAGCAGCTCTGCCATCCGGTGGAATCTGTTAAAATACTCGTCCCAAGGCCATCCCGGCCTATCCCAAGGCTTTGGCCCGCCGGTGAAGTGCCAAATTGCCGGCGCGAACCCGTTCCTACGCGGGTCGAGGACCATCATGTGCTCGCTCTGGTAGTTGTATGTGAGCGGCAGCATATCAACGCGGCCGTAGGCGGCGTGATTCAGCGCGCTCTGATCTGACGAGCGGCAGCGTTCAGGGTGCTCGAATAGGAATTCCAGCGCCTCCGGAACGATGCTGTTCCAAGCCTCGCGCGACGTGTAGATCACACCCGAATTGAAGTAGCTGTCTGCATCGCAGTCCAAGCCGTTCAGGTAGGCGAGCTCGTGCTTCTTGCCCCGGCTTTTCTCGTCCATGAACATGCGCATTACATCCGGGGCCGCCATGATCCTTCCGGGGGAAGGCCGCACAGCCAAGAGGCTGTCCAACTCTCCGTCGACCATCGTGTCTCCGTCGATGTAGAAGAATCTGTCTATTTCCTGGTCGAGCAACCCGTCGAACCAGAGCCGAGCCAGTGCGATCGCGGGCAGATATCTGTCGCGGTGGAACCGGGTTGCTTCCTCGAGCTGAGATAGATGAGCCGCCTCTATCCTGATCTTGGTGCCCGCCACCGCATGGTCGAACTGGCTGGCCCATCCGGGATCGGAATTGACCACGAATATATAGACCGGCACATCAGCCGCTGTGTGGTGATCAGCCGAAAGAGCCGCCGAGAAGGTCGGCAGCAAATAGTTCTCGTTACAAATAAGGACTATCGCAGAGCCTTTTGTTTCCGAAGGAGTTGCTGACAGAACATTCTCCTATGCGCAAGCCTCATTCACCCGGGCGGAGCTTGGCTCGCCGGAATACCGGGATGGTCTTCATTATCTCGTCAAAGAGCGGATGTCGGGTAAGAATCAATGCTGTTGCCCATCCGCTCAACGCAAACAATCCCGCCCCGAATGCCTGCCCGAACAAAAGGGCGAAGCCGGAGCCTGACAAAGCGATCACGGACAGCGGAGCAGCCGCGCTCGCCATGGCCACGACAGCGCTTCTCCATAGCGCTGCAGCGATGTCCCTGCGTCTCAGTCCCAGCCTGCGCCGAACGAAGCTCAAGGCAACGTATGCCTGGAAAGGAAGGTCACCAGCATGCACCAGGCGGCCGCCTGCAGTCCGCCGAAGATCACGGCTATGGACAGGAGAATGCCGGAAAGCGGGAAGACGATCAGTGCGCGGATAAACAAGTCGCATCCACCGCAACCATCACCGGGTAATTGAGTTCGAAACTGAAGGAGAAGAGGAGCGCGACTGCGACGACTTGCACGAGCGGAGCGACCTCGATCCATTGATGACTGAGCACGACCACGACGGGGTAAGCCAGAACCGAAAGCACGAGGAGAGCGGGCCAGCGGAGTGCGGTGACAAGAGAAAGGGCGGCGAGATACGGGCCCTTCAAATCCCTGCCTTGCCTAACCTCGGCGGAGAAGGCGGGCAGCACGACCGTCATGGCACCTCCGAGGACCAGTTTGTCGGGTATCTGGCCGATCAAGAGGGTTCTGCTGAACAAGGCTGCCGTATGCGGTGACACGAGGCGCCCCAACAGGAGTAGGGGCAGGGCGTCAAAGATGCCGTAAAGTATGGCGACAACGCCGTTGTATCCACCGAACGAGGTCATTCCGCGCCAGTTGACCAGGGACGGCTTGAACATCCAGAAATGGGGTCGCAAGGCGAGGGCGACGCCTGCGGCAAGACCGCTGCCGATCAACCAGCCCCAGGCGAAGCTCATGTAGGTGAAGCCCGCCAACGCCAGCGCGATTGTTGCCGCGGAACCCGTCGTGGTCCCTGTTATGTTGATGGCCGCTACCTTGCCGAAGGATTTCCCGCCGCAGGAGAGCGTTGATCAGGATGAATGAGGCGTCGAGGAAAAGGCAGATCGAGATGACCCGTAAGTAGGAAACAAGATTCGGCTCCCCGTAAAGCGACGCCACGCCAGGGGAACGGCGACAAGAACGGCGGCGATGATTCCCGTAAGGATGAATATCACCATGAAGGCCCCCGATATCCTCGCGGCTCAGTTCGTCGCGCTGGATGAGGAAGTTCGAACTGGAGAACTCCCTAAATGGACATGACAATCGCCAGGATGGCCATGCCGATCACCGAGACCTGATCTCCTCGGGCGTCAATATTCGCGAGACTACGGCTGCAGTGACAAAATTCGTAACGAGCAGGACGTAGCGTTCACCTGTGCTCATAAGGAGTCGCGTTTTACAGAAAGCATGCGTGCCCTTCTTCCCCAACAGGCCGGGCGCGGCCGCCTGGATGCGGCACGGATAGTCCGACACACCGGTTGGAAGGTCATGCCGTCTAAAAGGCTAGGGAAGGCCCCCGTCTAAAGGAGTAGCGGTGCAAAACGCAGCCCCCTATCTGCAGTCGTCGAGTGGACGGCCGATTTCCCCCGGAGGCCGCGATGCCCCCAACACGCGGACCTGCTTTTCCCGATCCGACGACAAGTGCGTAGCCGACGACACCGATCGCGAGATGGCCAGAAAGGGGATTGAGTGAGGAAAGGCAGGGAAGCCGAGTAGCGGACCAACATTATGATTGAGTTTTGCACCAGCCCGCCACCCTCCGGCAACATAGCGGTTGCGTGCTTGAGAGCTGGCCAAGGCAGACGCTGTCGAAAAGCCATGCCTCGGAAAGCATGCTTGCCCTTCTTCACTCCAAGGCGATTTCGGGGAGTTCGACAGTTAAGCGGCTGCCAGTCCGCGGATTGATCTCCAGGAGAGCACGATGAACGAATGGACCGACCCGCACGGACCAGACGCCGCGGGCCTGCCGGCCACCCTATCAGTCGTGTGTTCTTTGCCTGCCCGCTCCGAGTCACATCGCTCCGTCAATCCAACTAAGGCTCGAGAAGGCCCTGCCTCCCTACGCCATCTATGAAGGCGGCTTGTTTTCAGCCACCTGGCCTACCTTGCCGAGCCAGGACAGGAACGGGCCATAGCACGCATCGTAAGAAAAGAGATTGGCGAAGACACGGGCAGTACCTTCGGATTTCTGACGCCGGAGTTCCGTATTGCTCAACAGCGCGATGACCGCCTGCGCGAAGTCTGCAGCGCCGTTAGCGACGATCGCTCCCTCATCGAGTTGATGGGCGTCACCGGCGTCCACCCCTATTGAGGTCGTCACGAGGGGGCGGCCGTAAGACATGGCTTCGGCCACCTTGATCTTGACGCCGGCAGTACCGGATACGAGCGGAGCCACGACAAGCTGGGCGCGTCGATATTCGGGACCAAGGTCCGGGAGCGGCCCCACACGCTCGAGGCCGTCCGCCTCCGGCGTAGCCTCACGCGTGGAGGCAATGGTTCCGACGATCCGAAACCTTGCCGTGGGGCAGAAGGTTCGAACCGCTGGCCAGATCTCCGACAGGAACCACGAGAGCGCGGCACGATTCGGGTCTGTGGCATTCCCAACAAAGAGGACGACGGGCTCATTGCTTTCCGGCGGCTTTTCGTGATTGCTGAAGCCCATGCCGAGAGGGATCACGTGTCTTACCCCGAGTCGGTCGCGGGCGTAGGAAGCGTCATCATTGCTGTTGAAACCGACGCACTCCGCCGCGTTCAGCGAGTGGGACAGTCTCTGCTCCTCAGCCAAGATTTTGCCCGCGCCATGGTTTCCTCCAGCCTCCCAGTGCGACGCCCCACTGCGGTGCTGAAGATGGCCAACGAGCGAGAAAATCCTGTGACCGTTGCGAGAGAGAGAGGGAGCGAAATGTACCGCCTCATGGAACAGTATGACTGCGTCCGGTCTCAGTGCATCGATACGTTCCAGCACCCACTGAATTTCTCCCTCGGGACATTCCGTCCCTGGGGGAACCGGTGCGGCTCTCCGTCCGAGGAACGATCCGGCCAGATTTCTGAGGCCAAGCAGTTCTGTGGATAGAAATGTCCTCCGGCCCAACCTGATGCTTTTACGAACCTGCCACGAAAAATATTCTTCTATTTCATATGCACTCCTGCAGATTGGGCTCCTTCGTCCGCGCGCTATGTCGGATACATACCCGTGTACCTCGTGCCCGGACTTCAAAAGATATTGGCCGAAGGCCTGAATATAGGCACCGTCCCCGCCGAAGAAAGCGTCGTACGGATAGCTATGGACGATTGCTATAGCAGCCATGTCCTACCCCTAGGGGCTTCTCTCGGGCAGTAAGAGTTTCGCCGCCCGGCGCCAATCTATCCAAAACGTCAGGCGATCCGAAGGCGTGTTTCCACAGCCAAGACATTCATCCTGCGCGCCAAGCCTCGCCATTGCCAACTGCCTCAAGCGCCGGCCCGCGCCTCGCCTCGGAAGCTCAGCAGCACATCCTGGAACAGCTTGATCTGCCCCAACACGAACAGCAAGACGAATCCGTAGATACTGGTCAGGACCACCCCTCCCGCCACGAGCCGCAGAAGCGAAGGAACCTCCGGGCCGAGATAGCGCTGGACTGCCAGCGCACCCGCCGAGGCCACGATGCCGGACATCCACGGCCTCATGATCGTCCGCAACAGATCCCCGACTGAAACCGGCGTACGATGCAGGCTCCACGCCAGGTGGGGATAGAGCCAGAGCAGCAGCGCCGTCGAGTAGCTCAGAGCCACTCCCTCGGGGCCGAAGGAAATCCCGACGCAGTAGGAAACGATGACGAGAGGGGCGATGGCAAAGGCCAGATACAGGCTGCGCTTCTGCCTGCCGGTCGAGATGAGCAGCCAATATGTGGGGTTGATGATCCCGAACACCAAGATGGTAGGGGTGAGCAGCCGGAAGATAGTCGCCGCCTCCGTCCACTGCGAGCCTAGCACCACGGTGATGATTTCGTGTGCGAACAGGAACGAGAACATTGTGATGGGAACCGTTACCGCGATGACGATCGAGTATCCCTTGAGGTAGAAGTTCCGTAACCGCGCGGGATCATGCTGCATCCGCGATAACGCCGAGAACAGTACCGCACCGACGGCGCTGTTGATGGTCGCCGTGGGAATGCCGATCAACTGGAAGGCCCGGGCATATAATCCAAGTGATCCGGCGCCCCAGAACCGCCCGAGAAGGACTTTCTCGGCATTGTAGCCAATATAGACGACAAGGCCGTTCAGCGTGACAATTCCACCGAAATGCAAGAGCGAGCCGATATTGGCGCCGCGCCGAGGGAGTCCAGGAATCCACCCAGTGGCGATCCAGTAGCCCAGGCTGCTGACCGCCGGTGAGATAAGGGTCGGGGCGATCAGTGCCCAGTACCCATCGCCACGGAACGCCAGCAGCACACCGGCCATGATGCCCAGGCACAGGGCGCCTGTATCGATTCCGCTCAGGGTGACATAACGCAGATTGCGCTCCAGCAGAGCGGCATGCTGCACACCGGCCGCGTTAAGCAGGAAACCTGGAGCGATCGCGATGGTGATCCAGAGCAGGCGCGGCTCATGGTAGAAGGTGGAGATGAGGTAGGCACTTGCGGCGCAGACCAGTGTGAGGAGGATCCCTACCAGTACATTGATCCAGAACAGGGCCGAGACCTGCTCGAACGAAATCTCATGCCTTTGGATGGTCGCGGAGGAAAGCCCGGCGGTGGTGAAGACATCCAAAATGCCTGTGAGTGCCACCACCATCGCGACCAGACCAAAATCGTTAGGGCTGAGCAGGCGTGCCAATATGGCAATGTAGCCCACCCTGAGCATCAGGTTCGCGCCCTGGCTCACCATCCTGGCAACGCCACTTTGAATGGCTTCGCTCTTAAGGTTACGGCGCTCGCCTTTCGCGGTCGGGGTCTTGTCGGTCATGTATCACTGGCTGCATGTGCGCTTGGCTCCGTTTGAGCGGTCTGCGCGTGCCTTCTCTGATCAGTCATGTCGCCAGAGGCCCTCTCGAGCCATATCTCTCGCCACCAAGGATAGATGGCTCTTGGGCACTGCATCCGGCAATCGCTATACCGCGAGTTGCACCAGACTTTCTCCAAGATAACGGCCGGCCCTCTGAGATTGGTAAGAAGTCCGGTCTTTTCATTAACGAACGTTGTCACGCGTGATCTGACTTTGAAGATATGACCGCAATAGGGAACCATCTCCGCATCGAAAGTAAGACCCTGGCTCTTGTTGTCGGCATCCAAGGTCGCGAGGATTTCTTCATAGGATCTAACCCTGATCAACTCGCCGGGTTGGAGATCAAGCTTGACAGTCGGAACCGGCTGGCCGGCAGGGATTGATCCCCGATATCGCGGGAAAGGAACGCCACCATAGAGGCGCTGCACCTTGTCATAAACCCAGCTGACACCCAAGGACAACCTGGTGAGGCCTAAACGGCGCGTGTAATGATAGCAACTGAATATCGTTGCATAGACGAACCCGGCGAAGAGGCGCCATGCGCCGGCATTTCCCGATGCATAGTCTTCCGCATATTGCCGAACATCCCACCAAGGAAGAGGGGTAGTCGCCTCCAGAAGTTCTGTGGCTTGGCATGAGTATCTCGGACCACCCGACAAAGGCTGATTCTTGGCGCGCGCACCAGCCAGCACATCGCTTTCTGTGCAACCCTTTCCGTCCGCCATCTTAGTCGGAAGCGAGACAGCCCCATTCGAGGACGGCGAGTCCACAGGCTTAAGCCATGCCTCCTTCCAGAAAACCAGGCACGCCGCCTGACAGCCTCCAAACGCGTTGCCGTCGCACCTCAGTTTTTCAAGATGGATGACGCCGGATAACTTACGTCCGCCAGCAAAGTTGATCGTGTCACATGTCTTGTGCGCGCGCTTGTAAACACGAAAGCGGAGGCCACAATATCGAAACATTTGTGGCATAAAAGGGAGCTTCTCAAGCCGACCATTTTTGTCGAGTGTACGAAGGATTTCTTCCTTAGACCGCACCTCGACCCAGTCTCCGACCCTCAGTGACATGCAGCACCCCCGTTCACAGCGCGCTCCGGAACAATGTCATTTGCCTAGTGTCAAAACCATACCATCTCTAGACTCTGACAGCCGGCCCCGAATTAGCGGTAGCTACCCTCCACTTTTGATTGAGTGGACCAGTAGCTATCCTATTGTTACGATGCAAACGTGGGCCCACGCAGAAGCTTCCTGACCACCGAAAGCGGCTCGGTGCGAAGATGTCGGATCGCTAGTGCGGAGCGGTTTCCCGACGCTGTGCAATAATCTGGAGTGTGCTCATGCCCAGCGTCGACGTAGTCATTCCGAACTATCAGTTCGGGCGCTTCCTGCCCGGCTGTATCAAAAGTGTGCTGTCGCAGGATGTAGAGAATTTGCGCGTGCTCGTCATAGACAACGCGTCGACTGATAACAGCCTCGAGGTAGCCCGTGCTTTAGCGGCCGCCGATCCGCGGATCCAAGTTATCGCCCATCCGGTCAATGTCGGGCTTATGGCCTCCATGAACGAAGGCATCGACCAGGCGAGAGCGGATTACTTTATGATACTTTGTTCCGACGATATTCTTGTGCCCGACAGTCTGTCACGTGCCATCTCTATAATGGAGAAACATCCTACACTGACCGTCGCGCAAGGGGGGGCACAAATCCTTAATGTCGAGAGTGCTCTGCCGACCGAGTTGACCGCTGCAGAGCCGCCGGCTTGGACAATTATTTCTGGATCAGAATATATAGAGGATGTCTGCCGCCGCCCCTTGCAACGGCCGGTCGGGTTCATATTGGTACGAACGGTCGCGCAGAAACGTGCAGGCTATTACATCAGGGAATTGCCGTTCACCAATGACCTTGAGATGCTGATGCGGCTGGCCAGTATCGGGGATGTTGCTGAGACAAATACTATTCAGGGAATTCGAAGGGAGCACAGGAGCAATATTTCGAGCGCTTACTGGCAGGACTTCAAGCTTAGACTGGATTCCGTGTATATGGCCATCGAGACCTTCTTATCGTCCTACAGCATGGTCAAAAACCAATCAGGCAAGTTGCTTATGCTCGCGCGAGTGAGTTTGGCCTGTGATGCCTACTGGTCGGCCGTATCACATCTGATCCGGGGTAGGTATCGTGAGGCCTTTGGTCTGTTCAAGTTCGCCTTCAGCCTGTCGCCGCATTTGGCAGTCCTCCCTCCCGTTGCTCATCTTTTCAGGAGAAAGGATGTTCTCTCTCGGATCCGAGTGGTATTCTCCGAGGTATTTGAACGGGCTGATAAGAGAGGTCGTGCCGCCTCGTATGGACCAAGTATTAGTGCAGCGGACCAGAGTGCCAACCGCAAGCATTGCACAAAAACAGAGACTTGAAGTACCCCGCGTGAATCTTGCCAGGCGCAACGCGCTTTTAAAGAGATCCGGCAGACAGAAATCGGAGAATCTTTCACTTCCTCTGCGTCCCGCTCGGATAGTCTGACAAACCGGGTGAAGGTCATGCCGTCCAATAGGCTAGGGAATGAACACCGTCTAAAGGTCATGCCGTCCAAATAGGCTAGAGAATGAACACCGTCTAAAGCGGTAACGAGAGCTTCCACTCAACCGTATGAGCAAATTGCGCCCAGCGTACGCAATCCCCACTATCCCGAATTTCGAAGTGGGGTAGGGAGGCCCGTGTGCCGTGTCGTTTCGTCTTGCAATCGCTGCGGCCTGCCTGCTCGCAACAGCTGCGCCTGCATCCGCCGATTTCCTCTGGGGCATCAATGGCCATCCAATAGTTTCCTATCCGGGCATCCCGGTCGAAAGGCAACTCGATTTCATCAAGGATCTCGGCCTCAAATCGTACCGGGTCAACGTCACGGCAGAGGACCAGGTAGATAGCCTTGCCCACCTTGTCGAAGCGGGAAAGACGAGAGGGATCGAGATCCTGCCCCTCATCACGCCCGGAGTCGACCTGGACAAGGACAACCCGGACGAGCTCTACGGGAATGCCCGGAGACTGGCGGTCACCCTCGGCACCAGGTTCAAGAACGACATTCGGGTTTGGGAACTCGGTAACGAGATGGAGAACTATGCCATCATCAAGCCCTGTGAGAAACGCGACGACGGCTCGCAATATCCATGTGGATGGGGGCCGGCAGGAGGAACGGGAACGCTCGACTACTTCGGCCCGCGCTGGGTGAAGGTGAGCGCCGTCCTCAAAGGCCTGTCCGACGGCATGACAGAGGTCGACCCGGGGATCAGGAAGGCGTTGGGCACCGCCGGATGGGGCCACACCGGCGCGTTCGCGCGGATGAAGCACGACGGGATCGCCTGGGATATCTCGGTCTGGCACATGTACGGCGAAGATCCAGAATGGGCTTTCCGCGAAATTTCTGGTTATGGCAAGCCGATCTGGGTCACCGAATTCAACAATCCTTCCGGAAGTCAGCGCAGCGAGCGGCAGCAGGCCGACGGTATCAAGCAGGCAATGACGCGGCTTCGCGAACTCAAGGAGAAGTACAAGGTCGAGGCCGCACACATCTACGAACTGCTCGATGAGACCTACTGGGCCCCGAGCTTCGAAGCCAATATGGGGTTGGTGAGGCTCGTGGGTCCCTCCGATGGCAAATGGGTGACCGGTGAACCGAAGCCTGCCTACAAGACGGTACGGGACTTCACCCGCGGTCCTTTGCCGATGACCAAGCCGCATCGGGACTGCGACACCGAGACCATGGCTGCAGACCAGTCCACGCAGGTGCGGCAGGCAAGTTTCGTCTACTGCCTCATCCTTGGCCACAAGGGCGACACGGCCAGCGTGAATCAATGGTCGGCGGCACTTGAAAGCGGAGACACCAAACTCGCCGACATGATCATGGAAATGATGCGCTCGGACGAATACGAAACCAGATATGCCACGATCGGCCTAACGGACCGCGACTATGTCGGTTTTTTGTATTTGCTGCTTCTGAACCATCCCGCGGACGGTTACGGACTGGAAAGCTACGCCCGCCAGTTGCGTGCGGGCTCCATGACGCGTGAGGCCGTGGCCTTCGGAATCATCACTTCGGCGGAGTTCAAATCCAGGCACGCCGCCATCCGCGAAACCTCCACGGTGCCGAACCCTGAGTGAGCAGAGCCAATGAGCGCCATACGTGAGCCACGGGAGGTCGCGGCCTTGCCACGACCGCAAGGCGAGGCAGCGGCAACCGCCGGCGGCAGGGAACCGGGCATCGCCATCTTGGGCCTGTTCGGCTGCGGCAACCTTGGCAATGACGGCTCGCCCGAATCCATGCTCTGTTCCTCAAGGAGAAGCGACCCAACGCGCGGCTCTTCTGCATCTGCCAGATCCCCGAAGCCGTAGCCAAAACTTTCGGCATCGAAACGCTCCCGATCCGGATCGCGAGAGGAGAGGGGATCGCCGGCCTTCTCGACTGCATTTTCCTGAAAATCCCCCGCAAGGTGATGGATTTCCTCCGTGCAGTCCGGCACATCCGCAAGGCGAAAGTCATAGTCGTGCCTGGAACGGGAATCCTTGACTATTTCGGCGACCGCCCGTTGGGCATGCCCTTCGACGTCTTCAAATGGTGCCTTGCAGCGCATCTCGCGGGAACGCGCATTGCTTTTGTCAGTGTAGGTGCCGGGCCGGTGGGACATCGCCTCAGCCGATGGCTGATAACAAGCGCGGCCCGCATGGCGGACTACCGGAGCTACAGGACACTGCCTCGAGGGAATTCATGGCAAGCGTCGGCGTCGACACCAGCCGGGAGTCGATGGATCCCGATCTCGCTTTCACGCTGCCCGTTCCGCAATCTGCCAATGCCGACCCTTCACACCCGCTCACGGTCGGTGTCGGCGTAATGAACTACCGCGGCTGGTGCGGTTTCGAGGAGCGCGGGCTGGGCATCTCTGAATCTTATTTGCCAAAGTAGCGATATTCGTCACCTACCTCCTGGCCAGCGGCTACAATGTCCGCCCTCGCACAGGCGACGAAGGTGATACTCCCGCGGTCGAGGCGGTCCTGGCGGCCCTGGGCGAAACTGATACCCAAGGGCTTTCGTGCCCACCCGTCCATTCCCTTCGCGACGTCTTCGGCCAACTCGCCCTGACCGATCTCGTGGTGGCGATCCGCTTCCAGTATTGTGGCCGCCCCGATGGCGGGAAAGCCCGTGATATCACTGGGCTATGCGCTGAAGAACGACCAATTGCCCGGTCAGAGCGGTTCCGTCAGAATTTTGCCAGCGCGTCGAAAGCTTCGATGTCGAAATCTTGATCAGGCAGTGGCTTGTGGCGCATCGGGAAAGAACATGCGCGCAGGGTCCGTAACAGCGTCGAAAAATTCAGGGAGAGCCTCGAAGTCCAGCACGAATTCCTGCTCTCGACCATCCTTTGACGGAAAAGCCGTCGAAAGGACTAGGGGCTCACCGCCCGAAAGAGGTAGCCGACGGTAAGGCTTCGTCCAACGGGGCATCCTGATCGCCCATTGGCGTTCTCCCCCACTCCTCTCAGCCCACGTAGCCTCTGCGTGATCATATCCGCCCGAGAAGAGGTGTGCGATGAAAGTCATAGTAACCGGTCATCAAGGCTATATCGGCTCGGTGATGGTGACGATGCTGCTCCGTGCTGGGCATTCGGTAACAGGCTACGATAGCGACCTGTACCGGCGCTGCACCTTTGCTTGGGGAGGAGAGCAGGCTTCCGTCCCGTCCATCCAAAAGGACGTCAGGGACGTGCAAGCGCGCGACCTCGAAGGATTCGACGCCGTCATTCACCTGGCGGCTCTTTCCAACGACCCGCTGTCCGACTTCGATCCAGACATCACCTACGAGATCAATCACAAGGGTAGCGTCCGCTTCGCGAAGGCGGCCAAGGAGGCGGGCGTGTCGCGCTTCCTCTTCGCGTCATCGTGCAGCAATTACGGACAGGCGGGCGACGGAATGGTCGACGAAACGGGCGAGCTCAAGCCGGTTACGCCCTACGGCTGGTCCAAGGTGCTTTCCGAACGGGATATTTCCGAACTGGCCGACAGCAGCTTCTCTCCGACCTATTTCCGGCCCGCCACGGCCTACGGGCTGTCGCCCCGGCTCCGCTTCGACATTGTGCTGAACAATCTTGTCGCCTGGGCCGTTACCAGAGGGGTGATCCTCCTGAAATCCGACGGGACACCGTGGCGGCCGATCGTCCACATCGAGGACATTTCCAGGGCGTTTATTGCCGGACTGGAAGCACCGCGCGAGATCATTCACAACGAAGCCTTCAATGTGGGTCGGACGGATCACAATTACAGGATCCGCGATATAGCCAAGATCGTCGCCGAGGTCGTGCCGGGCTGCCGACTCGAATTCGCGTCCGATGCTGGACCCGACAAACGATCCTATCGCGTCAGCTTCGACAAAATTGCGCGTACCCTGCCTGCCTTCAAACCGCAATGGGATGCGCGTAAGGGTGCCGAGCAGCTTTACCAAGCTTACCGCAAGTCGAATGTTACTCTCGAGGAATTCGAGGGGCCCCGCTTCCAGCGCATCGGCCATATCCGGTACCTTTTGGCCAAGGGACTTTTAGTCGGGCGCATGCGGGTCGCTGAACGTTCGACAACGCTGGATGTCGCAGCCGAGTAATCGGAATGGAACACCTGAACCCCTACGGACTCGGGCCGCCGCCGTCTTCTTTCGGCGTTGGCCAGGAAATCTATGCCTTGGTCGAACGTCTCTTTCCGATCTGCAGGAGCATCACCGGAGACGGGGTGCGACAAACGCTGGATATCCTATCGGGACACGTTGAATTGGAAAGGCACGAAGTGCCCACCGGGACGCAGGTGCTCGACTGGACTGTTCCGAGGGAGTGGAACATCCGCTCGGCGAGCATCACCGGCCCGGACGGGAAAACGGTCGTGGATTTCGCCGACTCCAACTTGCACGTCGTCAACTACAGCGTACCCTTCAAGGGAGTCCTGCCGCTCGACGAACTGCGGCCGCACATCCATACGCTGCCTGAACAGCCAGAGGTGATCCCCTACCGCACCTGCTATTACGCCCCGGCATGGGGCTTCTGCGTTGCCTACGAACGTGTCGCCAAGATGCCCGACGGGCTCTATCGCGTGGAGATCGATGCCGAACTCAAGGACGGCAGTCTCACTTACGGCGAATACCTGCACTGCGGGCAGACGGAGCGGGAATTCCTTCTTTCGGCACACATCTGCCACCCCTCACTGGCCAACGACAACTGTTCAGGCCTGGCCCTGCTGGCAACCCTTGCTAGACGCCTGAAGGCAAGGAAAACAAGATACAGCTACCGCTTCCTGTTCGCTCCGGGCACGATCGGCTCGATCGCATGGCTGTCGCTCAACGAGGACCGGACACATCTGATCGACCACGGTCTGGTGCTGTCATGCGTTGGCGATGCCGCTAGCCCGGCATATAAGCGCAGTCGTCAGGGCGACGCCTTCATCGACCGTGCCATGGCCCATGTGCTCGGGCAGGAAGCAGGGGCAAAGTTGATGGATTTCTCCCCTTACGGCTATGATGAGAGGCAATATTGTTCGCCGGGCTTCAATCTTCCAGTCGGCATGTTTCAGCGAAGCGTCCACGGCACCTTCCCCGAATACCACACGTCGGCGGACAATCTCGACTTCATCGGCCCGGAGCACCTGGAAGACTCCTTCCGGATTCTGACGGATGTGATCGACATCGTCGAAGGGGACTGGACGCCTTCGAACCTTTTTCCCAAGGGCGAACCACAGCTCGGCAGACGCGGCCTCTACGCAGCCCTGGGAGGGCAGAAGTCTTCGGGAGCAACCTCGATGTCCCTGCTTTGGGTGCTCAATCTCGCCGACGGACAGCATTCGCTTCTTTCCATGGCGGAGTGCTCGGGTCTGCCATTCAGGGAATTGGCCGCCGCCGCGAGATTACTGTCAGATCACGGTCTCCTGGCCGAGGGGCCTCCATGAGCGCTGTTGAACCTTTCGCTTCCAGTCTTTCGGTTCATTAGGGGACCGGCTTCTTGACCAGCGGCCACGTCCTGTCTTTCTCCGACATGGAGGTCGGCATCAAAGGCCAGTTTATCGAAATGGCGGGGTCGCTGTAGCGGACGCCTTTCGATGCGTGGGGTGTATAGAACTGCGATATGAGATACGAGACCTCGGCATCGTTCGTCAGGGTCTGGAGCCCGTGGGCGAACCCGGCAGGGATGTAGACCTGTTTCATGTTTTCGGGCGTCAACTCGAAACTCAGCCAGCTGTAGCGCGTCGGCGAGTTCAGGCGCAAGTCCACGACGACATCAAAAATCGCGCCGCGGACACAGGAGACAAGCTTTACCTCGGCATACGGATCCTCTTGATAATGCAGCCCCCGGAGGGTTCCCTTTTCGACCGAATGAGCGCGGCTGTGCTGGACAAAGCGCGTCGCCAGCCCGCAATCAGCCATTTCTTTTTCGCAGAACAGGCGGGTGAAGGAACCGCGGTCGTCAATCACCGGCGTCGGTTCGATCAGCCAGACACCCTTCAGCTCCGTTTCGGTAAACTGCATGTCAACCTTAGCCCCAGTTGCCGGGTAAGGACCGGCAGTCCAATTGTTGGCATCGCCCGCTCGGGCTGGAAGAGCTACCTAAGTCTTAGGTGGCTTCTCCGATGGCGGTATGCCGGGCCGGTCGCTTACCCGATCGAGGGTCTTGGCGGCTTCACTGCCCCTACGGTTTGCCTATTAGGATTAAGGCAACCCAACGGATTGGCAAATCGAACCCGCGCGCGCACCGTCCTAAGCTGCCGCTGCCATAAAAGAAGCACCTCCTGCGGAGCGCGGCGGCAAAGGTTCTTGGTCAGGCCAATGGGTCTCCGTCTTTTCAAACCGGCGGGACAGGAGCACGGAATGAACATTCAGGCTGTCGAAATCGTTCGCGAGCATAACGGGGCACGCCGGACTGCCAGCTGCAGACTTTGCGGATCGCGCCTGTGCCACACGCTAGTTGATCTAGGCATGTCGCCTCCTTGCGAGGGCTTCCTGCGGGCCGACCAGCTCGACCAGATGGAACTCTATTACCCGCTCAAAGTACTGGTCTGCGACAGCTGCTACCTGGTGCAACTCAAGGAGTACATGAGCCCCGAGACCATCTTCAGCGAATATGCCTACTTCTCTTCCTTCTCGACAAGTTGGGTAGCCCACTCGAAAGCCTATTGCGAGGCGATCACGAAGCGGCTTGGGCTTGGAACTCACAGCTTTGCGGTGGAACTGGCAAGCAACGACGGTTACCTGCTGCAGCACTTCCTGCCGCTCGGCGTTCCCGTGCTTGGCGTCGAGCCGGCGGCCAACGTTGCGCGCGCTGCAGTCGAGAAGGGCGTGCCTACCCGAGTCGACTTTTTTGGAGCGCGGCTGGCAAATGAAATGGCGGCCGAAGGGCTTCACGCCGATCTCATCATTGGCAACAACGTCCTGGCGCAAGTGCCGAACCTCAACGACTTCGTCGCGGGAATGAAAATCCTTCTCAAACCAGAGGGCGTAATCACTCTCGAGTTCCCGCACATCGAGCGGCTGATGGCCGAGAACCAGTTCGATACCATCTACCACGAGCATTTTTCATATTTCTCGCTGCTGACGATCGATCTGATGGCGGCCCGCCACCGGTTGCGGCTCATTGATGTCGAGGAACTGCCCACCCATGGCGGCTCGCTGCGTGTTTATCTCGCCAACGAGGTCAGCAGCTGGGCCGTGGATCACAATGTCGGCGAACTCCTCGACCGTGAAAAGAGGCACGGGCTGACTGTAATGACGACCTACACCTCCTTCGGCTACAAGGCGCAGCGCGCGAAGCGAGATCTCCTAGCGTTCCTGATTTCGGCTAAAAACGAAGGCAAGAGGATCTGCGGGTACGGCGCGCCTGGCAAGGGCAACACGCTGCTCAACTACTGCGCTATCGGCACCGACTTCCTCGATTTCACGGTGGACCGCAATCCATATAAGCACGGCCGCTTCACGCCGGGCATGCACATCCCAATCAAGCCCATCGACGCGATCGATCAGGCCAAGCCAGATTACATCCTAATCCTTCCGTGGAACCTGAAGGACGAGATCGTCCAGCAGATGCACCATGTCGTCGCTTGGGGCGCGAAATTCGTGGTGCCAATTCCTTTCGTGACAGTGATCGATTCATCGGAGTTACCAAGATGAAAGTCATCCTTTTCTGCGGAGGCCGCGGGACCCGGATCCGGGACTATTCCGAAAGCATACCGAAGCCGATGATTCCGCTCGGCCAGCAGCCGATCCTGCGCCACGTCATGCAGTGGTACAGCGATTACGGACACGACGAATTCGTCTTGTGCCTGGGCTACAAGGCAACCGTCATTAAGGATTTCTTTCTGAACACCCGGCCACAGACCTTTTCCGATTGCGTGGTCACGCATGGTGGCCAGGACGTGAAGCTGCTTGGCGACATCGTCAAGGACTGGAGCATTACCCTGCTCGACACGGGCATCTGGCGCAACATCGGAGAGCGCCTCTGGGCCGCGCGGGATCACGTCAGGAACGAGAGGATGTTCCTGGCCAACTACTCCGACGGCCTGACCGATGTCGACCTCGACGATATGATCGCGAAGTTCGAGGCCAGCGGCAAGATCGGCTGCTTCCTTGCCGTGCACGCGCCGCTGACATACCACTTGGCCGACATCGCGGAAGACGGCCGCGTGCGCGAGTTCCGCACGACGGAAACGTCGGAGGTCTGGATCAATGGCGGCTACTTCATATTCCGCCCCGAAATCTTCGACTACATACGCGACGGCGAGGAACTTGTTCTCGAACCCTTCGGACGACTCATCGCTGACAACAAGCTGATGGCGTACAAGCACGAAGGGTTCTGGCGTTCGATGGACACGCTGCGCGATTGGCAATCACTTGAAGACATGGTCGAAAAGGGCGACATGCCCTGGAATATGAAGGTCACCGCCGAGAAAAACAGGCGCAATGTGCTGCTGGCCGTATCATGAGGGGGCTTGGCCTCGCACGTCGCGGGGAGGAACTCTCGATCCTCTGCCTTGGTGCCCATTCCGACGACATCGAAATCGGTGCGGGAGGCACGATACTCGGCCTGATCGCGTCGGGCGTCAAACTAGACGTCCGCTGGTGCGTGCTGAGCGCAGGCGGTCGACGGGTCGCGGAAGCCAGGGCTTCGGCCGAAGCGTTCCTCGAAGGATCGAGCTCGTCCACGGTCGACGTTGCGGATTTCGAAGACAGCTACTTCCCTGCCCATAGCCGATCGATCAAGCAGTGGCTGACGGATGTAAGATCACGGGTTGATCCCGACGTGGTGTTAACCCACGCTAGGTTCGACGCCCATCAGGACCACCGGGAGGTTAACCAACTGACCTGGAACGTCTTCCGCGATCATCTAGTGCTCGAGTACGAGATCCCGAAATGGGATGGCGACCTTTGCCAGCCCAATGCCTACGTGCCGCTCACGGCCGACGTGCTGAAGCGCAAGATCGAGCTCCTCTACGAACATTTCGGGACGCAGCGCTCCAAGGACTGGTTCGACCGCGAGACATTCGCCGGGCTTGCGAGGTTGCGCGGAATGGAATGCCGAGCACCAGAGCATTTCGCCGAGGCCTTCACGCTCCGGAAGATCAAAATTCTTTAGCAGTTGGCCCATATTCTCCTGTGAATAAGGGTGGATCAACGAATTGATCGAGTGAAACAGCTTGTATTCACCGCCTGAGTTGATAAGAAAAAGAATACATACATTAAATATACCGAATTTTTACTACCATTTTGAATTTGAGGGGTTCACATCAAAATGGGCAAAGCAAAAATAGCTTCTGGATTGTCGTTCAGCGAAGTCCGGATCGGAACGGTCGAGGGCGGAGAAGCCGGAGTTCTGGTGTGGAAACGCGACCAACTGGTGGCGGTCCTTACCCAGATCGACGAGGAAGTCTACTCCACGAAAGGCAAATGGTTTCTCGAGACGGGGTTCGGGCTGCTGAGCGGGCAGCACAAGAATTTCGACACGATCGAGGAGGCCATACGATGGGTTGGCAGACACACCTATCCCGAGCCTGCTTAGACTGCAGATTGAGCGGCCGATTCCGCGGCAGCAATTAACCCGACTTACGCTCAACTGGGCAAACTGACGATCGTGCCGAAGACCCATGACGGAGGCCCTTCGACTTCCGGGACCCAAGGCAGGCAGCATTATGCCTGGGTCACTCTTGAGCCAGAGTTCCTTCCGCGAGGAGATCGTTGACCTTGTAGGCGACTTCCGTGCGGTTGGTCGCCTTCAGCTTCTTCATGATATTTCGGATGTGGACCTTCACGGTGCTTTCGCGCAGATTCAGTTCGTAGGCGATGATCTTGTTCGCCTTGCCGCGCCGAAGCGCTTGGGCAACCTCGGCCTGCCTGAGCGTGAACATGCCTGTCAAAGGCTGCGTGTCGCGACTGCCCGAATCTATCAGGTGCCGCATGGAAAGGACACTGCTCGCTGGCACGAAGATGCCGCCCGCTGCCGCAAGGTTGATAGCCTCGACACAGACGTCGATACCGACTGAGGTCGGAATGTAGCCGCGTGCGCCGCATTCGAGAGCGGTCAGTATCTGTGCAAGCTCTTCGGTGTCGGCCAGGATGACCACAGGAACTGATTTGAACTCGGACGAAATATGACTGATCTCGTCTGCGATGCCATGATCGGTGACCTTCCGGCCGCCAAGGTTGAAGAGTATGGCTGCAAGGGGAAGGGCCGAACCCTTCTTCACGCGCCATTCGCCGATCGAACCCATGGCGACGACCTGCATGCCGAGATCGTGGTCCACGAGAGCCGATGCGAGACACTCGCGGTCTAAGGCTCTTCCGTCCAGGATGAGGAGACATTCCCTGCCTGCTTGCCCGCGGACGCTTTCCGTTCCGTCGGACGGAACTCCTGACCGATTGGCCGAAGTGTAGTTATGCAGTTCTGCTGTGGAATCCATATCAATACCCACTCTTTCCCGAACAAGCCGCCTTGCGGCGGCCGATATAGTATCCTCATTCCCTAGCATTGAAGGTTTGATACCACGCCTTGTGAAAGGTCGAGGCTCGATTACCCCACTAAACCCTTTTGCAGTTCTCCGCCCTCAGCGAGACCAGCTTGGGAAGTGTAAGGTTTATTATTAAGCAGTCTCTAACATAGGTTGTCTTTTCATAATTTTCAGACAATCCCATGCCGAGCTGGACTGCAATCTGGCTGAAGACGCAGGCATGGACCGCCGCAGGCACTAGCGATCGACGTTCGACTGCCTGCTGGCGATGGCCAAGCGGCCCAACGCTTTAGCTCGAGAACGCTTGGTCTACCCGTACTATGTGGGCACTTGCAGATATTTCGGCAGTGCGCCGGTCCTCGCGACAGACCGTGTTGCCGTCGCGGCTGCCGCCGTCGAGACATACGCGGCCCTGCCAGGTATGCGGCGCACGACCAGTTGTCCGCAAACGTCGTGTCTCCCAGCGGAAAATTTACTGATGGCCGATGCGCTGCCGCTCGAACAGAGATACCCGTTACCTGAGATACTCTTTATCGAATCCGGCTGTTTCAACCAGCTTCTTGCGGTTGATCACCTCTACATGGCCTGACTTGAAAGAGACGAGATCGGCCTTGCGAAGTTCCCTTAATGTTCGGTTGACGTGAACGGTGGTCATTCCAAGAATGTCGGCCAGTTCATTTTGGGTAAGGGGACAATCATATCTTCCATGGGCCGACAGCCCAACCATGGAGAGCCTCTCCTCCAACTCGAGCAGGAAATGGGCCGTGCGCCTCATCGCGTTCCGCCGCCCGGTATTCATAAGATGTTCGGCAAGGATGGCGTTCAGGCGGGCCAGGGAGTAGGCGATCTTCTTGCCGAGGCGGCCGTCCGACAAGATCGCCTCTACCAGTTCCTTACTGGAAATTTCATAAACGGCTAGTTCGGTTATGGCCGCCAGTGACGCTAGACGGGGTCCGTCCGCACCACGGAAACCGACAATGTCCCCCCTAAGAGGAGTGTCGATGATCTGCCGTTCTCCGTCCAGTAATCCCTGGTAAAGGATGGCCCAACCCGATTTTACGATGAATATCTCGCTGTTGTCGTCATCCTGGCGGCATATCACCGAATGGGGTTTGTAGATTTTTGCGGTAACACCGAGAAAATCGTCGTTCCCCCACTCGTTCTTTGACAATGTCCCCCCTATGGGATGAGAGCTTATGAACTGCAATAATGTTTGCATGGAGTATCACGAGGCTGCTTCTATTTCCCATCACCTTCAATGTAATCTCCATTATCTCCCGGATAATTTCGACAGAACGACCTCTTACCCTAGGGGCAGGCTGGCCCACTGTCCTCGTCTGTTTGAATGAGGTAAACTGCGTCTAGCTAGGGGTGCTGCAAGGGCGGTTAAGCCTCCGAGTATCCACCGTAAGGAGGAGTGCCTGCCGCGTCCTGCAGTTGCGGGATCTTAGGCTACGCCCTTTGGCTCTCTTGCCCGGAATACCCACCTGCCGAAAGATGAGCCGTCGGACAGCGTCCTGCGTGCGCACACCAGGGCCAAACCAAGCGGGAGGGCCGATCAACAATGCAGGTCTCTTTACCGGGCTTGCTGGTGTGCGCGGCTATTTTGGTCGTTGCCTACTATTCCAGGGGAATGCTGATCATAGGCCTGATAGCTTCCCAGGCGTTCGGCGCGACGGCCCTCATGACCCTGACCTTTTTAGGTGGATCATCTCCACTGATCTACACCATGTTTGCGGCCCTGCTCGTCATGGCGGTTACTGCAAGGCGTCGCATCTGGTTCGACCTTGGCAGCGTATTCGGAAGCATCCGCCCTGTTTGGGTTCTCACGAGCCTCATAGCGTACGCAATCATCGGAGCATGGCTGTTTCCAAGATTCTTCGCAGGACAGACCGCCGTCTTCGTACAGTCGAAAACCCGCGGCGCCGTCGTCGAAGCTTCTCTCGCGCCGGTTTCGGGCAACGTTTCCCAGACGGGCTACTTCATTCTTGGCGGGCTCACCGCCATCGCGCTTTGTGCGCTGCTGCTGCACTCCAACAGGATCGATCAGGTCCGCCGCGGCTTCTTTCTGTGGTGCGGTCTGCACACAGGCATGGGGCTGGTCGATTTCATTGGCAAGAACGCTGGGGCGGGAGATTTGCTCTCCCCGATCAGAACCGCGAACTACGCCCTTATAACGGAGGCGGTCGAGGCAGGATTCGTTCGGATCACGGGACCTTTTTCGGAGGCCTCTTCCTTCGCTGGCGTTTCCCTCGCCTGCTTGGCATTCTGCTACACGTACTGGAGAAAGACTAAATCACGCCTTGCCCAGTGGCTGGCAGGCGTCCTGCTCTTCCTGACCATTCTGTCGACATCATCGACCGCCTACGCTGGTCTGATTCTCCTGTGCATTCCGGTCGCCTTCTCGACGTTGCTTTCGGTCCTCAGGGGGAAGGTTCAGCGCGAGGAGATACTGATAACCGCGCTAATGGCCACAGGCGTGGTGGCCATAATAGGCATCAGCCTCTACAATGCCGAGGTCCTAGAACCGTTCGTCAAGCTAATAAACGCCACCATTATCAACAAGGCGGATTCTGCCTCCGGCGAGGAGCGCACCTACTGGAACATCAAGAGCCTGCAATCCTTCCTGGACACCAGTGGCCTTGGCGTCGGTTTCGGCAGTTCGAGGGCATCGAGCTGGCCGATCGCAGTTCTGTCCCAGCTTGGCGTCTTCGGATCGCTCCTGATGACCATCATGCTCGGTGTCGTCGTCCGCGGAATGGGCCGGGTACGCAAATGGGTGGACCCGGAGACCGATGCAGTCGTGACGAGCGTCAGAAACGCTTCCCTCGCCAGCATAGTTGCCGGCTCAGTGTCAGGTGGCGGCGCCGATCCAGGCATTCTCTTCTTCACCGCATTTGCCGTCGTTGCCGCCACGAGGACGCATGCTCGGCGCACCATGGCAGCAAAACGATCAAACTGGCTACTGATCAAGCATAGCGATCAACAAGCTCGCGACGGTGATGGCGAAGCGGTCTTGGCGGAGGCCTCCGGCCGAACTGTGGCGACGATCGGCGCCGGAAAGCGTGCAGGCACAAAACCTTTTGCGATGAGCGGCTTCGCAGCAGGCAGTGGCGGCGTCGTGTGGGACAGTAACCCGGGCGCCCCCAGGGACAAGCGTGCTACCAAAAAAGCAAAGCCGTCCCAGCCCCACCGGAAAGCTGCCTCGCGCACTGCCGAGGCAAGAATGCCGGAGTTCATCGCCCCTCAAATGTGCGAGACCCTGTCCCGACCCCCTGGTGGGCGCGATTGGGTCCACGAGATTAAGCTCGACGGCTATCGAATCCAGCTGCGTGTTCAAGCCGGCGCCGTCACGCTGAAGACGCGCAAAGGCCTGGATTGGACCTACAAGTTTGCGGCAATTGCAAAAGAGGCGTCAAGCCTTCCCGATGTCATCATCGATGGCGAGATCGTGGCGCATGGCGAAAACGGAGCGCCGGATTTTTCCGCCCTACAGGCCGCTTTGTCGCTGACGAGAACCAATGACCTTGTCTTCTTTGCCTTTGACATGTTGTTCGATGACGCTGGCGATTTGCGGCAAATGCCGCTCTGCGCCCGGAAGGAGCGCCTGAAACAGATGCTAAGGAATGTTCATCATGGGGAGGGCAGTCAGCTCGTCCGTTATGTGGAACACTTCGCAAATAGCGGTCATGCGGCCCTGCGAGTTGCGGGCATCATCTCGAAGAAGATCGATGCGGTGTACGTGTCGGGCAGAAGCGATGGCTGGGCGAAATCCAAATGTCGGTCTGGCCATGAAGTGATTATCGGGGGGTGGTCATCCACCAACGGCAAGTTTCGGTCGTTGTTGGTTGGCGTCAATCGCGGTGACCATTTCGCCTACATTGGCCGGGTAGGAACGGGCTACAGTAAGACGAAGGTCAAGCAGCTTCTCCCACGTCTAAAGGCTGCCAAGGATAAGACGTCGCCCTTCACCGGCAATGGAGCCCCAAAAGAAGATCCGGCCGTATTTTGGACCAGACCGGAACTTGTAGCAGAAATCGAAATGGCGGGCTGGACACGCGGTGGCAATGTTAGGCAGGCTGCGTTCAAAGGTTTGCGCGACGACAAGTCAGCAAAAGACCTGGGAGCCGAGCGCCCCGCCTACGCCGGAACATCGAGGCGCCGAACCCTTAAAAAAGGCAAGTAGTTAAGCCGGCTGGCCGGCACAGGGCTCATGCATAGGAGACGTGCCTCATGGAAGATACCTGATTTGTTGGTTTGGATATTCACAAACAGCGGATTTCGATTGCGGTGGCGGAGAGTGGACGCTCCGGATCTCATGCGATCCGGGTTCTGATGAACGGCTTTTCCGTGGCTCTGTTTGGGCGCTCCAAGTTGAGAGCGTAGTCATTGCCTCTATACTAAGGCCGCTACCAACACTTAGGCCTGCCTCAATCCGACGCCGGGAGTCCCCTGCGAGTTGAGGGAAGCGACTATTCAATTGCGAAGCATCGGGTGGCCGCAGGCGGACCGCGCCGGCAAGGGATGATCCAGGAGCTCTTGCCTTCTGTTGTCAGATCGGCTTCCTATTAGTTTGGCGGGACGTCACCTTTCGGCTCGGACAACTTTACGAGTCGGGCAGACATCGTTTGATGCTGTAAGTCACCGAGTTCGCCACCGCATCCGAGTAGCTGCGAAGCCGGCTGGGCTGACCACCACTTGCCTTTGTCATGGTTGCAAAGGCAGCCAATTGGGCATTCGTTCCCTAGCGATCGTGCACGAGACGATCTCGCTGGTCAAAGTGGTAGGCGGAAAAAGGTTCCGAAACGCTAATCACTTGCGGTTGCAGTAGTATGGCCTGCTCGTGGAACGCAAAGCCTGCCCCGATTTCGTCCCGCGATGCGGATGCGACAATTAGAGATCAAGCCAAACGTCGCCTTGTGGGCAGCTGCAGCACGCCAGGACGTAGCCTGCCGATTTGTCCTCCAAGGTCAGCCCGCCTAGGTCATCCATGACGACTTCGCCGGACAGCTTGGCGATCCGGCACGTACCGCAAACTCCCTGCTGGCAGGCGGTCGGGACGTAGACGCCACATTGGCGCGCCGCTTCGAGCAAGGTCTCTCCAGGCGCGCAGTGATGCGCAATGCCGGAGCGGGCGAAGCGGACCGAAGACGAAATCTCTGAAGCCAGTACCGAACGCGAATTGTTGCCGCCTCCGAAGCTCTCCTCATGATACTGTGAAGGGGCGAGGCCGATCCCATCCAGGCAGCCGCGTGCCGCCTTCATGTAGGATTCCGGCCCACAGGCAAAGACGGTGCGGCTGTGGAGATCGGGAACCAGATTGAGAAGCATCTGACTGTTAATGCGTCCAGTTGGACCCGTCCAGGCTGGGTCTTCCCGACTGCAAATGCAAGTCACTTGAACATTGGGAAAGCGAGCGGCAAGTGCGTCCAGTTCTAGCCGAAAGATGATGTCGTCCGGCGTTCTCGCACTATGAATGAAGCGGATATCCTGGTCGGCTGCGCGGTCGGTAAGTGCCCGCAGCATAGACATGACGGGCGTTATCCCGCTGCCACCCGAAAGGAAAAGGGACTTTCCGTGCGGCAGATCGTCGAGATTGAACGAGCCGAGCGGCCCTTCGATCTCGATCCCATCGCCCGGCTTCAAATTGTCATGCAGCCAATTCGAAACGAGCCCGCCCGGCGTCCGTTTCACGGTGATCTGAAGGTCGAGCGGTCGCGTCGGCGGTGACGAAACGGAGTAGGAGCGCGTCACTGCGGCACTGTCGATCGTAAGGTGCACCAAAACATACTGGCCAGCGCTGAAGCAGAACATCCGATCTGAAGCGGGTGTGAGAACGAATGTTTTCACATCGTGCGTTTCGTCGATCACGCGCCGGCAGAGCACAAGTTGCGGCGTGCTCTGGGCCCACTGCCGATGACGCTTCGTCGGGACGAAGCCGGAGGGCCCAAAGGCCGCGTGTGCATTCATCATTCAACTCGGGTTTGAAGTCGAGCCAAGATGCCATTTCAAAACCCGCTTAACAGCCGCGCAATCCTACCTTTATGATCGGCAATTTCGATTAAACTTCCAGTGACATGACCGCCACCTGGAGAGCTCGGATGCCTTTACGAATAATGGGTTCGTGTTTGCGGCGCGCAAGTATCGCGGTATGGACTGGCTGGTGCAGCGTCGGCGCGCCCTCGACGAGGAACGATGGAAGTTCAGCTGTGAACCTGCGCGCATCATCGCTGCGCATGTAGCAGGTGCCGCCCGTTCGCCGCAGCATGATCTCCGCAAGAGTTTCCGATCCTGTCGAAAGCCGGCAGATCGCCAGTTGGGCCAGCAGTTCTGCGTGCGTCTTTTCCAGCACGGCGGTGTAGCCCGGGCGAATGTAGGTTTCAGGGTCGACGTCGGACAGCGTTCTGGCAGCCGTCGAAACCATCACATATTCCTCCACCATCAGATGTTCGTAGGCGATCTCAGGCAGGTAGCGAGGCGCATAAAGGACGGCGATATCCAGATTTCCCATGCTTAGGTCGCTGACCATCTGGTTCGAATAATCTGACTCGACATGGATCGAGGATTTTGGAAGCGCCTGGCACAATGTCTCGACCCATCCGGGCAGGACCGAGCGGGTCATGCCCACCTGTGCGGCGATGCGCAAGGTGCCCTCGAAGCGGTTGAACGCTCGTACGTCGTGTCGAGCTTGCGACCAGGTCGACAGCAAGGACCTGGCGTAGGCCTCGAACCGCCGCCCTGCGGCTGTCGGCTCAGCACCGGCGCGCCCGCGCTGAAAGAGCTCCGACCCGATCGCACTCTCCAGATTCTTGATGCGGGTGCTGATCGTCGACTGGGTCAGTCCCAACCGATCGGCGGTGCGGTTGAAGTTTCGCGACTCGATGATGTCGAGAAAGGTTTCGATGTGATCTAGCTGCACGCGACCTCCGATCGAAAAAGTCGATCATATTGCGCAGGATCATAAGCTTGATCAAACAATACTCAAGACCGAAGCTGCACTCGGTGAAATCGGCCGGCAGATCGACCAGGCTGAAGCTACGGAGCTGAGCAACGTGTTCATAGTCGACTGCGATTGTCACAATTACTGGTCAAGCGCGACCGTGTTGGAGCCTTACCTTTCCGGCCTATGGAAGGACATGTTCGTCGAAGGCGAGAAGACAGGTCCCGTTGGCGCCTTCCCGCATGGCCATCGTCCCTGGTTTCATCCGCAGGACTTCTCCCGCAAGGACGTCCGTCCGAAGACGGAAGCCGACAACTATCTCATCATGAAGGAGAAGCACCTCGACAAGTACAAGGTCGATGTGGCGATCCTGACTGGCGATGAGCCGATCGAGGCTTCTACTCTCGCCAATCCCTATTATGCCAGCGCCCTCGTCAGCGCCTATAATGACTACCAGATCGACCAATGGCTGCCGAAGGACGACCGCTTCATGGGCTCGATCATCATCGCGCCACAGGATCCGAAGCTCGCGGCCGCCGAGATACGCCGCCTGGGCAATCATCCGCGCATGGTTCAGGTTCTTGCCTCGCAAGGCTCCGTCAAGCCCTATGGCGATCCGTTTTACCATCCGATCTACGAAGCATGCGCCGAGGTGGGGCTGCCCTTTGCCATACATCTGGGCGGCCATGGCGGCGTGAATTCGACTGCGATCGCTCCTGCGCCGACGACATTCTTCTGGGAGACCCATGCTATCCTGCACATGTCGGCAATTTCGCATGTCGCAAGCATGATTGCGCATGGCGTTTTCGAAAAATGGCCGGACCTCTACTTCGTGGTCATCGAATGCGGCGTCGCTTGGGTGCCGTCGGTGCTGTGGCGCCTGGACGCAGATTACAAAGCCCTGCGCAAAGAGACGCCATGGCTGAAGATGCTGCCTTCCGAATATTGCCGGCGCAACATCCGCTTTTCCACACAGCCGCTGGAGCAGCCCGCAAATATTCAGCATCTCTGGTCCACTCTCGAGGCGATGGACGGTGAAAACACGCTGATGTTTGCCTCCGACTATCCGCATTGGGACTACGACGATGCCAACACGCTGCAAATCCCTCCTGCCTGGAAGAGCAAGATCATGGGGCTGAACGCGCTGGAGGTCTACAAGCGCATCCCTCGCGCGCAAGCGGCGAATGCCGCCTGAGGAAGCACACGATGCCCGAGAAGACATACATCTGCAGAGTCGACGAGATCGAAACCGGATCTCCCTTCATCGCCAAGATCCGCAGCCTTTCGGTCGGCGTTTTTCGCATCGGAGATTCATTCCACGCGCTGCTGAATGTTTGTCCGCACCGTGGAGCTCCGCTTTGCGAGGGGCCGCAATGCGGAACAACTGCACCGGTCGAAGAGGCGCAATTCATCTATCACCGCGAAAACGAGATCGTGCGCTGCGCCTGGCATGGCTGGGAATTCGACATCAAATCAGGCGCGGCCCTGGTCGATCCGTCCGTTCGCGCGCGCACATTTCCAGTCACTGTCGAGGCGGGCAGCATCTATGTGACGGCCTGATTGAGGTGCTGATTTGAGCAGTCAGAAGAAAGGGTGATCGCAGCTAACAAGCAGATTTCTACACAGGGTGCGTGACGAACAATAACGCGGAAAATCCGCAATGGGAGAGTCAAATGTCAGAATCTGAATACAAGCTTGGTATCGCTCAAAGCCTGATTGGTCGCGGCAAGATTTCCCGTCGCGACTTCATTCATCTTGGGCTGGCCGCTGGGCTGACGCTCACCGCTGCGGACAAGCTCTTCGTCAGCACGGCGCGGGCCGAACCGCTGCAGGGCGGCTTCGCCAAGCTGGGCATGGCACATGGCGCAACGACAGATTCGATCGATCCAGCCGGCTACCTGGATACGTTCACACAGACCGCGTTCTCGGGCTCGATGTCCAACAGCCTCACCGAGGTCGACGCGAAAGGCAACGTCCAACCGGACCTTGCCGAGAGCTTTGAATCGTCGGACGGGGCCAAAACCTGGGTCTTCAAGCTACGCAAGGGCGAAACCTTCCACAATGGCAAGAATGTCACGGCGGACGACGTCGTGGCTTCGCTGCGCTATCATATGGGCGACGAAACCAAGTCGGCGGCGAAGCCACTGCTTGAGCCTGTGGCGAGCATCAAGGCGGATGGCCCGGAGACGGTTGTCTTCACGTTGAAGAGCGGCAACGCCGATTTCCCCTACATCATGAGTGACTACCATCTGGTCATCATGCCGTCCAAGGACGGCAAGGCGGATTGGGGATCGGGCGTTCGCACCGGAGCTTTCGTGCTCGAGAATTTCCAGCCCGGCGTTTCGGCCAAACTCAAGCGCAATCCGAACTATTTCAAGAATGGCAAACCCTACCTCGATGAGGTGGAGTTCATCGCCATCACCGATCTCGCCGCCCGCATGGCCGCGCTATCGACAGGGGAGGTGGACTATATTGGCCGCGCCGACCTCAAGACACTCGGCATGCTGAAACGCAACCCCAAGGTGGAGATCGTCGAGGTCACCGGCTATGGGCACTATACCTTACCGATGAATGTCACGATGGCGCCGTTCGACAATCCGGACGTCCGAATGGCTTTGAAATGGGCGATCAACCGTCAGGAGATCGTCGACAAAATCTTTCTCGGTCACGCCACCGTGGCCAACGACAACCCGATCGCGCCGGCGATCAAATTCGCCACCAATCCGCAGCCGCAGCACAGTTTCGATCCGGAAAAAGCCAAGCATTACCTGAAAAAGGCAGGAATGGAAAAACTGAAGGTGGACCTCTCGGTCGCCGATGCCGCTTTTGCAGGCGCGGTGGATGCGGCTGCGCTCATCCGCGAGACGGCAGCCCAGTGCGGCATCGACGTAAACGTCGTGCGTGAGGCCGAGGACGCCTACTGGGACAACGTCTGGCTCAAGAAACCTTGGTGCGCTTCGTATTGGAGCGGTCGCGCGACAGCCGACTGGATGTTCACGCAAGCCTTTGCCGCAGACTCCAGCTGGAACGAGTCGTTCTGGAAGAATCCCCGCTTCAACGAGTTGCTTGTCCAGGCGCGCGCCGAAACGGACGAGGCCAAGCGGGCGGCAATGTATGCCGAGATGCAGCAACTGACCCACGATGATGGCGGCAGCATCGTGCTGGTCTTCAATAATTTCGTCAGCGCCAAATCCAACAAGCTCGCACATGGCGAAGTGGCGCCGAACTGGGAGAATGATGGATTGAAGATGGCCGAACGCTGGTGGATCGCCACTGCGTGAGATTGCGGGCCGGACCCGCGATGGCTATTGGGCTCCGGCGTGCAGCCGCGGGCCCTGCCTGGTGTGGCAGGGCAGCGACGGCAACGGGAAACGCGTGCAAATGAACCCCGTCGCAAGAACGGTCCTGCAACGCCTTGGCCTCGGCCTGGTCACGCTGTTCATCGTGTCCATCATTATCTTCTCTGCGATTGCAATGCTGCCGGGCGATTTCGCCAAGGCGATGCTCGGGCAATCCGCGACACCCGAAACGGTCGCCGCCTTCCAGCGAGAAATCGGCATCGACCGTCCGCCTGTCGAGCGCTACTTCGTCTGGGTCGGGCAGATGCTCCACGGTGATTTCGGCTCTTCATTCGCGAGTCGCACCGGGTACCGGCGGACCGTCGCCGAGATCATCGCGCCACGCCTCTACAATACGATGTTCCTTGCATCGATGACCGCGCTGATAGCAGTTCCGCTGGCCCTGGGACTGGGCATCCTCGCTGCGCTCTACCGCAATGGCTGGTTCGACCGGCTGGTGAACGCAGTGACGCTGACAACGATTTCGTTCCCGGAGTTTTTCGTCGCCTATATGCTTGCCTACCTCGTCATCTCGCGCGACACGTTCATCGGATCCGAGTTCGCACAATCACTGCCACACTGGCTTGCGGTCTCATTGAACTGGATACTCAATGCAGTTCCCAAGTTCCCGACATTGTCGAATGTGAACGACCAGACGCCGTTCTGGGAGCATGTTTGGAGAGTAGCCTTGCCGGCAATCACGCTTACGCTCGTCATCGTCGCCCATATGATGCGCATGACACGAGCGGCGATCATCAACATGCTGGCAAGCCCCTATATCGACATGGCGCGTCTCAAGGGAATGTCGCCCATGACAATCGTACTCAGGCATGCGTTGCCCAACGCATGGGCTCCGATCGTCACTGTGGTGGCGTTCAATCTGGCTTATCTCGTCGTCGGAGTAGTCGTGGTCGAAGTGGTGTTCGTCTATCCCGGCATTGGTCAGCTGATGGTTGATGGGGTCAAATCCAGGGATGTTCCGGTTGTCCAGGCCTGCGCCCTGATTTTCGCGGCGACCTATATCCTCCTCAATCTAACAGCCGACATCATTTCCATCGCCACCAATCCCAGGCTCCTGCATCCACGATGACCAGCTACGAACCCATCGCTCAGGTTCACAGGCTGAGACGCTCGCGCGTCACCCGGGCCAAAACGGCGCTGAAGAAGGCACCCTTCAGTGCTTGGTTCGGCATCCTCGTGATCATCGGCTATGTCATCGTTGCGATCTTCGCGCACTGGATCGCCCCATACGGCGAAACGCAGGTCTTCAGCGAAGCCTTCGCACCGTGGAGCCAGCAGTTCAAATTGGGAACCGACCAGCTCGGCCGCGATATGCTCACACGCTTGATTTACGGTGCGCGCAACACCATCGGTATCGCCGTTGCGACCACGCTGCTGTCCTTCGCAGTCGGCGTCTCGCTAGGCCTTCTAGCCGCATTGTACAGAGGATGGCTCGACCAGATACTGTCGCGTGCGGTGGACGTGTTGATGTCGATCCCAAGCCTGATCTTCGCCCTGGTGCTGCTTTCGATCTTCGGCTCGTCGATCACCAGCCTGATAATCATCATTGCGCTGCTCGATTCTACCCGTGTCTTTCGGCTCGCACGCGCTGTCGGGCTTAACGTGGCAGTGATGGAATACGTCGAAGTGGCGCGATTGCGCGGCGAAGGCCCGAAATGGATCATCGCCAAGGAAATCCTTCCCAACGTGATGCCCCCGCTGGTCGCGGAATTCGGCTTGCGATTTTGCTTCGTATTCCTCACGATCGCGGCACTGTCCTTCCTGGGCGTCGGTATTCAGCCACCGACCGCCGATTGGGGATCGATGGTGCGCGAGAATGCGACCCTGATCACCTACGGCGACGTCACCCCGCTGCTGCCGGCCGGCGCGATTGCCCTCCTCACGGTCTCCGTGAATTTCGTCGTCGACTGGTTCCTCCACGCAACAAGTGGGTTGCGGGATGAAAAATAGCGCCCCCGGATTGCGCGAAAAAGGCAAGCATCTGCTTCAGATCCGCAATTTGCATGTGGAAGGCTTCTCGGACGAGCGGTGGCATCCCATTGTCCGCGGGGTCGATCTGGCGCTGAAGCGGGGGGAGGTTCTTGGCCTGATCGGCGAGTCAGGCGCCGGAAAATCCACCATCGGCCTCGCGGCGATGGGTTACGCCAAGCCGGGCTGCCGAATCACAAAGGGCTCGATCCTGTTCGACGGTATCGATCTTCTGGCAATCAGTGAAACAGGACGTCGCCGCCTCCGAGGCTCGCGCATCGCCTATGTCGCGCAAAGCGCCGCGGCCTCTTTCAATCCAGCCCACCGACTCCTTGATCAGACTGTCGAAACTGTGGTGGCTCATGGGATTGCCAGCCGAGAAAAAGCGAACCGGAGTGCGGTCGATCTCTATCGCCGTCTTCAGCTTCCAGATCCGGAGACGATCGGCTTTCGCTATCCTCATCAGGTTTCCGGCGGACAGTTGCAACGGGCAATGACCGCGATGGCAATGGCTTGCCATCCGGACCTCATCGTCTTCGACGAACCAACGACGGCGCTCGATGTGACGACACAGGTCGAAGTTCTCGCCTCCATTCGCAATATCGTGGAGGAATTCAACACCGCTGCAATCTATGTGACGCATGACCTGGCGGTGGTGGCGCAAATGGCGGACCGCATCATGGTTTTGCGCCATGGACTTACCGTCGAGGAGGCAGAAACGCGCCAGATGCTCGCCTCGCCCAGCCAGGAGTATACCAGAACGCTCTGGGCCGTGCGCAAGCTCGCGAAGCCCGAAGTTCCGGCCGATGACTATCTGCTTACGATAGACAACGTCACGGCGGCCTACGGCCGAGCGGTCAAGGTGCTCCAGGATGTCTCCATCAAAGTTCCACGTGGAAGAACAGTGGCCGTGGTCGGCGAATCCGGTTCCGGGAAATCGACGCTCGCCCGCGTCGTTACCGGCCTGCTGCCACCGCTTTCGGGGTCGATTTCCTTTGCCGGCCAGACCCTTTCCAAGACCCTGAAGACGCGCCCAAAAGAGATCCTGCGCCGCATACAGATGATTTATCAAATGCCCGACAACGCACTAAATCCGCGCCAGACGGTCGAAGAAGTCATAGCTCGGCCGCTTGAGTTCTACCTTGGCCTCCAGGGTGCGCAGAGGGACCGGCGGATCGACGAACTCATGCACATGGTTGAGATGAGCGAAACTTACCTTGACCGTCTGCCGGCCGAACTATCGGGGGGTCAGAAGCAGCGCGTTTGCATCGCTCGGGCCTTGGCCGCCGACCCGGAACTCATTATCTGCGACGAAATCACGTCCGCGCTCGACCAGATTGTGCAAGAGGAAATCCTGAAGCTGTTAATGCGGCTTCAGCGCGACTTCGGCATGAGCTACATTTTCATCACCCATGACATTGCCACCGTGCGGGCCATAGCCGACGAAATTGTGGTCATGCACCAGGGTAAAGTCGTTGAGCAGGGATTAAAGAGCGAAATTCTCACGCCGCCGCATGCCCCCTATACCGAACGGCTTTTGTCCTCCGTGCCGGAAATGGATCCGGACTGGCTCACAAGGCTGCTCGCCAGCCGGAGGATGTGATCGTCGGGCAGAATGTTCTTCCATATCGCCACGATTTACAGCTTCGCGGTGGGCGCTTGGCGAAGCAGCGCTCGATCGCAAAGCGCGCAGCACCCGTCCATACGAGGATAGCGAGCCTTTGCCGCCGTTCGGCTTTCTGAAACGATGGTTGAATACGCGCAATTCGGGAGCCAATAGTCCATGCCAACAAGAAGCGATGCTAGTGAAGCGCGCCGGTGGTTTGCCGAAGACCTGCGTGTCTCGTCCCCAGTCTTGCACAACCCTGCTGTCATCGAGGCCTTCGCAAAAGTTCCGCGCGAACACTACCTCGGCAACGGGCCATGGCGTATCCATTCGAGATTGCAGATCGGGGCGGTCCATACCAGCCCTTCAGCCGCACTTCATGAGATTTACCACGACGTTCTGGTCTCACTTGACGAAAAACGCGGATTAAACAGCGGTTTGCCGTCGCTTTGCGCCTTGGTTTTCGACCATGTGAACATCGCTCCCGGCCAGACCGTCCTTCAGGTAGGCGCCGGTGTTGGCTATTTCACCGCCATCCTCGCTGAACTGACGGGTTCTGAAGGACGCGTGATTGCCTATGAGATCGACGAAGAACTCGCCCGGCGCGCGCAAAGCAATCTTGCTCATTATGCCCATGTCGAAGTGGTATCCGGTGATGCAACGCAGGCAGTTGATCTGCCGGACCTCGATGTCGTTGTCGCCTTTGCCGGAGTGACGCACGTGCCGGAACGGTGGCTTTCAAATTTGTCCGACGCTGGCCGGATGGCGCTGCCGTTCACGGGCGAAGACCAACGAGGCTTCATGATGCTTCTGGAAAGGGCTGGCGATACCTTTCCCGTACGGCCACTTGTGCCATGCGGGTTTTACCCCTGCAGCGGAGCCAGGCGCAGTGACGAAGAAAAGGCCTTGAAGGCTGCCCTGAAGGCAGCCCGAGGCAAAGTCACCGGTCTTGCGCAATATCATCGAGGCCGACCGGCAAACGGCATCGAGAACGCTTGGCTGGTGACTGAGACGTACTGGATTTCGAAGGCCTAGAGATCGACATCAATGTCGCGTGTCGCCGTCGTAGCGTGCGGCACGGCTTTCCAAGGGCGATCCATCCGTGGGGAGCAGTCCTGGGCATTGTCATTGCGTCCGAAATTTCCCCGGTCCGCGCGTGGGGATTGCAGCCGCGGTCCTGGCCGGCTGCAGCACAGGCTTCCTCTTGTCCGACGACCGACCAGACCCACGCGGGGTTGAAAGCGGCGGTGCTGTCTTGGTCAGGCCGGACGGCTTTGTCGCGTGGCGGTCATCGCACGGTGTGCCGGATCCCGTACAGGTGCTGATCGAAACACTTGACGGGTTTGGTTTCCGCACGCAGGCACACGAACACCATCGGTGAGCGGCGGATGCCTTCTGCGTTCCGACGCCCCGGGCGCGGACAGCCAGCGCACGAAGCCCGGCCGCTACGACTCCCTGCCGATGCCATCACCTGGAATGGCCGCGATCCTGTGGCTTCGCATGGTCCGGTCTCCCCCTTGCGGCGCTAAACTCCGATGGACCACCGTGGCCTTGGCAGACCGAATGTCGCCATTACCGCAAATGGTCAATCAAACCGTTCAGCAGGAGCAGCAACGCCGCAGCCACGACAGCCGCGGCAGCGTCGTCCAGCATGATGCCGGCCCCACCCCTTACCTTGTCATGCATGATTCGGATGGGCCAAGGCTTGACGACGTCGAAAAACCGGAAAGCAAGGAAGCCTGCTGTCCACCAGAGTGGGTCGATCGGAAGCATGGAAAGTGTCACGGCGGCGCCGAAGGTCTCATCGATGACGACGATCTGCGGATCCTCCGTCCCGGTACGGGAGATGACATGCGACGACGCCCATACGCCGACGGCGAACAGGGCCGCATAGGCAAGCACGGTCAGCCAAGGCGATGCAGCTATCAGAGCTGCGGCAACAGCCACTCCAACCATTGCGCCGGCCGTGCCCGGCCATATTGGAGATAATCCCGCGCCAAGAGAGGTCGCGAGCAGGTAGGCAAACTTGGGTGAGAATTTATGCATCGAGTTTCGGCCGGCTTCCGACGGATGGCAAGCGATCATAGTCACATCGTTCGGGTGCGGCCGCCAGACCGCCGGTCGATTTGCTCCGTCAGCTTTGGCGAGCGCCTTAATCCGCCGGCCGCATCCGCCAAAAGAAATCGCTGTTGCGGCCGGTTGAGAACGTTGCTGAGCCAGTTCTCCGTCTGCGTTGACCAAGTCGAACGGTGGCGACGGTGGAACAAACCCGCAAATTGCTGGTAAAGCTCGGCGAAACGACATCATCAGAGGAGCCGCCATGATCGCCGGTCTCATGAAAAGTCGCATCGACCCGCTATGGGAGCAGGCCGCCTCTCCGCTGATCGGGATCGGCATGACGCCGAACCAGGTTACGGCCAGCGGGCTCGTGCTCGTCGCTGTGTCGTCGGCGGCCTACGTCTACCACCAGTCAAGCCTTGCCTTTGGCCTTTGCCTGGCGTTTGCCTTCACCTTCGACGCGCTGGACGGTGCGGTCGCCCGCCGAACAAATATGAGCACCAAGGCCGGTGGCTATTTCGACGCTGTCGTCGACCGCTATCAGGAATTGGCCGTCTTTGCGGCTATCGGCTGGGTCGCCGATCTGTGGGCGATCGCAATGTTCGCGTTCGCCGGCGGGATACTCACAAGTTACGCCAAGGCGCGGACGGCGCTGGAAATCCCTGTGGAAAACCATGGTTGGCCGGATTTCTTCGAGCGGATGGAACGTTTGGTTTTCATTTGCGTGCTGCTCGCCGCCGACGGAGTCGCGGAGGCCATGGGCGCGGCTTCGCCCTGGATTCTGGCGGGTGGGTTCGCACTTTACGCAGTGCTGGCCAACGCCACAGCGCTGCAACGGATCAGTCGCGCATTCGCGATGCTGAAACGAGCCGACGGAAAGCAGCCGTGAGACCGCTAGGAACGCGGGCATCGTATCGACGCCGTGGCTTTTGCAACAAAGTCGCGTCAGCGCCAGCCCAAGCCAGGGGCGACATGGGTCAGGATCGCCTCGATGACGTGGGCATTATAGTCGACGCCGAGCTGATTGGGGACGGTAAGCAGCAGCGTATCGGCCTCGGCGACGGCTTCGTCGCCTTTTAGCTGTTCGATCAGGACGTCCGGTTCGGCGGCATAGGAGCGGCCGAACACGGCGCGTCTGTCTGCCTCGATGTAACCGAAATGATCTCCGCTCTGGTTGCCGCCGAAATAGGCCCGGTCGCGATCGTCGACCAGCGCAAAAATGCTCCGGCTGACCGACACCCGCGGCTCGCGCGTGTGTGCGGCCGCCTTCCAGGCCTCACGAAAAGCCCGGATCTGTTCGGCCTGCTGGATGTGAAACGGCTTTCCCCCCTCATCGAATTTGAGCGTGGAGCTCTGCAGGTTCATCCCCAATTTCGCCGCCCATTCGGCGGTGGCGTTTGTGGCGGCGCCCCACCAGATGCGCTCGCGCAGGCCCTCCGAGTGCGGCTCGACGCGAAGCAGGCCAGGCGGGTTGGGAAACATCGGCCGCGGGTTGGGCTGCGCAAAGCCTTTGCCCAGCAACACTTCGAGCAGCACTCCGGTGTGTCTGCGGGCCATGTCGGCATCGCTCTCGCCCTCTTGCGGGGCGTAGCCGAAGTAGCGCCATCCCTCGATTACCTGCTCCGGCGAGCCGCGGCTGATGCCCAGCTGCAGACGCCCTCCGGCGATTAGGTCGGCGGCACCGGCGTCCTCCGCCATATAGAGCGGGTTCTCGTAACGCATGTCGATCACCGCCGTGCCGATCTCGATTCGGCTGGTCTTCGCCCCAACCGCTGCCAGCAGCGGGAAGGGCGAGGCGAGCTGGCGCGCGAAGTGATGCACGCGGAAATACGCGCCGTCTGCACCCAGCTCCTCGGCCGCGACGGCCAGCTCGACGGACTGCAAAAGCGCGTCGGCTGCCGTCCGGGTCTGTGATTGCGGCGAGGGCGTCCAGTGCCCGAACGAGAGGAAACCAATCTTCTTCATGAAATAGCCAGCCTAGAGGGAAGACAGTGCAGACTATGCTTCGACGCGGAGCAAAGCACTTCAAAAATGTTGCCCTGACGGCACTCTTGAAAGCCGCTCCGGCCGATTTGGGAGTGAGGGCAGGCGACGAGTTTTGGCAATGCAGAAGCACATGTGCTACCCGAAAATGGACGCGTGGCGAGGTGTGACGCTGGTCGACACCAACGTTCTGCTCAATCTTGTCACCAATGATCCGAACTGGGCGGATTGGTCGATCGCCCAGCTTGAGGCGCAAAGCCTGAATGGACCGCTGTTGATCAACGATGCTGTCTATGCCGAGTTGGCTTTCCGATACGGGGCGCATCGAGGATCTCGACGCGTTTCTTGACAAAGCTGTCTCGAAATCGCTCCGATACCATAGGCAGCACTGTTCCTCGCGGGAAAGGTCTTTACCCAATACTACGCGAGATCGAGCGGGTTGAGCACCGGCGTGCTGCCTGACTTCTTCATCGGCGCGCCCATGCCGCGGTCAATGGGCTGCCGCTGTTCACGCGCGATGCTGGTCGCTATCGCACCTATTTTCCATCACTCAAGCTGATCGCACCGAACTTGTGAATAGCCCGCCGAATAGGGTCCGCTAGGAAGGCGCCGCGAATGCGAGCACTATCGAGATGATGATCAACAGCGGCCCCATCCATTTAATATGGGTTCCAAAGTTGGTCCACCATGCCTGCCGTTGGCCGGGGCGAGCTTGAGAGGGGTCCGAGAAAAATCCGAAGCCGACGCCAGCCATCCACAACCCGGCGCAGAACATGATGAACTCGTCGATGTAATCCGCGACCACGCTTCGAAGCTTTCGAATTATGCCGCCGCTACATGCGCCGAATTCGAGCCGATATAGTTACGGATCGTTTCGATGATCCGGTCCTGGTCAGCCTCGCTCAGATAGGGATGCATCGGCAGGCACAGGATGCGCTTCGGCAGCTCTTCCGAAACGGCAAGGCCGGTCGGGGTGCGCGGATAATCGCGATAGGCAATCTGGCTGTGCAGCGGTTTCACATAGTAGATGACCGACGGAATGCCCTTTTCACCGAGATGTGCCTTGAGCCCGTCGCGTTTCGGCGTTTCGATGGCGTATTGCGCCCAGGCCGAGCGGCCGCCGCCCAGATTGCGCGCCGCCTTGACGATATCGCCGAGACCTTCGGCATAGCGATTGGCGACCGCTTGCCGCGCCACCATCTCGTCCTCGAGGATGGCCAGCTTCTCTATCAGGATCGCCGCCTGAAGCGTGTCGAGCCGTGAATTGATGCCGACGCGGACATTGTCGTATTGCGTTTCGCCTTTGCCGTGAAAGGCGAACGAGCGCAGCTGTTCGGCCAGCGCATCGTCATTGGTGAACATCGCACCGCCGTCGCCATAGCAGCCGAGCGGCTTTGCCGGATAGAAGCTGGTCGAGCCGACGGTGCCGAACGAGCCGCACATTTTGCCGTCGGCCGAGCCCCCGGTCGCCTGGGCCGCATCCTCGATGACCATCAGGCCTTCGCGATCGGCGATGGCCATGATCGCCTCGTAATCGGCGGCGAGGCCGAACAGGTCGACGGGAATGATTGCCTTCGGCCTCAGCCGGCCTTCCGCCTTGATCATGGCGATTGCTGCCTCGAGGCTGGCGGTGTCGATATTGTAGCTGTCGGCATCGACATCGACGAACACCGGTTCGGCCTTGGTCAGCGCCACCACTTCGGCCGTGGCGGCAAAAGTGAAGCTCGGCACGAACACCGCGTCGCCCGGGCCGATACCGGCGGCAAACAGCGGCAACAGCAGCGCGTCGGTGCCGTTGGCGCAAGCGACCACGTGCTTGGTGCCGATATAGGCGGAGAGCTTGTTTTCGAATTCGGTGACCTGAGGTCCGAGGATATAGCGGCCTTCGTCGACGACCCGGTCGATTGCCGCTTTCAGCCTGTCGCGGATGCGTTCGCGCTGCGCGCCAAGATCGATGAACTGCATGTCGGCCTCAAACGGTTCAGTCAGATAACCGGCCGCTGGTAGCAGACTTGGCACGGCCGAGAAAGCCGCAGGGCAAAACCCTGAATTGCTCAAATGTCGCAGCCTGTTACCGCTGACTTCCGACCTGCTCTCTTAAACGCGGGGAAATCCGGGCTTCGGCCGGCTCGATATGGACCTTCACAGCCGGTCCCGCCGGGTCGACGAAACATAAAGTGATCGCGGCAGGCAGGTCCGTGAGCGTGTTGCCAGCCGGTCAGGCGATTTCATGCCGCCATGGCGGGTTGGCGCCGGCCCGCGAGACCGTCACAGCCGCGGCTTTCGCACCGAGCGTCAGCGCCTTATGGATGGCTTCTTCCGGCAGGCTGGCGATTGCCGTCTTCGACAACAGGCCCTGTTCGTGCAAGGAGGCAAGGATGCCGGCATTGAATGTGTCGCCGGCGCCGACCGTATCGACCACCTCGACCTTGTCCGGCACGACCGTGACCCGGTGCCGGCTGCTGTAACCGACCGCGCCCTCGCTGCCGTGGGTGACCACGATCAGCTTCGGACCGCGGTCCAGCCAGTTGCGCACGACGTCCTCATGCGAGCCGGCTTCGCCGAACCAGTTCAGATCCTCGTCCGACAATTTGACGATGTCGGCCATCGCCATCATGCCGCGGATGCGCCTGAGGTGCTTGGCCTTGTCGGGAATGAAGTTTGGCCGGATGTTGGGGTCGAGCATCATCACGCGGCGCTCATGCTCGCGTCGCATGAACTCTTCATAGGCCGACCCGGCCGGCTCCGAGATCAGGCTGATGGCGCCGAACAGCATGGCCTCGATCTCGCTGCCGAGTTCCGGCAGGTCCTCGATGGTCAGCATGCGCCCGGCGGTGTTCTCGTCATAGAAGGTGTAGGTCGCCTGGCCGTTGTTGAGCCGCACGAAGGCGAGCGTAGTCGGGCGCGGCGAGGTGTGTGCATAGGTGGAACTGATCTTGCTGGCTCCCAGCGCCTCCCTGAGCTGGCCCCCGAACAGATCCGACGACAGGCCGGAGAAGAAGGCAGCGGGCGCGCCGAGCCGGCCAAGCGCAATTGCCGAGTTGAAGACGGCACCGCCGACATAGGGCGCAAAGGCCGACTCGCCCTCCGTCGTGGTCCTCGGCAGCATATCGATGAGGGCTTCGCCACAGCAGAGGATCATGAAGTCTTGCTTTCCGGCGGGTAGATCACGCCCTTGCGAATGATGATGTTGGCATAAAGCCGCGGCTCGCTCGTCGCGACGATCGCGTGTGCGGCCTTGACCCGTGCATAAAAGTCGGCGCCGGCAAGCGCAACCAGCTTGCGGCCCGGCGCATGCCTGGCGCAGATCGCTTCCATCTCATGGTGAACCGGATCGGCGAGCAGGGGATCGCCTTTGGCCGAGGCGCGAAACAGCGCCTGCGGCACGGCGTCGTCGACCGGCAACACGCTCAGTACCGCATCGAGCACCGGGACGAGATGATGACCGTCGGCGCGGATCAGCCGCTGTGCCTGCTGCTCGGCCGGGTAGTTGCCGTCGACCAAGGCGATCTCGTCGCCATGGCCCATGGCGCGCAATATCGCCAGAAACTCCGGGCCGAGCAGCGCCGGGATGCCGATCAGCATGCTCAGAAGCTCCGGGAAATCGTGGTCGAACCGATGAGGAAGCGCTCCGACAGCGGCAGACTGGCGCCACCCAGCGCCCGCGCATGAATGCCGACGGTTCCCTCGCGAATGGCCGGCAGCCTCAGGCCCTCGCCGTCGATCCGGCCGATGGCCTGGATGACGGCATCGACAAGCCGCCTGCGCACGGCAATCGGCATCCACCCGTCGATCACCGCGGCTTCGAAATCAATGACGGAGGACGCCGAAACGATGGCATAGGCTAGCGCCTGCGAGGCGCTGGCGATCCAGTCATCGAGCTCGGCGCCGATCTCGCCCCAGTCCCCCGGTGATGTCCACAGATGCGAGGCCTCGATGCCGCGCGCGTTGAGCGCCTTTTCCAGCATGGCGATCGACGCCACGTCGATCAACTGCGTCGGCTTGCCGTCCGGCCCGGGCACCGGCATCGAGCCCAGCGCGCCGGCATTGCCGGTTGGGCCGCCAAACAACCGGCCGTTCAGCACGATGCCGCCGCCGGCAAAGGCGCCGATATAGAAATAGACGAAATCGCGTGCCGCGCCCGCCGCGTGGCCGAACACGAGCTCGGCACCGCAGGCCGAGGTGGCGTCGTTCTGCAGATAGACTGGAAATTCGCATTGCGCCTGGATGTCGGCGCGGATGTCGCGATGGCGCCATTCGTCCATGATTTCGCGCGGTGCGCCCGCGGTATCGGCCCAGTTCCACAATTCGAACGGCATGGCGATGCCAAGCCCGGCAATGCGCTTATCCTGCGCCGGGGTGAGCTCGCCGCGCATCTTGTTCATGCCGCCTGTGACGAATTCCACCGTCTCGCGCGGGGCAGGGTAGCGGTAGGAATGCTGCAGCATCGAGCGTACGTTGCCGAGGAAATCGATCAGCACCAATTCGGCGCTGCGGCGGCCGATCTTCAGGCCGATGAAATAGGCACCGTCGGGATTGAGCGCCATGGGTATCGAGGGCTGGCCGATCTTGCCGCGCAACGGCGCCTGGCGGACGAGCAGGTCGTCCTCCTCCAACTCGCGCATGATCACCGAGACCGTCTGCGCCGAAAGGCCGGTCATACGGGCAATGTCGGATTTGGCCAGGCTGCCATGCTGGCGCACCAGCGACAGCACCAGCCGCTCATTGTGGTCCCGCATGCCGCTTTGATTGGTGCCGCGGTGCAGACGGCTTTCGGCCGCATTGGGCGAACCGTGCCTCGTAACGCCGGTCTCCACCCTGTTCCTCCGTCGTTTCCCCTCAATGCTTTTGGTCTAGAGTGGGTGAACAATCCTGCGTTGTCAATAATAAATAAGAGTGATTTAATTATTGACAGTGCTGGCGGACTGGTGTCTCTTGGGATCGGCGCCGATGCTGGGAGATTTCGTCGGACGCGCTGCAGATGTCGGTTGGCCGGCATCCTAAATGGTTCCATGGGAGGAAAATCGTGACCACGTCAAAACTGTTGAAATCCACCGTGTTCGCCGCGGCCGGACTGAGCCTGATGGCCTTTGCGTCGACGGCATCGGCCGCCGGGGTCGGCGCCTGCTTGATCACCAAGACCGACACCAATCCATTCTTCGTCAAGATGAAGGAAGGTGCGACGGCCAAGGCCAAGGAGCTTGGCGTCGATCTCAAGACTTACGCCGGCAAGATCGACGGCGACAGCGAGAGCCAGGTTGCTGCAATCGAGAGCTGTATCGCCGACGGCGCCAAGGGTATTCTCATCACCGCGTCCGATACCAAGGGCATCGTGCCGACGGTGAAGAAAGCGCGGGACGCCGGGCTGTTGGTGATCGCGCTCGACACGCCGCTTGATCCGATCGATGCCGCTGACGCGACCTTCGCGACGGACAATCTGGAAGCCGGCAAGCTGATCGGCGCATGGGCCGCCGCGACACTCGGCGATAAGGCCAAGGATGCCAAGATCGGCTTCCTCGACCTGACGCCGTCGCAGCCGACGGTCGACGTGCTGCGCGACCAGGGCTTCATGATGGGCTTCGGCATCGACGTGAAGGACCCCAACAAGATTGGCGACGAGGACGACCCGCGCATCGTTGGCCATGACGTGACGAACGGCAATGAAGAGGGCGGCCGCAAGGCGATGGAGAACCTTCTGCAGAAGGACAACACCATCAACGTCATCCACACCATCAACGAGCCGGCAGCTGTCGGCGCCTACCAGGCGCTCAAGGCCGTCGGTCTCGAAGGCCAGGTGCTGATCGTCTCGGTCGACGGTGGTTGCCCCGGCGTGAAGTCGGTCACCGAAGGCGTGATCGGCGCTACCTCGCAGCAATATCCGCTGCAAATGGCGGCGCTCGGCATCGAGGCGATCGCCACTTTCGCCAAGGACGGGACGAAGCCGAAGCCGACCGAAGGCAAGAACTTCTTCGACACCGGCGTCAACCTTGTCACCGACAAGCCCGCCAACGGTGTGAAGTCCATCGACACCAAGGAAGGCCTCGCCAAGTGCTGGGGCTGAGTCTAGCCTGACCGGCAACAGATCGCGATCGGCCGGGGCTTGATCCCCGGCCGCTCAGGGTGGACGATGTGCCGGTCTAAACGCAAATAGTCCCGGCGGCAGACCGCAAGGCGTGGACGGCGTTGGCTCTTGGCTGAAGCCCAGGGGAGGAAACATGTCTCAAGCACAAGAATTCGAAAAAGTTCTATCGAGCAGCGACACAAGCGTCGCCGCGTTCGACGAGCATAAATCGGCCGTCAAGCGCGCCCAGCATTTCCTGCATTCCACGCCGGCAGCGGTACCGCTGATCGTGCTGGTTCTCGCGATAATTATCTTTGGCATCACAATCGGCGGGCGTTTTTTTTCATCCTATACGCTGACGCTGATCCTTCAGCAGATCGCCATTGTCGGCATTCTGGGCGCCGCGCAGACTCTGGTAATCCTGACCGCCGGCATCGACCTGTCGATTGGCGTGATCATGGTGATTTCGGCTGTGATCATGGGCAATTGCGCGGTCAGCTACGGTATGCCGGCCGTGCTCGCGGTGGCAATCGGGCTTGTCGCTGGTGGCGCATGCGGCCTGCTCAACGGGGTGCTGGTCGCCTACATGAAGCTGCCGCCATTCATCGTGACGCTGGGCACCTGGAACATCGTCATGGCCACCAACTTCATCTATTCGGCCAATGAGACGATCCGCGACACCGACGTCGACGTTCAGGCGCCTCTGCTGCACCTGTTTGCCTTGAGCTTTAAGGTCGGCACGGCCGTGCTGACGCTTGGCGTCATTGCCATGGTCGTTCTCGTGTTGGTCCTCTGGTACGTGCTCAACCACACCGCGTGGGGCCGCCATGTCTACGCGGTTGGCGACGATCAGGAGGCCGCGAAACTGTCGGGCATCCAGACGAAGAAGGTGCTGGTGACGGTATATGCTCTTGCCGGGCTGATCGCCGCCTTCGCAGCCTGGGTCTCCATCGGCCGCAATGGCTCGATCTCGCCTTCCGCCGCCGTGACCGACTACAATCTTCAGGCCATCACCGCGACGGTGATCGGCGGTATTTCGCTGTTCGGCGGGCGCGGCTCGATCCTCGGCACGCTGTTCGGCGCCATGATCGTCGGCGTCGTCTCGATGGGCCTCAACATGCTGGGCGCCGATCCGCAGTGGAAGGTGCTGCTCACCGGCGTGCTGATCATCGGCGCCGTGGCGATCGATCAATGGATCAGAAAGGTTTCGGCATAGCCATGACCCAGGAACCCATCCTCACCGCGCGCAGCCTGGTCAAGCGCTACGGTCGCGTCACCGCACTCGACAATGCCGATTTCGATCTCTATCCGGGCGAAATCCTTGCCGTCATCGGCGACAATGGCGCCGGCAAATCGTCGCTCATCAAGGCGATTTCCGGCGCGGTCGTGCCCGATGAAGGTGAGATCCGGCTTGAAGGCAAGCCCGTTGCCTTCAAGTCGCCGATGGAGGCCCGCGAGGCCGGCATCGAGACCGTCTACCAGAACCTGGCTCTGTCGCCGGCGCTGTCCATCGCCGACAACATGTTCCTCGGCCGGGAGATCCGCAAGCCGGGGTTCCTCGGCGAATGGCTGCGCATGCTCGATCGCCCGGCGATGGAAAAGCGCGCCCGCGACAAGCTCACGGAGCTTGGCCTGATGACCATCCAGAACATCAGCCAGGCCGTGGAAACGCTTTCCGGCGGCCAGCGTCAGGGTGTGGCGGTGGCGCGCGCCGCCGCCTTTGGCAGCCGGGTGGTGATCATGGATGAGCCGACGGCCGCACTTGGCGTCAAGGAGAGCCGCCGCGTCCTCGAACTGATCCTCGACGTGAAGAAGCGAGGCCTGCCGATCGTGCTGATTTCACACAACATGCCGCATGTCTTCGAGGTGGCCGACCGCATCCACATTCATCGGCTTGGCCGTCGCCTGTGCGTCATCGATCCGAAGCAGTATACGATGTCCGACGCCGTCGCCTTCATGACCGGCGCCAAGGTGCCGCCGGAAGCGGCGCTTGCAGCTTGAGCAAGAGCTTGAGGCCCATCGCCGAGGAACCCGAACGCGCTGTTTCCAAATGCCAAATTGCCGCAGGGCAACCCGGCTTTCGGTCGCCTGAATCGATTGAACATCCGGTGGGATGCACTAGCATTGGCAGAGATGGTGAAAGCCGTATGATGGCAACGTCACGAGAGGCAGCATGACGCGCGCGATGACAACCGAAGCTCCTCCGCCCACACTCGAAAACCCGGATCCCACGACACTCGCCGACGAAGTCTTGCAGGCCCTCAAATACAGGGTCGGCAAGGGCACCAACGTTGCAACCCAGTACGATTGGCTTACCGCCTCAATCAAGGTTGTGCGCGACCGCATCGTCGATCACTGGATGCAGGCAACCCAAGAGGCCTACGCCCAGCAGGAAAAGCGGGTCTATTACCTGTCGCTGGAATTCCTCATCGGCCGCCTGATGCGCGATGCCTTCTCCAATCTCGGCCTGATGGACAATATGCGCGAGGCGCTGTCGTCGCTTGGCGTCGACCTCGACATCATTGCAGCGCTCGAACCGGACGCTGCCCTTGGCAATGGCGGTCTTGGCCGGCTCGCCGCCTGTTTCATGGAAAGCATGGCTACCGTCGATATCCCCGCGCATGGCTACGGCATTCGCTATGCCAACGGCATGTTTCGGCAGGAGATTCATGACGGCTGGCAGGTGGAACTGCCCGAGACATGGCTCGATCACGGCAATCCCTGGGAGTTCGAGCGCCGCGAGCGCTCCTTCGAGGTCGGCTTCGGCGGCTCGGTGGAATCGATCACCTCGAAGGACGGCAGGCTCGAGCGCCACGTCTGGAAGCCGACCGAACATGTTCTGGCCGTTGCTTACGATACGCCAGTGGTCGGCTGGCGGGCCAATCGCGTCAATACGCTGCGTCTGTGGTCCGGCATGCCGGTCGACCCGATCCTGCTCGACAAGTTCAACGCCGGCGATCACATCGGCGCGCTCGCCGAAAGCAACAAGGCCGATGCATTGTCGCGCGTCCTTTACCCGGCCGATTCCCACAGGGCCGGCCAGGAGCTGCGATTGAGGCAGGAGTATTTCTTCTCCACCGCCTCGCTGCAGGACATCGTTCAGCGTCATCTCAGCCAGTATGGCGACTTGCAATCGCTGCCCGACAAGGCGGCGATCCATCTCAACGACACCCATCCGGCGATCGCCGTAGCCGAGCTGATGCGCCTGTTGATGGATGTCCACGGCATGGATTTCGACCAGGCCTGGAGCATCACCAAGCGCACCTTCGGCTACACCAACCACACGCTGCTTCCCGAAGCGCTCGAAAGCTGGCCCGTGCCGCTGTTCGAGCGGCTGTTGCCGCGCCACATGCAGATCGTCTACGCGATCAACGCCGAAGTGCTGCTCGAGGCGCGCGCCTCCGACCAGTTCTCGGACGAGCAGATCAGCCGCATTTCGCTGATCCAGGAAAATGGCGATCGCCGCGTGCGCATGGGCAATCTGGCCTTTGTCGGCTCGCACTCGATCAACGGCGTCTCGGCCCTGCACACGGAATTGATGAAGGAGACGGTGTTTGCCGATCTCCACAGGCTCTACCCGGACCGCATCAACAACAAGACCAACGGGATCACGCCGCGGCGCTGGCTAATCCAGTGCAATCCCGGCCTCACGACACTCACCCGAGAGGCGATTGGCGACGGTTTCCTCGACGACATCGACGAGATAAAGCGGCTTGATCCTTTCGCCGAGGACGCCGCCTTCCGCGACAAGTTCGCCGCCGTCAAACGGGCGAACAAGACGAGGCTTGCCAATCTTGTTGCCGACCGGCTCGGCATCAAGGTGGACCCCTCGGCGCTGTTCGACATCCAGGTCAAGCGCATCCACGAATACAAGCGCCAGCTCTTGAACATTCTCGAAGCGGTCGCGCTTTACGACCAGATCCGCTCACATCCAGAGCGCGACTGGATGCCCCGCGTCAAATTCTTCGGCGGCAAGGCGGCGCCCAGCTATCACAATGCCAAGCTGATCATCAAACTTGCCAACGACGTCGCCCGTGTCATCAACCGCGACCCCGCGGTGCGCGGCTTGCTGAAAGTGGTGTTCGTGCCGAACTACAATGTCAGCCTGGCCGAGATCATGATGCCGGCCGCCGATCTTTCGGAGCAGATATCGACCGCCGGCATGGAAGCCTCAGGCACCGGCAACATGAAGTTCGCGCTGAACGGTGCGCTGACCATCGGCACGCTCGACGGCGCCAATGTCGAGATCAAAGAATGCGTCGGCGACGACAACATCTTCATCTTCGGCCTGACCACAGAGGAAGTCGCCGAGCGGCGCAACAATGGTTACGATCCGCGCGCCGTGATCGAGGGCTCGCCCGAATTGGCGCAGGCGCTGTCGGCGATTTCATCGGGCGTCTTCTCACCTGACGATCCGGACCGTTATCGCGACCTGATCAACGGTCTTTACCAGAGCGACTGGTTCATGGTCGCCGCGGATTTCGATGCCTACGCCGCCACCCAGCGCGACGTCGATGCCGTCTGGCGCAACAGCCCGGACTGGTACGCCAGGGTGATCCGCAATGTCGCCCGCGTCGGCTGGTTCTCGTCCGACCGCACAATCCGCCAATATGCGAAAGACATCTGGCACGTGCCCGCCTGATGTGATTGCATGAGTCCAGGAACAATGTGGCCCTAGTGGAGTGATTTGACCTTCGCATCCCTTGGAAGGTCAGGCGGCCTGTGACTGTCGAAAACTTCACTAGAAACACACACTTGGTGCCCGAGGAGGGACACTGCCCGATGAGCAAGCCGCGCGCGACCGTTGCGACAAGCGGGCCGGACGGACTGGCGCCAGCCGGCGATGTCGCGGCGATTGTCGCGGGCACGCATGGCGACCCGTTCGCGGTGCTCGGCGTGCATGAGGCGGGGAAGGGCTTTGTCGCCCGCTGCTTCGTCCCCCATGCCGAGTTCGTCACCGCCTACACGCTGACCGGCAAAAAGGCCGGCGAGCTGTCGAGACGCGACGATCGCGGCTTCTTCGAAGGCAAACTGTCGCTGCGCAAACGCCAGCCGCTGCGCTATCATGCAAGGAATTCCGGCGGTGACTGGTGGCTGACCGATCCATATTCCTTCGGCCCCGTGCTCGGTCCGCTAGACGATTACTATATCGCCGAAGGATCGCATCTCAGGCTGTTCGACAAGCTCGGCGCCCATCTCATCGACCATGAAGGTGCATCGGGCGTACATTTTGCGGTGTGGGCGCCCAATGCAAGGCGTGTCTCGGTGGTCGGCGACTTCAACGAGTGGGACGGCCGCAGGCATACCATGCGCGTCCGCCGCGACACCGGCATCTGGGAGCTATTCATTCCCGACATCGGCGCTGGCCGCCCGTATAAGTACGAAATCATCGGGCCAGATGGCGTGAGATTGCCGCTCAAAGCCGATCCGTTCGCCTTCAAGTCCGAACTGCGCCCGGCCACCGCCTCGGTGACGGCTTTGCCGCCGGCGCATGAATGGGGTGACGAGGCGCACCGGAACTACTGGCGCAATGCCGACCACAGGCGCGAAGCTGTATCGATCTACGAGCTCCATGCCGGGTCATGGCGGCTTCACGACGACGGCAGCTTTCTGTCGTGGGATGAGCTCGCCGACAGGCTGATCCCGTACGTGGTCGAGACCGGTTTTACCCACATCGAATTCATGCCGATCTCCGAACACCCTTATGACCCGTCCTGGGGCTACCAGACGACGGGTCTTTATGCGCCGAGCGCCCGCTTTGGCGATCCGGACGGTTTTGCCCGCTTCGTCGACGGCGCCCACCGTGCAGGCATCGGCGTCATCCTCGACTGGGTGCCGGCGCATTTCCCTGTTGACGAACACGGTCTGGCAAAGTTCGACGGTACCGCGCTCTACGAACATGCCGATCCGCGCAAGGGCTTCCATCCCGACTGGAACACAGCGATCTATAATTTTGGGCGCCGCGAAGTGATTTCGTTCCTGGTCAACAATGCGCTGTTCTGGGCCGAGAAATATCACGTCGACGGACTGCGCGTCGATGCGGTCGCCTCGATGCTTTATCTCGATTATTCGCGCAAGGCCGGCGAATGGATCCCCAACGAGAAGGGCGGGCGCGAAAACCTCGAGGCGGTCAGCTTCCTGCAGCGTATGAACAAGGAAGTCTACGGCCACCATCCGGGCGTGATGACCATCGCCGAGGAATCGACCTCGTGGCCGAAAGTTTCGCAGCCGGTGCATGAAGGCGGGCTGGGCTTCGGCTTCAAGTGGAACATGGGCTTCATGCACGACACTCTGGAGTATTTTTCCAAGGAGCCGATCTTCCGCAAGCATCACCACAACGACATCACCTTCGGCCTGGTCTACGCCTTCAGCGAGAATTTCGTGCTGCCGCTGTCCCATGACGAGGTGGTGCACGGCAAAGGCACGCTGCTCAACAAGATGGCCGGCGACGACTGGCAGAAATTCGCGACGCTGCGCGCCTATTACGCCTTCATGTGGGGTTATCCCGGCAAGAAGCTGTTGTTCATGGGCCAGGAGTTCGCGCAGCGCCGCGAGTGGAGCGAGGCGCGCGCGCTCGACTGGTACCTGCTCGATTTCCGGCTCCACCGCGGCGTCTGGCAGACGGTGCGCGACCTCAACTATCTCTACCGCTCGCGCCCGGCGCTGCATGCCCGCGACTGCGAGCCGGAGGGCTTTTCCTGGCTGATCGTCGACGACAGCGCGAACTCGGTCTTTGCCTGGCTGCGCAGCGCGCCAGGCGGCAACCCGGTCGCCGTCATTTCCAACTTCACGCCGGTGCCGCGCGACAATTACCGCGTGCCGTTGCCGCAGGCCGGAAAATGGCGCGAGATCATCAACACCGATGCCACGGATTATGGCGGTTCCGGCATGGGCAATAGCGGCGGCGTCGAGGCTCAGGCGGAAGGAGGAGGCATTTCGGCGACGATGCTTTTGCCGCCGCTGTCGACGATCATGCTCGAATTCGTCCCGGACTGAGCTATGTCTGGAGTATCTAACCTGGGAGGATAAGAATGGCTGAAATAAAACGAACACAGCCGCTGGCACGCGACGCCATGGCTTATGTGCTGGCCGGCGGCCGTGGCAGCCGGCTCAAGGAACTGACCGACCGCCGTGCCAAGCCGGCGGTCTATTTTGGCGGCAAGACCCGCATCATCGATTTCGCGCTCTCCAATGCGCTCAATTCCGGTATCCGCCGCCTCGGCGTCGCCACCCAATACAAGGCGCATTCGCTGATCCGCCATCTGCAGCGCGGTTGGAACTTCCTGCGGCCCGAGCGCAACGAGAGTTTCGACATCCTGCCGGCCAGCCAGCGTGTGTCGGAAACGCAATGGTACGAGGGCACCGCCGACGCCGTTTACCAGAACATCGACATCATCGAGGCCTATGGGCCGGAATACATGGTCATCCTGGCCGGCGACCATGTCTACAAGATGGACTACGAAATGATGCTGCGCCAACATGTCGAGGCCGGCGCCGACGTCACCGTCGGCTGCCTCGAAGTGCCACGCATGGAAGCTACCGGCTTCGGCGTCATGCATGTCGATCCCAAGGACACCATCATCTCCTTCATCGAAAAGCCAGCCGATCCGCCGGGCATTCCCGACAAACCGGATTTTGCGCTGGCCTCGATGGGAATCTATGTGTTCAAGACCAAGTTCCTGATGGAGCAGTTGCGTCGCGATGCGGCAGAGCCCGGCTCGAGCCGCGACTTCGGCAAGGACATCATCCCCTACATCGTCGAGCACGGAAAGGCGATCGCCCATCGCTTCGCCAAATCCTGCGTGCGCTCGACCGCCGAGAACGAGGCCTATTGGCGCGACGTCGGCACGGTCGACGCCTATTGGGAAGCCAATATCGACCTGACCGACATCACGCCGGAACTCGACCTTTACGACCGCGATTGGCCGATCTGGACTTATGCCGAGTTGAAGCCGCCGGCAAAGTTCGTGCATGACGAGGATGGCCGCCGCGGGTCGGCCGTGTCGTCTCTCGTGTCGGGCGATTGCATCGTTTCGGGCGCTTCGCTGAAGCGAAGCCTGATCTTCACCGGCGCGCGCATCAATTCTTATTCGATACTGGAGGAGGTCGTCATGCTGCCCGACGTCCATGTCGGCCGCAACGCCAGGCTGAAGCGCGTAGTCATCGATCACGGCGTCAGGATTCCGGAGGGGCTGGTGGTCGGCGAGGATCCCGTCCTCGACGCCAAGCGTTTCCGCGTTTCGGAAAAAGGCATCTGCCTGGTCACGCAGGACATGATCAACAGGCTGGGATCGTAGTGCATGCAGGTTCTGTCGGTGGCGCCCGAGATCTTTCCGCTGGTCAAGACCGGAGGGCTCGCCGACGTAACCGGCGCCTTGCCCATGGCATTGGCCGGCAAGGGCGTCACCATGCGCACGCTCGTCCCCGGCTACCCGCAGGTGATGGGCGCGTTCAAGAAAAAGAAGGCGGTTCAGCAATATCCGCTGCTGCAGGGCGGCAGGGCGTCGGTGCACGCCGTCCAGATCGCCGGCCTCGACCTGTTCGTGCTCGACGCGCCGCATCTTTTCGACCGCCCGGGCGGTCCATACGGCAACGCGACCGGCGCCGACTGGCCGGACAATTGGCGGCGATTCGCTGCCTTGAGCCAGGTAGGCGGCGACATCGCCGGGGGCTCCATCTCGGGCTACCTGCCCGATATCGTCCATGCCCATGACTGGCAGTCGGCAATGACGCTCGCCTACATGCGCTACGGCAAGGCGGTCGGCACGCCGTCGATGATCACCGTGCACAACCTCGCCTTCCAAGGCCAGTTCGGCGCCAGCATCTTTGGCGAGCTTGGCCTGCCGGCGGCGGCGATGGCGCTCGACGGCGTCGAATATTACGGCGGCGTCGGCTTCCTCAAGGCCGGCCTGCAGGCCGCCTGGGCGATCACCACGGTCAGCCCGACCTATGCGCAGGAAATCCGTTTGCCCGAATTCGGCATGGGCCTCGACGGCCTGATCAACATGCGCTCCGTCGATCTACATGGCATCGTCAACGGCATCGATACCGAGATATGGAACCCGGAAACCGACAAGCATCTGGTCTCCAACTACACGGCAAAGACGCTTAAGGCACGAATGCCCAACAAGGCCGCGGTCGAGGACCGTTTCAGCCTCGATCGCGATGACAGCCCGATCGTCTGCGTCGTCAGCCGGCTGACCTGGCAAAAGGGCATGGACATATTGGCTGCGGCCGTCGACGGCATCGTCGCGGCAGGTGCACGGCTGGCAATCCTTGGGTCTGGCGACGCTGGGCTGGAAGGCACGTTGCTTGCCGCCGCAGCCCGCCATCGTGGCCGCATCGGCGTCGTCGTCGGCTATGACGAGGGACTCTCCCACACCATGCAGGGCGGCTGCGACGCCATCATCATCCCGTCGCGCTTCGAACCTTGCGGGCTGACGCAGCTTTACGGCCTGCGCTATGGCTGCGTGCCGGTCGTCGCGCGCACCGGCGGCCTTGCCGACACGGTCATCGATGCCAACGAAGCCGCCATCTCTGCCGGCGTGGCGACCGGCTTCCAATTCGCGCCCGCCAATGCCGGCGCCTTGCTGCACGCCGTCCGCCGCCTTGTCGAGGCGCATGCCAATCCCGCGGTGTGGACGTCGATGCAGCGGCAAGGCATGAAGGCCGACGTTTCGTGGGACAAAAGCGCCGAAAAATATGTTCAACTCTATCGCTTGCTGCTTTCGAAAAGGGCTGCCTGACTGATGATCCGCACCGTCGCCACCAAACCCTATCCCGACCAGAAACCCGGCACCTCCGGGCTGCGCAAGAAAGTCCCGGTGTTCCAGCAGGAGCACTATGCCGAGAACTTCATCCAGTCGATCTTCGACGCGCTGGATGGATTCGATGGCAAAACCCTGGTGATCGGCGGCGACGGCCGCTTTTATAACCGCGAGGTCATCCAGAAGGCCATCGCCATGGCCGCGGCAAACGGCTTCGGTAAGGTGATGGTCGGGCAGGGCGGCATCTTGTCGACGCCGGCCGCTTCGCATGTAATCCGCAAATACAAGACCTTCGGCGGCATCATCCTGTCGGCCAGCCACAATCCGGGTGGCCCACATGAGGATTTCGGGATCAAGTACAATGCCGGCAACGGCGGCCCGGCGCCGGAAAAGCTGACCGACGCGATCTTCGAAAAAACCAAGGCGATTTCAAGCTTCAAGATCGCCGATATCGGGCCGGTCGACATCGACACGATCGGCACGGTCAAGGCGGCTGACATGACCGTCGAAATCATCGATCCGGTTGCCGACTATGCCGATCTGATGGAAAGCCTGTTCGACTTCAAGGCCTTGCGGGCGCTGTTCAAATCGGGCTTCCGCATGCGCTTCGACGCCATGCATGCGGTGACAGGCCCCTACGCCAAGGAGATCCTCGAAAACCGGCTCGGCGCGCCGAACGGCACCGCCCGCAATTTCATTCCGCTGCCGGATTTCGGCGGCCACCATCCCGATCCCAATCTGGTGCATGCAAAACACCTCTACGACGAGTTGATGGGCCCGAATGCGCCCGACTTTGGCGCTGCCTCTGATGGCGATGGCGACCGCAACCTGATCATCGGCAAGGGCATTTTCATCACCCCGTCGGATTCGTTGGCGATGCTCGCCGCCAACGCCCATCTGGCGCCGGGCTACAAGGCCGGGCTGAAAGGCATAGCCCGTTCGATGCCGACCAGCGGTGCTGCCGACCGTGTCGCCGAAAAGCTCGGCATCGGCATCTATGAAACGCCGACCGGCTGGAAGTTTTTCGGCAATCTGCTCGACGCCGGCATGGCGACGATCTGCGGCGAGGAGAGTGCGGGGACCGGCTCCAACCATGTACGCGAAAAGGACGGCCTGTGGGCCGTGCTTTTGTGGCTCAACATCCTTGCCGTGCGCGGTGAAAGCGCCAAGCAGATCGTTACCCAGCATTGGGCGGCCTATGGCCGTAACTATTATTCGCGCCACGATTACGAGGAGATCGAGACCGATCGTGCCAACGCGCTTGTCGACGAGCTGCGCGCCAAGCTCGGCTCGCTGCCTGGCACCAGCGTGCGCGGCATGACGATCGCCACCGCCGATGATTTCGCCTATCACGATCCGGTCGACGGCTCGGTCAGCAAGAACCAGGGCATCAGGGTGTTGTTCGAAGGTGGCTCACGCGTCGTCTTCCGCCTGTCCGGCACCGGCACCTCCGGCGCGACACTGCGGCTTTATGTCGAGCGCTACGAGCCGGACAACAGCCGCCACAATCTGGACACCCAGGAGGCACTTGCCGACCTGATTGCGGCGGCCGACGATATCGCCGGGATTCGCAGCCATACCGGCCGCGCCAAGCCGAGCGTGATTACGTGACTTTGGTTGACAGCCGGCCGTCTGAGTCGGCCTGCGTTGCGAGGCTCCCCCTTCTCCCCTTGTGGGAGAAGGTGGCCGAGCGAAGCTCGGTCGGATGAGGGGTGTTCCAGCTTGGCGCACACCTTTGCACAAATCGCCCATGCCTCGTTTCTTCCAGCACCCCTCATCCGTCTCGGCGCTGCGCGCCGATCCACCTTCTCCCACAAGGGGAGAAGGAGACGCCGTATGAGCCAACTCGGCGCAACCATCACCAAAGAAGGCATCCGCTTCGCCGCATGGTCCTCGTCGGCTCGGCGCATCTGGGTCTCGATCTTCGATCAGCGCGGCAACCGCGAAATCGACCGGCTGCAACTCCAGTCGGAAGGCGAGGGCGTTCACGCGCTTTTTGTTGCCGGTCTCGCCGCCGGCACCCGATACGGGTTCCGCGCCGATGGCGACTACGCGCCGGAGCAGGGCCTTTGGTTCGATCCCGACAAGCTGCTGGCCGATCCCTACGCCGTCGAGATCGACAGGCCTTATGTCTATGACGGCCGACTGGCCGCGCGCCGGGGCGAGGGGGCCAATACCGCGCCGCTGATGCCGAAGGCCGTTGCCGGCGCCTTGCCGGAACCCTTGCCCGCCTTGCCGCCGCTGTTTCGGCCCGGCGGCCTAATCTACGAAGTGCCGGTACGCGCCTTCACAAAGCTGCATAAGGACATCCCCGAGAAGCAGCGCGGCACCATTGCAGCTCTCGCTCACCCCCTTGTTGTAGAGCATCTGCAAAAACTCGGTGTTGCAGCCGTTGAGTTGATGCCGGTGACGGCATCGATCGACGAACGGCATTTGCCGCCGCTCGGGCTGCGCAACGCCTGGGGTTATAATCCCGTGACCTTCATGGCGCTCGATCCGCGACTGGCGCCCGGCGGTCTGGCCGAGTTGCGCGGAACGGTCGCTGCGCTGCGCGAGGCCGGCATCGGCACCATTCTCGACCTGGTGTTCAATCACACCGGCGAAAGCGACCGGCTCGGCCCGACATTGTCGCTGCGCGGCCTCGACAGCCGCGCCTACTACCGGCACGAGGCCAACGGCGCGCTGGTCAATGACACCGGAACCGGCAATACGGTGGCCTGCGACCGTCCGGTCGTCCGGGACATGGTCCTCGACACGCTTCGCCACTTTGTCCAGCGCGCCGGCGTCGACGGTTTCCGCTTCGACCTGGCGCCGATCCTCGGCCGCGGCGACGGCGTTTTCGACGCCGATGCGCCGCTGCTGAACGCCATTCGCAACGACCCTGTTCTTGGCGACCGGGTGCTGATCGCCGAACCTTGGGATGTCGGACCGGATGGCTATCAGCTCGGCAATTTTCCGCCGCCCTTCCTAGAATGGAACGACAGATACCGTGACGATATCCGCCGCTTCTGGCGCGGCGACGGCGGCATGATCGGTGCGCTGGCGACGCGGCTTGCCGGTTCGTCCGACGTCTTTTCCAAAGCAGGCCAGACAACGAGCCGAAGCCTCAATTTCATCGCTGCGCATGACGGCATGACGCTGGCCGATATCGTTGCCTACGAGCACAAGCACAACGAGGCCAATGGCGAACAGAACCGCGATGGTCACGATGACAACCTGTCCTGGAACAATAGCGTCGAGGGTCAGACGGACGACCAGTCAATCGTTACGGCCCGTTTCGATGACCAGTGCGCGCTGCTGGCGACGCTCTTTGCCTCGCGCGGCACGATCATGCTGACGGCCGGAGACGAGTTCGGCCGCACGCAGCGCGGCAACAACAACGCTTACGCGCAGGACAATGACATTACCTGGCTCGACTGGTCCGGGCGCGACCGGGCGCTGGAGCGGTACACGGCTCTGCTCGCCAAGATGCGTCGTGCCGCGCCGGCGCTTTCGGACACCAGCTTCCTGACCGGAGAACTGCCGGCCGGCTCGCAAATACCTGACGTCGTCTGGCTGACGGAAACCGGCGTGCCGCTGGATGAAGCAGCCTGGCACGATGCCAGGCGGCACCGGGTGGTCATGGTTCTCGGTAGCGGTGAGAACAGTCGCCTTGCGGTGGTCATCAACGGCGACCGCCGGGCCTGCGTGTTCACGCTGCCGGAACGGGCGGGTTTTCACTGGCGCCCAGCCATCGAAACGGACACTGGCGACATCTCACGGCCGGTGCCTGGGCGAACGGTCATGTTCATGATTGAACACTGGGCCGGGCAGGAGCGCGCAGGGGGAAGCTATGATGGCTGACAATGCCGAATGGTGGCGCGGCTGCGTCATCTACCAGATTTACCCGCGCTCCTTCCAGGACACGACAGGCGACGGCAGCGGCGATCTCAGCGGCATCACCTCGAGGCTGGCCCATGTCGCATCGCTCGGGGTCGACGCGGTCTGGCTGTCGCCTTTCTTCAAGTCACCAATGGCCGATATGGGTTACGACGTTTCGGATTACTGCGCCGTCGATCCGATGTTCGGCACATCAGAGGACTTCGACGCGCTGGTTGCCGAGGCACACCGGTTGGGCCTGAAGGTGATCATCGACCAGGTCCTGTCGCACTCATCGGATCGGCACGAATGGTTCGTCGAAAGCCGCACGAGCCGCGACAACCCCAAGGCCGACTGGTACGTCTGGGCCGATGCGAAGCCCGACGGCACCGCCCCCAATAATTGGCTGTCGCTCTTCGGCGGACCGGCCTGGGAATGGGATGCGACGCGCAGGCAATATTACCTGCACAATTTCCTCGCCTCGCAGCCGGACCTGAATTTCCACAACCCGCAGGTGCAGGACGCCTTGCTGGAAACGGTGCGGTTCTGGCTCGAGCGCGGCGTCGACGGTTTCCGGCTGGATACGGTCAACTATTACGTCCACGACCGCTGGCTGCGCAGCAACCCGCCTTTGGCGGAAAGCGTCGCCGGCTCCAATACGGCAACCAGCCCCTATCTCTATCAGGAGCATCTGTTCGACAAGAGCCAGCCGGAAAACCTTACTTTTCTCAAGCGCTTCCGGGCCTTGCTTGACGAGTATGAAGGCCGCGTCGCTGTCGGCGAGATTGGCGACGAAACTCGTTCCTTGCAGACACTCGCCGCCTATACCGGCGGTGGCGACAAGCTCCAAATGTCCTACACGTTCGATCTGCTCGGCCCGCAATTCTCGGCGTCGCATGTGCGTGGCTGTGTCGAGGCCTTCGAGAGTAAGGTGTTCGACGGCTGGGTTTGCTGGGCGTTCTCCAACCACGATGTCGTGCGCCACGTCAGTCGATGGACAAGGCCGGGCGGCGATCCGGACAGGGTGGCGAAATTCTCGATCGTGCTGCTTTCCTGCTTGCGCGGATCGATCTGCCTTTACCAGGGCGAAGAACTCGGGCTGGAGGAGGCCGAACTGGCGTTCGAGGATTTGCGCGATCCCTTCGGCATCCGCTTCTGGCCGGCAATCAAGGGGCGGGACGGGTGCCGAACGCCGATGGTCTGGGAGGCTGTCGCCGACAATGCCGGCTTTTCAACCGGCAAGCCGTGGCTTCCGGTCCCGGCAAGCCATCGCGCCCGGGCGGTCGACGTCCAGAATGGCGAGCAAACCTCCGTCCTGGCGAGCTACCGGGCGATGCTGGCCTTGCGCAAGCAGCATCCGGCGCTGGTTCGAGGCTCGATCCGGTTCCTCGATGCCGAAGGCGACGTCCTTGCTTTCATTCGCGAAGGCGGTGACGAAAAGCTGCTGTGTGTCTTCAATTTCGCCGACGAGCCGGCCGGCTGGCAATTGCCACCGGATCTGGAAGCGATTGAGCCGAGAGATCTTGGCGGTGCTGCCGGCGTCTTGCAGGAAAGAACTCTGTCGCTGCCGCCGCTGGGCTGCTTCTTCGGCCAGATCGGCTGAGCTCTATTTCATCATCTCATTGAACAAGCACGGAGCGCCCGCAAGTCGCGCCGACAACCCGCACATCGGCCTCGCCGACATGCACGCCGACCGCCGCAAGCACGTTGTAGACCAGTGCGTCGACCGGCGCCGTCACGCCGTTCAGAACCGTTACCACCGCCGGCTTAACCGTTCCGAGCAGGGCCGTCACGTCCAGCCCGAGGCCCAGTGCATTGACGGAGAGCGAGAGGCCACTGACCAGCGATGTCGTGAGTGATTGCGTCAGGTTTTTTGTGGCGACAGTTTTTATCGTCTTGTTGGCGATATCGGTGCTGTCGAAGGTCAATGTGGTCGGATCGTTGTTGGTGATGGCAAGTGATGAAGAACCCTTCACATCGAGCAGATTGAGGGTAAGCAGCAGAAGCTTCACGCTTACCTGGGCAATCGTGGTGTCGGAGAACGATTGCGGATTGCTGAAATCGGCGAAGGCCGATGGATTGTTGTCGGCGTCGCTGGCGGCAAGGTGCAGCGAGGCCACGCCTGGCTGCGCGGCGATCGAGACCTTGATGCTGTCCGGCCGGCCCGTCGGGCAGCTGATGTCAGTCAGCTTGGCTTCCGCATAGGCGACTTCGACATGCAGAGGCAGATTGACGGACAGCAGACTGATGCCGCCGCCGAGATTGGAATTGCCGATGCCGACTGTGGTGACCAGCTTGATTCGTGTCTGCGCGGTGCGCACCACGGTGCCTTTTTCACCTACGGCCAGCCAGGGTGAATATTGCAACGGTTCACCGATGGCGATGGCGAGCGTACTGGAGGTAAGTCCCGGAATAGTGGCGCCGAGATCGACCTGGACCTGGTTTGAGCCATTGGCCAGCGAGGCGGCGGCACCCAGCATGCCCATTGCGCTTGCGTCGACGGAAAAGCCGGGAGACTTTTGTCCGAGGCCGAGCTTACCGATCGGGCCAAGATCGATAAGATGACTGAGGGGTATCTTGACCGTGTTCGTGGCCCTTGACGCGATCGTCTGCAGCACAAGTTTGCTGGCGCTGCCCGACCCGGACGCATTGGCCATGGCGGTCGCGATCTGGCCTACCGTCGCTTTTGACGCCAGCACGTCGGAATAGCTGACACCTGTCAGTTGCAACTGCACGGCAAGGGCATCGACGAACGAAAGCACGTTGACGTCGGCCGAGATCAGCGCGTTGTAGTCCATGACGCTGAGCGAGATGTTGCCGCCCAGCAACTTGCTTAGAAGCGCGTTAAGGATGCCGCCATTGACGCTGAGGAGCCTTGACCCGACCGAGAACATCGCTTGCGGGGTCACGCTGGCAATGGCTTCGGTGCCGATAACCGGAGTAGGGATGAGCGAACTGGCGAAATACCGGGCGGGGATTTTGTGCAGGGTGACGCGAACGGCGTTGTACGGCGTTTTACCGGCTTCGAAGCGCTTGTCGACACCAACGGAGGAAGCCGCTGAGTATCGACCGCCGGTGACGGACACGACGGTTTTCCCAGCCGTGGGGACGATTGTCTGACCTGGCTTTTGAACAATGATGCCGGGCATTCGGTTGTCACTGAGCGTGGTTACTGCCGCGGCTTCCATATTGTTGATGTTCGACGCCGCGGTGATCGCCGCCAGATCCGTCATCGCCTGGGCTTCCCTGCGCTCCGTGTAGATCGAACCTTCGTCGACGGCGAAGGCCGCAAGCCCCAGGGCGAATGGCGCTATGAGCGCGGTCATGACGGCAAAGTTCGCCTTCTCGTCGCCAACCATCGAGCGAGCGATCCGGCCGATGCCCCTCAGCAAGAACTGCGACATTCAAATGCCTCCAATCCTGATGGTCGACCTGCGTGTGATCGTGGTTTGCGGCATCGCAAGGCTTGGTAACAGGTTCCAGATCGGCAGGTTGCTGGCATCGTACTGGATCGACACGACGAACTGATTTCCGTCGGCCGTGCTGTCCGTCGCCTGATAGGTCAGCTTGCCGGAATCGACGAACGGGTATCCACTGGCATTGTTTTTGACGAAACTCGCCACCAGCGCCTGGCGCTCGGTTTGGTTCAATCCGGCAATCGCAGTGCGGGCGGCATCGGCGGCGATCTGCTGCAAGGAGTTGCTTGCACCAAAATAGATACCATATGCAACCATTCCGAGCAAGAGCAGGATGAAAACCGGTGAAAGCAGGGCAAATTCGATCGCGGAAGTTCCGGACTCATCTCCAATTTTGCGTAGATTTGTCCTTATTCGACGTGTGTTTTTTGCCGCTAATGAGACAGTTTTACTGTCTGTCTTATCCATTGCCCTTGTCCACGGAACTTAAGAGGGATGTGCCGAACCCGTCCAAATATGTAACCCATGGTTGACTAAGAACCAATTAAGACATTCCCGCAAACTGAAATGATCCGCCAGATTATCTCCCGCGGACGGGCGTTTTCAGGGCGATGAAACGCAGCCAAGCCCATGGTTTCGATCCTTAATTGGCCGTTCGCAAGACGACTGTCCCGGCGCCTTACTTTGGGTGACCCCGAGAGACTGTTGAAATAAAAAATCTCCACGTTACTGTTTGGTCACCAGCTGCCGGAAAGGGAACCGGCTGCGCGCTCGAAAGGAACCAGCCAATCGGTTTCGGGGCGTCAACGCTTAGAGACGTGGCTGAAGGGCGACGTCATTAGGGAGAACTCCATGTTGAAACATGTGCTGAAGGCGACGGTATTCGCCACGACCATGGTCTTGGCCGCCGGTACGTTCTACACGCCGGCTTTCGCCGAGACCGTCTACAACCGCGGAGCCGCCGCCGAAGCGGAGACGCTCGATCCGCACAAGACCTCGACGGTCTACGAAGCCGATATCATACGCGACCTGTTCCAGGGCCTCGTCATGCATGATCAGAAGACGAATCTCATTCCGGGCGCCGCCGAAAGCTGGACGGTGTCCGACGACGGCACTGTCTACACCTTCAAGCTGCGCAAGGACGGCCTCTGGTCGGATGGCAGCCCGGTGACGGCGGACGACTTCGTTTATTCGTTCCGTCGGCTGGAAGATCCGGCCACCGCTGCGGAATACGCTTCCATGCTCTATCCAGTGAAGGGTGCCGAGGAAGTCAACACCAAGAAGGGTAAGCCGGAGGATATGGGCGTCAAGGCGATTGACGCAAATACTCTCGAAGTCACGCTCAAGGCGCCAACGCCTTACTTCCTGGAGATGCTGACCCATCAGGCGACCTATCCGGTTAACAAGGCGTCCATCGAAAAGCTTGGCGCCGACTGGATCAAGGCAGGCAAGCTGGTCTCCAACGGGGCCTTTACAGCGGCGGAGTGGATTCCCAACGACCATCTGAAGCTGGTCAAGAATCCGAAATTCTGGGATGCCGCGAGCGTCAAGTTCGACGTGGTCAACTACATCCCGACCGAGGATCGCTCGTCAGCGATGAAGCGCTTCGAGGCCGGCGAACTCGACAGTTATGGTGACCTGCCGACCGAACAGCTCGCAGATCTCAAGGCCAAATTCGGCGACCAGGTCCGCGTCGGGCCATATCTCGGCATCTACTATTATGCGATCAAGACCGACAAGGCGCCGTGGGACAATGTCGAACTGCGCAACGCCATCTCTATGGCGATCGATCGCGACTTCCTGGCCGAAAAAGTCTGGCAGAATTCGATGCTGCCCGGCTATTCGATGGTACCTCCGGGCATCGAAGGCTACACGCCGGCTCTGGCAAAATACGCCGACATGCCGCAGATCGACCGCGAAGACGAAGCCAAGAAAATCCTGGAGAAGCTCGGCTATACGCCCGAGCATCCGCTGAAGATGCAGATCCGCTACAACACTTCGGAGAACCACAAGAACACCGCTGTCGCCATCCAGGAACAGCTGAAGCCGCTCGGCGTCGAGGTCACGCTGCTCAACACCGACACCAAGACCCACTACTCCTTCCTCGAGCAGAAGGGTGATTATGACGTGGCGCGTGCCGCCTGGATCGCCGACTACAAGGATCCGGAAACCTTTCTCGGCATCTCTCGCAAGGCCAGCGGCAACAACTATTCGGTTTACAACAGTCCGAAATTCGAGGCAGCCATGGACGAGGCGGCCGCCGCGGGCGGCAAGCCCGAAGAGCGTATGAAGAAACTCGCCGAAGCCGAGCGCATCCTCGTCGACGACGTCGGCGAGATCCCGCTTCTCTACTATAGCTACCACGATATCGTTTCCTCGAAGCTGCATGGCTTCGACGACAATGTGATGGACATCCATCCGTCCCGCTTCATCAGCAAGGACTGATCCCTTAGCCAGGCCGCCGCGCAACTCAATGCGCGGCGGTGCTGGTTTGCCATCGCATCGGCCCGGAAACCGGAATCGATTTTCGATAATGTCGGTGCGAAGATTTGAAGGCTAGAGCGCAATCGTCCAGCCGGACGCGCGCTGCTCTGGATCAAGCGGGGCACCGATGCTGCGTTACGTATTCCGGCGGCTTTTGACCGCCATTCCGACGCTGTTCGTCATCGTGACCATGGCGTTCTTCCTGATACGTGTCGCGCCGGGCGGCCCGTTCAACCAGGAGCGGGGTCTGAGCCCCGAGATCAGGGCCAATCTCGAAGCCCAGTTCGGCCTCAACGATCCGCTCTGGCTGCAGTACGTCCACTATCTGGGCAATCTTCTGCGCGGCAATTTCGGTCCCAGCTACAACATGCCGGATTTTACCGTCGGCGAGTTGTTCAGGGAGGGCCTGCCGATCTCGATCCAACTCGGCGCTTCGGCACTCGTTCTGGCGCTGCTCCTCGGCAGCGTGCTCGGCACTGTTGCCGCGCTCAACCAGAATAAGCTTGCCGACTATTCGGTGATCGCGCTGGCGACCGCCGGCAGCACCATTCCGACCTTCGTCATCGCCCCGGTAATCCAGCTTGTATTCGGATTGACCTGGAAGCTGCTGCCGATCGGTGGCTGGGGCGATGGAGCCCTTATCAACAAGGTCGGCCCGGTACTGACGCTCGCTCTGCCGCAGATCGCCATCGTTGCCCGCCTGATGCGCGGCTCGATGATCGAATCGCTGCACTCGCATCACATCCGTACCGCGCGCGCTCTCGGCCTGTCCGACTGGTCAGTCGTCGTCAAGCATGCGCTGCGCGGCGCCATCCTGCCGATCGTCTCCTTTACCGGTCCGGCAGCTGCAGCCCTTCTCACCGGCTCGATCATCGTCGAGACCATCTTCTCTATACCGGGCATCGGCCGCCATTTTGTCGTTGCCGCGCTCAACCGCGACTACACTCTGGTTATGGGAACGGTGGTGGTCATCGCGCTCTTCACTATTGTCTTCAACCTGATCGTCGACGTCCTCTATGGTGTCGTCGATCCGAGGGTGCGCTATGACTGATATCGCAGTTGCCGCACCGGTCGTCGGCCGATCCCTGTGGGGTGACGCCTGGGCGCGCCTCAAGGCCAATCGCGCGGCCATGTTCAGTCTGTATTATCTTGCCTTCATCACCGTCATCAGTGTGTTTGGGCCCTATTTCGTGCCGCACCAGTATACCACCATCTATGCCGACTATGTGCGCACGCCGCCGAGCTTCTCCGCCTATCCGCAGGCCGACATGATCGAAGGCGCTCTCGATGAGGCGATCAGGCGTATGCGCGTCGACATCAAGGATTGGCGGCAGGAGGGCAGCCGTGTGTTCGTTACCGTCAGATCGTCCAAGCCGATCGACGACCGCAACATTCGCTACCTTGATCGTTCCGATACCTTTGATGACACAAAGATCGAGAGCAAATCGCCGGATGGTCTCGAAATGGTGATGAGTGCCTCGATCAAGCAGCAATATTTCCTGTTCGGCACCGACAACACCGGCCGCGATCTGCTATCGCGAACGCTGATGGCCGGGCGCATATCGCTGGCCATCGGATTGCTTGCCGGCATTGTGGCCGTGGTCATCGGCGTGCTCTACGGCGCCACCGCCGGCCTTGCCGGCGGCAGGGTCGACGAGGTGATGATGCGTGTCGTCGACGTGCTCTATTCTTTGCCGTTCATCTTCTTCGTCATCATGCTGGTGGTGTTTTTCGGCAGGAACTTCGTGCTAATGTTCCTGGCCGTCGGCGCGGTGCTGTGGCTCGACATGGCGCGCATCGTGCGCGGACAGGCGCTGTCGATCCGCCGGCAGGAATATGTCCAGGCGGCGGAGGCGATGGGCGTCGGACAGCGTGGCATTTTGCTGCGCCACGTCATCCCCAATTTGCTCGGGCCGGTGGTGATCTACATGACGCTGCTGGTGCCGCAGGTCATCATCCTGGAAAGCTTCCTGTCGTTCCTCGGGCTCGGCGTCCAAGAGCCGATGACAAGCTGGGGCGTGCTGATCTCGGTCGGCGCCCAGAACATCGGCTCGGCCAACTGGCTGCTTTTGTTCCCGGCATTCTTTCTCGTCTCGACGTTGTTCGCGTTGAATTTCGTCGGCGACGGCCTGCGTGACGCGCTCGACCCGAAGGATCGTTGAGAGATGGCTGCTTCCGAAACCATCCTCAGCGTCAAGGACCTTCGGGTCCGCTTCCGCACCCTCGACGGTGTGGTGGAGGCGGTGAAGGGCATCAATATCCACGTCAAATCAGGCGAGACCGTCGCCGTCGTCGGCGAATCCGGTTCCGGCAAGAGCCAGACGATGATGGCGGCGATGAGCCTGCTCGCCTCGAACGGCGAGGCCAGCGGCACCGTCGATTATCGCGGCCGCAATCTTTTGACCTTGAGCAAGCCCGAGCTCAACAAGATCCGCGGCCGCAAGATCAGCATGATCTTCCAGGAGCCGATGACGTCGCTCGACCCGCTCTATTCGATCGGCAACCAGTTGATCGAGCCGATCCGCAAGCATCGCGGGCTGGGCGCCGCAGCGGCGCGCGAGGAGGCGCTCAAGCTGCTGCGGCTGGTCCATATTCCCGATCCGGAGCGGCGGATGAAATCCTATCCGCACGAGTTGTCGGGCGGTCAGCGCCAGCGCGTCATGATCGCCATGGCGCTGGCCAACGACCCCGACATATTGATCGCCGACGAGCCGACGACCGCGCTCGACGTCACCATCCAGGCACAGATCCTCATGCTGCTCGCCGAATTGCAGCGCAAGCTCGGCATGGCGATCGTCTTCATCACCCACGACCTCGGCATCGTCCGGCGCTTTGCCGATCGGGTCTATGTGATGCGCTATGGCGAGGTGGTCGAGGAGGGCGAAGCGGAAGCGATCTTCGCCAACCCGCAGCACGCCTACACCAAGATGCTGCTTGCCGCCGAACCGACCGGCACCAAGGCGCCGCCGCCGCCGAATGCCCCTGTCCTGCTTGAAGGCAGGAACGTCGAGGTGACCTTCAAGATCGGCGGCGGATTTCTTGGCGGCGAGCCGCTGCTGCTGCGCGCCGTCGATCGCATTTCGATACGGCTGAAGCGCAACCAGACGATCGGCATCGTCGGCGAATCCGGCTCGGGAAAATCGACGCTCGGCCGCGCCTTGCTGCGGCTCCTGCCCAGCGACGGCATCATCCGGCTTGGCGACCGCGACATTTCCCACGCCGATCGCCAGGCGATGCGGCCGCTGCGGCGCGAATTACAGCTCGTCTTCCAGGATCCATTCGGCTCGCTGTCGCCACGCATGACCGTCGGCCAGATAATCACCGAGGGGCTGCTGGTCCACGAGCCCAATCTGTCGGGCAGGCAGCGCGATCTCCGCGCGGTCGATGCATTGCTAGAAGTCGGGCTCGACCCGAACACGCGCAACCGCTATCCGCACGAATTCTCCGGCGGCCAGCGGCAGCGCATCGCCATTGCGCGCGCCATGATACTCAAGCCTAAAGTGGTGGTGCTGGACGAGCCGACCTCGGCGCTGGACCGCTCCGTGCAGAAGCAGATCGTCGAATTGCTGCGCAAGCTGCAGGCCGACCACGAGCTGTCCTATCTGTTCATCAGCCACGACCTCGCCGTCGTGCGCGCCATGGCCGACTACATCATCGTCATGAAACAGGGCAAGATCGTCGAGGAGGGACCGGCCGAGGCGATCTTCAGCAATCCGCAGGCAACCTACACACAGACACTGATGGCCGCGGCCATCGATGTCACGCGATTTCGCCTGAGCGCATAGCGCGATTGGTCAGAACTGCGGCGGATGGTGGCTGTGTCGGGAACAAAAACAGCTAAGCCGCTGTTTTTTCTGGTCGGAGTGGCAGGATTTGAACCTGCGACCCCATCGTCCCGAACGATGTGCGCTACCAGGCTGCGCTACACTCCGTGACCAGACCGCGGGCTTATAGCCGCCGCGTTTGGTTACTGCAAGCGTCAATGGAGGCGCTTCTGTCGCATTTCTTTCGCTTTCGCCGCCACGTCATACAGGTTTCAGTTTCCTGTCGCACAAACACGGCTTAAAGGGCTTCTGGGTAACCGTCGCCTTGCCTCGAAGCACCTGATTCAGCAGCCTGGAGTTTGCAGCCTTGTCGATGAAGATCGTTAGCGATGTCAGACCAAACACTTTTGAGTTTGAAACCTCGGCGCTGATCAAGCCGTCCGGGTTTCGCGAATATGATGCGCGCTGGTGGTTCGGCCATCCCGGCTCGAACGAAACGCCGGAACTCAATCTGATCGGCGTTCAGGCGCTCGGCATGGGGCTCGGCACGCTGATCCGTCGCCTGGGTGCCGGGCCCGACATCGTCACCGGCCACGATTTTCGCTCCTATTCGCTTGCCATAAAGCTGGCGCTGGTTTCCGGGCTGATGGCAGCCGGCGCACGGGTCAAGGATGTCGGGCTGGCCCTGTCGCCGATGGCTTATTTCGCCCAGTTTGCGCTCGACACCCCGTCCGTCGCCATGGTCACTGCCTCGCACAACGAGAATGGCTGGACCGGCGTCAAGATGGGCGCGGCGCGCCCGCTGACTTTTGGTCCGGAGGAGATGAGTGCGTTGAAGGCGATCGTGCTGTCCGGCGATTTCGATCTTGTCGGTGGCGGCTCCTATGACTTCGTTGCGGACTTCCGCAAAACCTACCTTGACGATCTGACAGCGGGAAAGCGTATCTCCAGGAAGCTCAAGGTGGTGGCCGCTTGCGGCAACGGCACCGCTGGGGCTTTCGCTCCCGAGGCACTGGAAAGGATCGGCTGCGACGTAATCCCACTCGACGTCGAGCTCGATCATACATTTCCCAATTACAATCCAAACCCCGAAGACATGCAGATGCTGCACGCCATTCGCGACAAGGTGCTGGAAACGGGCGCCGATGTCGGGCTCGGTTTCGACGGCGACGGCGACCGCTGCGGCGTGGTCGACAATGAGGGAAACGAGATCTTCGCCGACAAGGTCGGTGTCATGCTGGCGCGCGACATTTCGCACCTCTATCCCGGCTCGACTTTCGTCGTCGACGTCAAGTCGACCGGATTGTTCATGACTGACAAGGTGTTGCGGGAAAATGGCGCGGTCACCGACTATTGGAAAACCGGTCACTCCTATATCAAACGGCGCGTCGCCGAACTCGGCGCCGCCGCCGGTTTCGAGAAATCGGGCCATTTCTTCTTCAATCCGCCGATCGGCCGCGGCTATGACGATGGCCTGGTAACGGCCATCGCCATATGCCAGATGCTGGATCGCAGTCCGCAAAGTAGCATGGCCGATCTCTACCGCGATCTGCCGCTGACGTTCGGCACGCCGACCATGTCGCCACACTGCGCCGACGAGCTCAAATACGACGTCGTCGAGCGCGTCGTAGGCGATTTTCGCAAGATGAAGAACGACGGCGCGGTCTTCGCCGGCCAGAAGATCGCCGAACTGATCACCGTCAACGGCGTCAGGGTCGTGGCGGAGGATGGTACCTGGGGGCTGGTGCGAGCATCATCGAACAAGCCGGAGCTTGTGGTGGTGGTCGAAAGCCCGGTATCATCCGAGCGGCGCCGGCAGATGTTCGAAGCCGTCGATGCGGTGCTGCGCCGCAGCCCCGAAGTCGGCGCCTACAACCAGACCTTTTGAGCGGGGCTCGTCTTCATGACCGAACGGATCGTCAGTTTTGTGATGAGTGGCGGCGTCGGCTCGCGGCTGTGGCCGCTGTCGCGCGAGGATAATCCCAAGCAGTTCCATGATTTCTCCGGCGACGGCTCGATGCTGGCCAAGACGCTGCGGCGGCTGACCGCACGGCCGGAGGGCGAAACGCCGGTCTTCCTGATTGCCTCGGAAAGGCACGCCGACCGCGTTCATGCCGATATTGCCGGTCTCGAGCTTTCCGGCGGCGGCCCGCTGTTCGAGCCGACCGGCCGCAACACTGCTGCGGCCGTTGCCTTGGCAAGCCTGCGCACCTTGTCGGAATTCGGCGACAGCCTGGTGCTGGTGGTGCCCTCCGACCACGAGATCGCGACGGCGCAGCAATTCTGGCAGAGCGTCGAAGCCGGCACCGCGGCGGCGCGCGACGGCAGGCTGGTGGTTTTCGGCATCAAGCCCGCGCAACCCGAGACCGGCTATGGCTACATCGAGGTGGCCGGCGAGCGGGACGGCATCTGCGACGTCTCGCGTTTCGTCGAAAAACCCGATCTCGCCACGGCGCAGAGCTATCTCGAGGCCGGTAACTTCTATTGGAACACCGGCATCTTCCTGTTTCGCGCCAGCGCCATGCGCGACGCATTCATGGCTTTCCAGCCCGACATCTGGAGCGCCACCGAGGCTGCTTATCAGGCGGCGACATCAGACCTTTCCGGCCTCTACATGCCTCTGGAGCTCTATGCCGCCATCCCATCGACATCGATCGACTATGCGATCATGGAGCGCGCCAGCGGCATCGCCATGGTGCCGGCGGGCTTTCGCTGGAACGATCTCGGCTCCTGGCAATCGCTGCTCGACGTCGGCCCCTCCGACAGGCAGGGCAATGTCATCGTCGGCGATGTTGTCGCCATCGATTGCGAGAACTCCTATATCCGCAGCGATGGTCGCCTCCTGTCGGCCATTGGCCTGAAGGACGTCGCCATCGTGTCGACCGCCGACGCCACTTTCGTCGCGCCGGTCAGCCACAGCCAGAATGTCAAAAAAATCGTCGAGCAGCTCGAAAAGAGCGGTCGCCTTGAGACCAGGTTCACGCCCGCCGACGATCGCGTCATCGAAAGCGGCGCCTGGCAGCGCCGCGTGCACCATTGGCTGTTCGAGGAGACGGTGCCGTTGTGGTCGACGGTCGGCGTCGATGAGCGCCATGGCGGTTTCCACGAAGCGCTCGGCTTCGATGCCGCCCCGCTGATGAAACCCAAGCGCATGCGCACGCAGGCCAGACAGATCTACGCCTTCGCCGTCGCCAAGGCGCGCGGCTGGGACGGCCCGGCCGATCGGCTGATCAGCCACGGCCTTGAATTCATGGCCAGGCACGGCCGTACCGACAATGGCGGCTGGGTACGCACGCTCAACGTCGACGGCACCGTCGCCGACGCAGCCGAGGATGCTTACGATCATTCCTGCGTGCTCCTGGCGCTGGCGCATGCCCATATGTGCGGCAATTCCGATGCGTTGCGGCTTGGCGAGGAGACCTTTGCGTTCATCGACGCGCATCTCGAGGACGAACGCCTGACCGGCTTCCGCGAGACCTCGATCGGCGAGGGCGAGCGCCGCTCCAACCCGCACATGCATCTGCTCGAGGCGTTCCTGGCTTGGCATCAGGCGACCGGCGAGCGCGCTCATCTCCGCCGCGCCGCGCGCATCGTCGATCTGTTCCGCAGTCATTTCTTCGACCCGGAAAGCTGGACCCTTGGCGAGTATTTCGACCATGAATGGCGGCCGGCCCCTGGCGAGAAGGGCACGTGGACCGAACCGGGCCATCATTTCGAATGGGCCTCGCTGCTGGTCGACTTCGCCGGCCGCAGCGGCCAGAGCGGCTTGACCGGCCTCGCCAGGAAGCTCTACGCGTCGGCGATCGCCAATGGCCTGAACCGCGCCACGGGCCTCGCCTACGGCGCCGTCTCGCGGCAAGGACTGCCGCTCGACCGCGTCTCGCGCAGCTGGCCACAGGCCGAAGCGATCAAGGCGGCGATCGCGCTGGACGGTTCGGGCGGTCCCGACCTGAAGCCGGAAATCGAGGCGCGTGTCGGCCGGCTGTTCCGCTGGCACATCAATCCCGCACCGCTCGGCCTGTGGATCGACCGCATCGACGAGCGCGGCCGTTCTCTGGCAAGCGAGGTGCCGGCCAGCATCTTCTATCATCTGGTCTGCGCGCTGACCCAATATCTGGATGGCACGGCCCGCAAGGATCAGTACGGGCTGGCGACATCCCCGGTCTCGACATAGACCGACTTCAGTTGCGAATAGAGTGCTAGCGCCGCGAGCGAATTCTCGCGGCCGATGCCGGACTGCTTGAAGCCGCCGAAGGGGATTTCGACCGGCGTCAGATTGTAGGCGTTGATCCAGCAGGTGCCGGCCTGCAGTTCGGCGATGACACGATGGGCGCGCGCCAGGTCGCGGGTGAACACGCCAGCGGCGAGGCCGAATTCGGTGTCGTTGGCGCGCTCGATCACCTCGTCCTCGCTGTCGAATTTCAGCACACTCATCACCGGCCCGAAAATCTCCTCGCGCGCGATGCGCATCGTGTCGGTGACACCGGTGAACACCGTCGGCTCGACGAAGAAGCCATCCTGGAAACCCTGCAGCGAAGGCACGTTTCCGCCGCAGGCGAGCACCGCGCCATCCTGCTTGCCAGCCTCGATGTAAGAGACCACCTTGTCGTGCTGCGCCTTCGAGACCAGCGGCCCCATCTGTGTGTCCGGATCGAGCGGATCGCCGATGCGGATTTTCTTCGTCCGTTCGGTCAGCCGCTCGACGAAACGGTCATGGATGCCGCTCTGCACGAAGACCCGCGTGCCGTTGGAGCAGATCTGGCCGGTCGAATAGAAATTGCCGAGCATCGCGCCGCCGATGGCATTTTCGAGGTTGGCGTCTTCGAAGACGATCAGCGGCGACTTGCCGCCAAGCTCCATCGTCGCGTGCTTCATCTTCGAGCCGGCGAGTGACAGCACCTTGCGGCCGGTCGGCACCGAGCCGGTCACCGAGACCTTGGCGACGACATCATGGCCGACAAGGCCAGCGCCGACATCGCCCAAACCTTGCACGACATTGAACAGCCCGTCCGGCAGGCCGGCCTCGGTGTAGATTTCGGCGAGCGCCAGTGCTGAGAGCGGCGTGTTCTCCGACGGCTTGAACACCATCGCATTGCCCATGGCGAGAGCCGGTGCGGATTTCCAGCCGGCGATCTGGATCGGGTAGTTCCAGGCGCCGATGCCGACGCAGACGCCGAGCGCCTCGCGCCTGGTATAGGCAAAGGGCCCGCCGAGATCGACGGCCTCGCCATTAAAGGCGGCAACGGCGCCGCCGAAATATTCCAGGCAGTCGGCCGCCGACGGGGCGTCAGCAACCAGCGTCTCCTGGATAGGCTTGCCGGTATCCAGCGTCTCGATGCGCGCCAGATCGGCATTGCGCGCGCGCAGAATGTCGGCGGCACGGCGCAGGATGCGGCCGCGTTCGACCGGCTTCAGCCGCGCCCAGGCCGGTTGTGCCGCACGCGCCGCCTCGATCGCCAGCTCCAGCACGTTCGGCGTCGCCGAGCGCAGCATGGCGATGGTCTCGCCGGTTGCCGGATAGATAACCGGCAGCGCTGCGCCGCGCTCGTCGTCGATATAGCGTCCATTGACATAATGCGATGCCGTTGGCTGGGCGCGCATGACTGTTCTCCAAATCGTCTTGTCGCGGCATGCGGAATATGCGTCCGCCGGATCATGGCCTATCTGTCCGACACCTGCCAGCGCGGATTGATCCATGGTTCCTGGTTGGAAGGTGGCAGCGGCGTGCGCCCGAGAATGTGGTCGGCGGCCTTCTCGCCAGTCATGATCGACGGCGCGTTGAGATTGCCGTTGGTGACGCGCGGGAAGATCGAGGAATCGGCGACCCGCAGCCCTTCGATGCCGATGACGCGGCATTCGGGATCGACGACGCTCATCGCATCATCGGCACGGCCCATCTTGCAGGTGCCGCAAGGATGGTAGGCGCTTTCGGCGTGATCGCGAATGAAGGCGTCGAGTTCGTCATCCGATTGTATATGCGAGCCCGGCGACAGTTCCTTGCCGCGGTACGGATCGAAGGCCGCTTGCCCGAAGATCTCGCGGGTCAGCCGGATGCAGTGGCGGAACTCCTTCCAGTCGTCCGGATGCGACATGTAGTTGAAGCGGATCACCGGCTTCGATTTGGGATCGGGCGAGCGCAGCGTGACCGAACCGCGCGACTTCGACCGCATCGGCCCGACATGCGCCTGGAAACCATGCGCCTTGGCCGCCGCCTTGCCGTCATAGCGGACCGCGGCCGGGATGAAGTGATACTGGATATCGGGATAATCGACGCCAGCGCGCGAGCGCACGAAGGCGGCCGCCTCGAAATGGTTGGTGGCGCCGAGGCCGGATTTGAAGAACAGCCATTGTGCCCCGATCATCGCCTTCGAAAACGGATTCAGCACCGAGTTCAGCGTGATCGGCTTTGTCGATTCCTGCTGGATGTAGAGCTCCATATGATCCTGCAGATTGCGGCCGACACCCGGCCGGTCCGCGATCACCGGAATGCCGTTCTCCCTAAGGTGCTGGCCGGGGCCGATGCCGGACAGCATCAGGATCTTGGGCGAGTTGATCGAGGACGCGGCAACGATCACCTCGCGCCGCGCTCTGACCACCTGAATCCGTTTGCGCGCTTCGATCTCGACGCCGGTGGCGCGTTGATTCTCGATGATCACCCGCCGGGCGAAACCCTTGACCAGGATGACATTTTTCCGCCTCAGCGCCGGCCTCAGATAGGCGCTCGCCGCCGACCAGCGACGGCCGCCGCGGATGGTCTGCTCCATCGGCCCAAAGCCCTCCTGCTTCGCGCCATTATAGTCGTCGGTCAGCTCGAAGCCGGCCTGACGGCCTGCCTCGACGAAGGCGCCATAGAGTGGGTTCGTCCTCGAGCCGCGCTGCACAGTCAGCGGGCCGCCATGGCCGCGCCAGCCATCCTCGCCGCCTGCGCTGTCCTCCATGCGCTTGAAATAGGGGAGCACGTCGGCAAACCCCCAGCCGGCCGCGCCCTGTTCGGCCCAGTGGTCGAAGTCGCGGGCATGGCCGCGCACATAGACCATGCCGTTGATCGAGGACGAGCCGCCGATGACCTTGCCACGCGGCGTCGCCAGCACGCGGCCACCGAGGTGCGGCTCGGGCTCGCTGGCAAAGCCCCAGTCGTAGAGGCTCATATTGAGCGGGATCGACAGCGCCGACGGCATCTGGATCAGCGGCCCAATATCGCTGCCGCCATATTCGATGACGATGACCGAATGCTTGCCCTCCTCCGACAGCCGGTAGGCCATGGCCGAGCCGGCCGAGCCGGAGCCGATAATGACGAAATCCGCTTCAAGCATGGTTCATGCGCGCCCGTGGTTCATATGCGCAATGAAATCGGCCAGCGAGACGTTGCCGCCGGTTGCCACTACGAGAACGGTCTTGCCGGTCGCGTCGACCTTACCGCCGAGCAACGCCGCCAGCGAAGCAGCGCCGGATGGTTCGAGCACCAGCTTCAGCCGCTCGAAGGCGATGCGCATGGCGCGCCGCACCGAGGCATCGTCGACGGTGACGCCGCGAACGCCGGCCGCCTTCACCGCTGCGAACGGCGCGTCGCCCGGCCGCCGCGACATCAGCCCGTCGCAGATCGATTTCGGCCCGATCGGCATGGTTTCGATGGCGCCATGCGCCAGCGACGAGCCCATGCCGTCAAAACCTTCGGGCTCGACGCCGATGATCTCCGTGGCGGGCGACAGGTAATGGAAGGCCAGCGAAACGCCCCCGATCAGGCCGCCGCCGCCGACTGAGCAGAACAAGAGATCGGCCTCCGCTTGCCTGGCGGCGAGCTGGTCGAGTGCCTCCAGCCCGGCACCGGCCTGGCCGGCGACGATCTCCGGATCGTCGAACGGGTGCAGCAGCGCCAGGCCTTCGCTCGAGGCGATCTCGCGCGCCTTGGCGGCGGCGACTTCCTCACGCGCGCGCTCGCCATGGTCAGTCAGCACCACGCGCGCGCCGTAGCCCGATGTGGCGTCGCGCTTGGCGGCCGGCGCGTCGATCGGCATGACGATGGTGACGGGAATGCCAAGCGCTTCGCCTGCCGCCGCCAGCCCTTGCGCAAAATTGCCGGAGGAGTAGGCGACGACGCCCTTTTTGGTTTCGTCAGGCGAGAGCTTCTTCAGCCGCCAGTAGGCGCCGCGCACCTTGAACGATCCGGCCCATTGCAGCGATTCGGCCTTAACGAAGACGCGGGCAGCGCCGGTCTCGCGGGCGAGTGCCGCCGATTCCAGCAGCGGCGTGACCTGCGTTGCCTTGGAGGTGACGGCATAGGCCTGCCTGAGATGGTCGAGCGAGGGGACGAGACGGTCTGCCATCATTTGCCTCGCGGAAAGCGCTTCTGCTCTTCGAGCAGGTCGAGGTTCATATGGTTGCGCATGTAGCGCTCCGATGCCTTCTGCAGCGGCTGGAATTCCCAGGGATAATGGGTGCCGTTGCGCAGCGCCGGGTAGACCACCCAGCGGCGTGCCTGGCTGGCACGCACCGCGGCATCGAACGCCGCCATGTCCCAACGCGCCCGCACCTTGTCGGTGAAAGCGGCCACCAAAGCCGCATTGGCCGGATCGGCGGCGAGATTGGTCAATTCCCGCGGATCCGATTCAAGATCAAACAGTTGCGGCGGATCGATCTCGCAATGGATGAATTTGTAGCGGCCCTCGCGCATCGCCACCATCGGCGCGTTGGAGCCTTCGGCGGCATATTCCATCAGCACCGGCGCGGAGCGTTTCTTTCCGTTCAGCAACGGCAGCAGCGACTGGCCGTCGGTCCACGGCGCAATCGCGCTGATGTCGATGCCGGCGAGATCGCAAAGCGTCGGCGTCACGTCGAGGTTGGAAACCGGCGTCTCGATCAGCCCGGCGTGTACGCCCTTGCCGGCGATCATCAGCGGCACCCGCGCCGAACCTTCGAAAAAGCACATCTTGAACCATAGGCCGCGCTCGCCGAGCATGTCGCCGTGATCCGAGCAGAACAGGATGATCGTATCGTCGAGCATTCGCGTGCGCTCGAGTACCGACAGCAATTCGCCGACCTTGTCGTCGAGATAGGAGATGTTGGCGAAATAGCCGCGCCGCGCGCGGCGTATCTGCTCAGTGGTGATGTCGAAGCTGTCATAGTCGCTGGCGCGGTAGAGCCGCTGCGAATGCGGGTCCTGCCTGTTGTAGGGGATGAAGCCGACCTCCGGCTCGAGCGCCGGGCAATCCTCGTAGAGATCCCAGTAGCGCCGCCGTGCGACGTAGGGATCGTGCGGATGGGTGAAGGAAACCGTCAAGCACCAGGGCCGATGTGCGGCATCGTCGGAGACGCGGGCAAAATCGTAGAGCTTCTGCACCGCATGGAAGGCGACCTCGTCGTCATATTCCAGCTGGTTGGTGATCTCGGCAGTACCGGCGCCGCTGACGGAGCCGAGATTGTGATACCACCAGTCGATGCGCTCGCCGGGTTTGCGATAGTCGGGTGTCCAGCCGAAATCGGCCGGATAGATGTCGGTGGTCAGCCGCTCCTCGAAACCGTGCAACTGGTCCGGCCCGACGAAATGCATCTTGCCGGAGAGGCAGGTGTGATAACCGGCAACGCGCAGATGATGGGCAAAGGTCGGGATCGAAGACGCGAATTCGGCGGCGTTGTCATAGACACCGGTGCGTGACGGCAACTGGCCGCTCATGAATGCGGCGCGGCCCGGGGCGCAGAGCGGCGAGGCGGTGTAAGTGTTGCAAAACCGCGCCGAACGCGCGGCGAGCGCCTTCAGATTCGGCGCGTGCAGGAAGTCCGCCAGCCCATCCGGGAACAGCGTTCCGTTGAGCTGATCGACCATGACGATCAGGATGTTGGGTTTGGATGTCACTGCTTCTGCCGTCCGCTGAGCTTCGTTTCGAGATAGTCCTCGACCAGTGCAATCGCGGTCGCGGCATCGGGAACACCTTCTTTCAGCGCGCGCCTGATATAGAGCCCGTCGATCAGCGCCGCCGTCGCTTCGGCGACCCGGTCGGCCTCGCTCCTCGGCAGGATGCCGGTCAGCCCGCTGAGCAGATTGGAATGCAGCCGCCGCGCATAGACCTTGAGCAGCCGACGAAGTGCTGACGACTTCTGCGCCTCGACATAGAAGGCGAGCCAGGCGGCGATCGTTTCGGGCTGGAACTGGATGTCGGAGAAGTTGACCGCGACCACCGCCGAGACGCGCTGGCGCGCCGTGCCGGCCGCGCGAAGTGCACGGCGCGTATCGGCGGTTAGTTCGCTGAGGATGTAACGCATGGTCGCCAGCAGCAATTCGTCCTTGGCGCCGAAATAATGGTGGGCAAGCGCCGAGGACACGCCGGCGCGCCCGGCGATTTCCGACATCGTAACATCGAGCGAACCGCGCTCGCCGATCGCCGAGATCGTTGCGTCGATGAGCGCCCTGCGGCGCAACGGTTCCATTCCGAGTTTCGGCATTCTTGCTCCGGCCTGTTGGCACCAAGATTATTTTTTATTGACGCATCAATCAACAAAAATCCGGTCTGATTTGCTGGCAAAAGCCAGGCACTATGACCAGATGTTCAAGATCAAGCGATTGTGCGGTTCTGGCCCCTTCACGAAGCCGGCGGAACGGTTCATGCTTGAACAATGCTGAGGCGCGCCGCAAGTATCGCGTAGCCCGGGTCCGCAGGATGGAGATCGCCATGACAGCATGCATCGTCGGTTGGGCGCATTCGCGCTTCGGCAAGCTCGAAGGCGAGACGCTGGAGGGCCTGATCACCAAGGTGGCAGTCGAGGCGCTCGATCATGCCGGCATCGGTCCGGATGACGTTGACGAGATCGTGCTCGGCCACTTCAACGCCGGGTTTTCCGCCCAGGATTTCACCGCGAGCCTGGTCCTCCAGGCCGACGACCGGCTGCGCTTCAAGCCGGCGACCCGCGTCGAGAACGCCTGCGCCACCGGCTCGGCGGCAGTCAGGCAAGGCATCCGCGCCATCGACGCCAATGCCGCCCGTATCGTGCTGGTGGTCGGCGCCGAGCAGATGACGACGACATCAGGTCCCGAGATCGGCAAGAACCTGCTCAAGGCCTCGTATCTGCCGGAGGACGGCGACACGCCGGCAGGCTTCGCCGGCGTCTTCGGCAAGATCGCCCAAGCCTATTTCCAGCGCTATGGCGATCAGTCGGATGCGCTGGCGATGATCGCCGCCAAGAACCACAAGAACGGCGTCGACAATCCCTATGCGCAGATGCGCAAGGATTTCGGTTACGAGTTCTGCCGGCAGGAAAGCGAAAAAAACCCCTTCGTCGCCGGTCCGCTGAAGCGCACGGACTGCTCGCTGGTTTCAGACGGCGCCGCCGCGCTTGTCCTTGCCGACACGGGCACGGCGCTGAAGATGCGTCGCGCCGTCGCCTTTCGCGCCAATGAGCATGTGCAGGATTTCCTGCCGATGTCGAAGCGCGACATTCTCGCCTTCGAAGGCTGCGAGCAGGCCTGGAACCAGGCGCTGAAGCAGGCGGGCGTGACGCTCGGCGACCTTTCCTTCGTCGAGACGCATGACTGCTTCACCATCGCCGAACTGATCGAGTATGAGGCGATGGGCCTGGCCAGGCCGGGCGAGGGCGCCAAGCTGGCCCTGGATGGCGAGACGGCGAAGAATGGAAGGTTGCCGGTCAATCCGTCGGGCGGGCTGAAGGCCAAGGGCCACCCGATCGGTGCCACCGGCGTATCCATGCATGTGCTGAGCGCCATGCAGCTTGTCGGCGAGGCGGGGGGCATCCAGGTGCCGGGAGCAAAACTCGGCGGCATCTTCAACATGGGTGGTGCCGCGGTCGCCAACTACGTTTCCATTCTCGACCGGATCAGATAAACCCGCCCGCATTTGCGGGAGGTGACATGGCAAATCCGGTTCTGGTCGAAGTCTTGCGCGGCGCTATCGTCGAGAGCGCCCATCGCGGCGCTGTTGCCGTCTTCGACGCCGACGGCAAGCCTGTCTGGGAGATCGGCGACACGGCACAGCCGGTGTTCCCGCGTTCGGCGGTCAAGGCGATCCAGGCGCTGCCGCTGGTCGAGAGCGGCGCTGCCGATGCCTACGGCTTCGGTGATCGGGAGCTGGCGCTGGCCTGCGCCTCGCATTCCGGCGAGCCGCCACATGTCGAGCTGGCGCGCGCCATGCTAGCGAAGGCCGGCCTGGACGAGGCGGCACTCGAATGCGGCGCGCATTGGCCGTCGAGCCATGGAGCGACGCTGGCACTTGCCCGCGCCGGCAGCGTGCCGAGCGCGCTGCACAACAATTGTTCCGGCAAGCACTCAGGCTTCCTATGCACATGCGTTCACAGCGGCATCACCCATCGTGGTTACGTCAAGGCTGGCCATGCCTCGCAGGAGATGGTGCGCGAAGCGATGCAGGCGGTGACCGGTGCTGCCCATGACGCCGATCACCGTGGCACCGACGGCTGCTCGATTCCGACCTATGCCGTGCCGCTGCGCAGCTTTGCCCTTGGCTTTGCCCGCATGGCGACAGGTGCCGGCTTCGAGCCGGTGCGCGCCCGGGCGGCGAAGCGGCTGCTCTCCGCCTGCATGGCCGAGCCGTTTTTCGTCGCCGGCACGGGCAGGTCCGATGTCGCGATGATGGAGGCCGCGCCCGGGCGGATTTTCGTCAAGGGAGGCGCCGAAGGTGTTTTTTGCGCCGCCCTTCCGGAGCTCGGCCTTGGCATCGCGCTGAAATGCGATGATGGCGCCGGCCGCGCCGCTGAAGCGATGGTCGCGGCCGTGCTGGCTAAGCTGCTGCACGCCGACAAGATGGTAGCGGCGAAACTGGTCGAACAGGCAAATCCGCCCATCGAAAGCCGGATCGGCGCCAAGGTTGGCGCGCTTCGGCCGACGGCCACCCTCAACTGACGTGGTTGCGCTCGACGGTCAAATGCGCGTAGCCGGCATTGCCTGATGCGGCGAGGTCGCCGGTCACCGGCTCGGCCCAGCGTTGGCCGACGATCGCGCCATTCTGGACCCCGTCGATGACATTGTCGGAGATGATTGCCGTCCCGGCACCTTCGACCACGGTGACGACGATTCCGGTCCCCGCCTTGCGAATGACGTTTCCCGTGGCGACCACATTGCGCATGAACGGTCCCCAGCCGATCTGCATGCCGTAGAGCGGCGCATTCTCGACGACATTGCCGGAAACTACGGTGTCTGCCTCGACGCTGATGCCGACGCCGAAGCCGGGCGCGTCGGCAGGGTAGGGGCCGCTGGTCGACAGATTGCGGACGATGTTGCCGGAGCGCCCATGCGGCCGCCTTCGTTGAAATTGACGATCGAAATGCCGTTCGCGGCGCCATCGACAATATTGTTGCCGATGATCGCGCCTTCGAATGAAAATTCGGAATACACGGCCGTTTCGCCCGAGCGCGAGCAGGTATTGCCGGTGATCTGCACATTGCTAGCACTGTTGGCGCGGATCGCCGAGAACGCGCAGTCCGAAACAATATTGCCGGAGATGATGACGTTGCCGGTGCGGAAGGCATTGATGCCATTGCCATTCTGGCCGGTTCCGCCGCTGCGCGCCTGGATGCGTTCGATGCGGTTGCCGCTGACGATGGTGCCGTCTTCCGCTGCCTGCCAGCGGTGCACGAGTATGCCGCCATTGGCACAGTCGGAGACGCTATTGCCTGATATTTCCAGGCCAGCGGCCTCGACCGAATAAATGCCGGCGTCGGCTGCGCCGAAAATCTCCGAGCGCTCGATGCGGCCCGAGACGTGTTCGAGCGCCAGACCGTTCTTGCCGCTGCCGGTCATCTGGCAGTTGTCGACGACCAGATGGACGATGCGGCGCAGATCGAGCAGGCCTTGCGTGTAGTCGCCCATCCAGCGCTTGCTGCCGTCGAACACGAGCCCGCTGAGTTCGATATGTTCGGCCTGTTCGGCCATGATGAGATGGCCGTTGCCGCCATAAACGATCCGCGATGCGCCCGGCACGCCGGACAGGCGCAAGCGGCCGGGCAGCGACAGGTTGGAAACGATATAGGTCCCCGGCGGCAGGAACACCGCCATGTCGCGGTCGTGCGCGTCGCGCAGCAGCTTGGTGAAAGCCTTGCTCTGGTCGTCAAGCGCGCCGGGCCGGACGCCGAGATCGGTCGCGTTGATCGCGCCGCGCATCGCGGCTCTCTCGATGCCGGGCAGGTTTTTCGCCGCTGCCTTACCGAGCGAAAGCCCCATGACGGCAAAGCCGGCGGTCTGCGCAAGCAGCGTTCGTCTGTTCAACATCGGCACAGATTCCTTGTGTTCGACGGTCGCGCCGCAGGATTCGTGCCAGACAGGATCGGCCCCGACGTCGGTTCGCCGGCTACGGCTTGTGGAGTCGTCGCGTCAGGCATAAGTTCGTCGGATGAGCAGGGCCTTCACCCGCGAGGAAGACAGCGAAAACGCCATCGCCGGCATCGGCGAGCGGCCGATCAGCCATCACCGCAATCTGGTGACGGAACGCGGCCTGGCGCTGATCGATGCGGAGGTGGCCGCTCTGCGCGACGAGCTCGGCAGAGCCGAAAAGCGGGCCGACCGCGAGCGCATCGCGCTGGTGTCGCGTGATCTTCGCTATTGGACGGCGCGGCGCGAAAGCGCCGAACTTTCGGTGCCGGAGCCGGGCAGCGACATGGTTCGCTTCGGCATGGGTGTCACGTTGGAAAGCGACGACGGCAAGAAGGTGCACTGGAAGATCGTCGGCGAGGATGAGGCAAATCCCGCCAAGGGGACAATTTCCCATGTGTCGCCGATGGCGATGGCGCTGTTCGGCAAGAAGGTCGGCGAAGTTGCCGTGGTCAATGGCAAGGAGTGGGAGATCGTCAAGCTCTCCGACAGTTAGTCTTCGAGCTTGACGACATGATCGCGGAAGAACGCAGCGGCACCAGCCTCGTCGATTTCGCCGGCGGCGACCATCATGACCAGTTGAATAATGTCCGCCTGCTCGGCTTCGATGCTCAAGCCATTGAAATAAAGGAACAGATCGGCCGCCGCAAAAGCAGTACGCTTGTTTCCGTCGACGAATGGATGGTTTTTGGCGATACCGAAAAAAAGATAAGCGGACGCCAGCTCACAGAGATCGGGCTCGCCATAGATTTCCCTCTGCTGCGGCCTGTAGAGCGCCGACTCCAGCATTCCCTCGTCGCGGATGCCCGCTGCGCCGCCGTGGAGGCGCAGCTGCTCGGCGTGAAGCGCCTCCACGAATTCCCGCGAATGATGCTCGGTCATTTTGCGAGCGCGCGGTAGGCAACCTCATACTTCTTCATCCGCTCGCGCGCGATCTTCATCTTGCGCTCGAATTCTTCAGCAGTGTCCTCGGTGCGGCGCAGACGAAGCTCATCGCCTTCCTGAACGATGACGATGCTGTCGCCCGCCTTCAGGTTCATGCGGTCGAGAATTTCCCTCGGCAGGATCACGCCTTCGGAATTGCCGATCTTGCGAATGGTCGTGTTCATGGTGAGGCATCCTGTTGCAACGCTGATTATAACTCAGCGTGTTTCTTGTTGCAACAGACATTATAACAAAGCGTCAGCCGGCCTGCAGCAGCCGGTCCATCAGCCGCTCCGCCGCTTCCGGGATAACCGTGCCGGGCGGGAAGATTTCAGTGGCGCCTGCCTGCCGGACTGCGTCGTAATCCTGCGGCGGGATGACGCCGCCGGCGACGATCAGCATGTCGTCGCGGCCGAGCTTCTTCAGCGCATGCTTGAGTTCGGGAATAAGCGTCAAATGGCCCGCAGCCAGCGACGAGGCGCCGACGATGTGCACGTCATGCTCGACCGCCAGCCTGGCGATCTCGTCCGGCGTCTGGAACATCGGCCCGACGGTGACGTCGAAGCCTAGGTCGGCAAAGGCGGTGGCGATCACTTTCTGGCCGCGATCATGGCCGTCTTGCCCCATCTTGGCGACCAGAATGCGCGGCTTGCCGCCGGACTTCTCCTCGAACGCGATGATCTTGTCCTGCAGCCGGTCGACCACCGGATTGTGGCCGAGCGCGTTGCGATAGACGCCGGAGATCGTCTGCACCGAGGCGACATGGCGGCCGAAAACCTTTTCCAGCGCCAGCGAAATCTCGCCGACCGTGGCGTTGGCGCGTGCGGCCCGGATGGCGAATTCCAGCAGGTTTGCGTTACTCCCGGCAGCACGGGTAAGCGCATCGAGCGCGCTCTCGACGGCGGCGACGTCACGCGTGCCTTTCAGCCGCTGCAGCTTCGACAATTGCCGCGCCCTGACTTCGGCATTGTCGATCTTCAGCACGTCGACTTCGATGTCCGTGCCGGGACGGTGAGCATTGACACCGACCACGATCTGTTCGCCTGAATCGATGCGCGCCTGGGTGCGCGCGGCAGCCTCTTCAATGCGCAGCTTCGGTAGGCCCTTTTCGATCGCCGCGGCCATGCCGCCGAGGCTCTCGACCTCCTCGATATGCGCAAGCGCACGCGCCGCCAGATCATGCGTCAGCCGTTCGACATAGGCGGAGCCGCCCCACGGGTCGATAATGCGCGTCGTGCCGGACTCCTTCTGCAGGATGAGCTGTGTGTTGCGGGCGATGCGGGCCGAATGGTCGGTCGGCAGCGCCATTGCCTCGTCGAAGGAATTGGTGTGCAGCGACTGCGTATGCCCTTGAGTCGCGGCCATCGCCTCGATCATGGTGCGGATGATGTTGTTGTAGGGGTCCTGCGCCGTCAGCGACCAGCCCGAAGTCTGGCAATGGGTGCGCAGCGACAGCGAACGCTCGTCCTTCGGCGAAAAATTCTTCAGCATCAGGCTGGCCCACAAAAGGCGCGCTGCTCTCAGCTTCGCGACTTCCATGAAGAAATTCATGCCGATCGCCCAGAAGAAGGAAAGGCGCGGCGCGAAACGGTCGATGTCGAGGCCGGCCGCGACGCCGGCGCGGGCATATTCGATACCGTCTGCAATCGTGTAGGCGAGCTCGAGATCCGCCGTCGCTCCTGCCTCCTGCATGTGGTAGCCGGAGATCGAGATCGAATTGAACTTCGGCATGTGCTTCGACGTGTAGGAAAAAATGTCCGACACGATCCGCATCGAAGGTTTTGGCGGATAGATGTAGGTGTTGCGCACCATGAACTCTTTCAGGATGTCGTTCTGAATGGTCCCAGTGAGATCCTTCTGCGCGACGCCCTGTTCCTCCGCCGCCACAATATAGAGCGCCATGATCGGCAGCACCGCGCCGTTCATCGTCATCGATACCGTCATCTCGTTAAGCGGGATGCCGTCGAACAACTGGCGCATGTCGAGAATGGAATCGATGGCGACGCCGGCCATGCCGACATCGCCGGCGACGCGCGGATGGTCGCTGTCGTAGCCGCGATGCGTGGCGAGATCGAAGGCGACCGACAGGCCCTTCTGGCCGGCGGCAAGGTTGCGACGGTAGAAGGCATTGGACTCTTCGGCAGTCGAGAAGCCGGCATATTGCCGGATCGTCCAGGGTTGCTGGACATACATCGTCGGATAGGGGCCGCGCACGAAGGGCGGCAGGCCTGGATAGGTATCGAGATGTGGCAAGCCCTTGAGATCGCCCTGGTTGTAGAGATGCTTGACGGCAATGCCTTCCGGCGTCACCCGCTGGCCTTTGACCTCGACCGGCACCCGCCGTGGCGGCGACCAGCCGATCTGGCTGAAATCCGGGATCATGGCACGGCTCCGATCGACTGATCGATGCGGATCGGAAACAGCGGCTCGCACACCGCAACGCCTTCGTCGAAGGCAGGCCGCCGCTCCGCCGCCAGCGTCTCGACCGGACGCTCGGTCTTCGACGGGTGCAGCGTCGTGCCGACGATCGCCCGTTCGCCCGCCTGGTAGGCTGTGTTGCGGCGGGCGGAAGCTGCCTGGACGCGCCTCTGGATGTGGCCTTGCTCAAGGCTGGTCAGCACGCCGCCTTCTGCCTCGATCTGCTGGAACTCCTGCCAGGCCGCCGCGCAGAGCTCCGCAGTCAGCGCTTCGACGGCGCCCGAACCGCAAACCGGATCGGCGACGTGGTCGATGTGGCTTTCATTGGCCATGATCAGTTGCGCGTTGCGGGCAACGCGGCGAGCAAAACCCGCGGGTAGGCCGTGCGCGATCGTGTGCGGCAGGATGGCGATCGAATCCGCGCCGCCGACGGCAGCCGCGAAAGCGGCGATGGTGGTGCGCAGGATGTTGGTTTCCGGGTCGGCCGCCGTCATCATCCGGAAGGAGGTTTCGGCATGGATGCTGGCGGTGGAGGGCGGTATCGAGCAGGCCTCCTGGACACGCGCCCACAGCCTGCGCAACGTCCTGACCTTGGCCGTCGAAACGAATTGGTCGTGGTCGACGCTCAGCGCAAAACCAATATGCGGCGCCGCGTAGACGAGCGGCTGGCGCGCCTTCTCGAACAGCCTCAAATAGGAGACGGCCGAGGCGAGCATGGTGCCAAGCTCCTGCGCCTCGGTGGCGCCGGCATTGTGGAATACCCGCCCGTCGGCCTCCAGCAGCACGCCGGGCACACCCATCGAAAAGAAATGCGCCAGCGATTGCGGCATCGAAGCCTGTAAAGCCTCGATCGACATGCGCAGCCTGCCGGTCCCGGCAAAGATCGCCGCCGGATCGATGCCGAAGGAGAGGTTGAGCTTTGCCGGGTCGGAGCGGCGCTTGGTCAAGAACGCCACCAGCCAGTCGGCCACGGCACGGCTCCAGGGATGGGCGTCGATGCGGATCTGGATGCGGTTGAGCGGCACGCCGTCGAGTACGCCCTCCAGCGCCTCCGCCGTCCTCGGCAAGCCGTAGCCGAAGGCGTTCGGCGCACCTTCGAAGACAAGCGACAGTCCGGTAGCACCCTGCGCGACGTCTTCCAGCGCCTGCGCACTGGCGCGGCCTATATCCGGATCGTCGATACGCTGGCTGACGATCCACGGTGATCCCGGGTTGGCGCGCACGACAGGCTCGGCGGTTACCGAACGCTCGTAGAGCGGCTCGATGCGGATGGCGTCGTCCGTATGCGAGACGAGCTTTTCCTCGAAGGACCCGCCGCCCAGCGCCTTCTCCGCCAGCGCCAGCCATCGTTGCCGGTCGACGTTTGGAAGTTCGGCATCCTGGGTCAAGGCACCGGCGCCCATCGGTTCTCCTCGTTCTAGCGGCCGCGGCGGCCGACTATGTCAGTCTACGGTCCCCGGCCCGATATCACAATGCAGCACACTTGCCGTGCAACACGCCTTCCGTGATGCCGACCGTCAACCGATTGCCAAACATGGGCAGGTTCCGCAAGCTCCAAAAGCCATTTTCGACGGTGCCCATTGTCGCTGCGCAATGGCCTCACTATACCTGCGGCGGGGCTCCCTTTTCTTCAAGGGATCAGGGCATTCAATCCTATAGGTTTGCGGAGACCGGACACATGGCCGACGATACCAGTATCTTCATAGGGGCCAGCCGCAAGCCGGACGACAGCTATCAGCGGCCCGAACAGCTTTTGCTGCAGTATGGCAATCGTCACGGCCTGGTCACCGGCGCGACCGGCACCGGCAAGACGGTGACCCTGCAGATTTTGGCCGAGGGTTTCTCCAATGCCGGCGTGCCGGTATTCTGCGCCGACATCAAGGGCGACCTGTCGGGTATCGCCATGATGGGCACAGCGCAGGATTTCCTGGTCAAGCGGGCCGAGCAGGTCAAGCTCGATCCTTATGAATTCCAGGAATTCCCGGTCATCTTCTGGGATCTGTTCGGCGAGCAGGGCCACCCGATCCGCGCCACCATCTCGGAGATGGGGCCGCTGCTTCTGTCGCGGCTGATGAACCTTTCCGAGGCGCAGGAAGGCATCATGAACATCGCCTTCCGCATCGCCGACGAGGAAGGCCTTTTGCTGCTCGACTTGAAGGACCTGCAGTCACTGCTTGCCAACATCGCCGACCGCGCCGAAGAGATCGGCGCCCGCTACGGCAATGTGACGAAACCTTCGGTCGGCGCCATCCAGCGCACGCTGCTGGTCCTGGAGCAGCAGGGCGCTGCCAATTTCTTCGGCGAGCCGGCATTGCGGATCGCCGACATCATGCGCACCACGCGCGATGGACGCGGCGCCATCAGCGTGCTCGCCGCCGACAAGCTGATGATGAATCCGCGGCTCTATGCGACGTTCCTTCTGTGGCTGATGTCGGAACTGTTCGAGGAACTGCCGGAAGTCGGCGACCCGGACAAGCCGAAGCTGGTCTTCTTCTTCGACGAGGCGCACCTTCTGTTCGACGACGCCCCGAAGGTGCTGGTCGACCGCGTCGAGCAGGTGGTCCGGCTGATCCGTTCGAAGGGCGTCGGCGTTTATTTTGTCACGCAAAATCCGCTGGATATCCCTGAAACCGTGCTGGCCCAGTTGGGCAACCGCGTGCAGCACGCACTTCGTGCCTATACGCCGCGCGAACAGAAGGCCGTCAAGACGGCGGCCGAGACGTTCAGGCCCAATCCCGATTTCGACTGCGCAACCGTGATCACGCAGCTCGGCACCGGCGAGGCGCTTGTCTCGACGCTGGAAGCCAAGGGCGTGCCGTCCATGGTGCAGCGGACGCTGATCCGCCCGCCATCGTCGCGCCTTGGCCCGATCACGCCCGAAGAGCGCCGCAAGCTGATCAATGAGAGCCCGGTCGCGGGACAGTACGACCAGACCGTCGATCGCGAATCGGCCTTCGAGATCCTGCAGAAAAAGGCTAAGGACGCCCAGGAGGCACAGGCGCAGCAACAGGACGCAGGCCGTTCGCGCTGGACCATTCCCGGCTTTGGCAACGACGATCCCCAGCCGACCGGCGGCCGCCGCGCGCCGCGGCCCTCCAACCGCCAGACGGTGGCGGAGGCTGCGATCAAATCCGTGGTGCGCTCGGTCGGCTCGTCGGTCGGACGAGCGATCGTGCGGGGTATTCTGGGGAGCCTGTCCAGGGGCAGGTGAGGGGCATCGGACCCGAAGGCGGGCATCGGTGTTGGCAATTCTGTCCTGGAATCAAGCGCCAGTATCCAGATCTGGAGGACAGCGGACGGCGGCTATGCGGTCATGAGCTGTCACTGGTGGCGTCTGCCCACAGCACGGCAAAATCCGCTGCTCGGCGTAAGCATCGGACCTAAAGGCCGGCACCGGTACAGGCACGCCGACGCGCAGCAAAACCAGCGGGAGCGAGGAAGATCCCGCCCGCGCTTTCGACCAGCTCAGAAGATCGAATTTGTGATCGATTTTATCGGACCGAGCAGGATCGATCCTTCCGGCACGCCGGCGTCGATCGGAATGGCTCTGCGGTTTGCTGTTGCCACCACCGGCTGGCCGACATCGGCTGTCACCACGACCGGGGTCTTGTTCGGCACACGATCGTAGAGATCGATAATGTCCTGGTTCATCAGGCGCACGCAGCCCGACGACACCGACTTGCCGATCGACCGCCATTCCGGCGAGCCGTGCAACCGGTACAGCGTGTCCTGGTTACCCTGGAACAGGTAAAGCGCACGCGCGCCAAGCGGGTTGTCCAGCCCGCCGGGCATGCCGCCATTATCGGCGCTGTATTTTGCGAGCTCGGGCTGGCGGGCTATCATGTCCTCCGGTGGCGTCCATTTCGGCCATTTCTGCTTCCATTGGACCACCGCATCGCCCGACCATTCGAAGCCGGCGCGGCCGAGGCCGACGCCGTAGCGGATCGCCTGGCCGCCGGGGCGCACCAGGTAGAGGAAGTGGTTGGTCGTGTCGACGACGATGGTGCCGGGCTGCTGCCCGGTCGGATCGTCAACGATCTGGCGCAGGAACTGCGGGTCGATCTTGTCGACAGGTATGGCCGGCAGCTCGAAGCCGCCATCCGACATCGGCCCATACATCGTCACGTAGTCGCCGAGCGCCGGCTCGACATAGGTCGGCGGCGGTGGCTCGACTGGCTGCTGCGACAGCGTGGTGCAACTGGAAACCGCGACCGAGGCGGCGCCAAAGGCGGCCGCGTTGAGGAAACCGCGACGGCTCAGGCGAAGAGAGGACGATTGGGGTGTGAACATGATTGCCTTTTTTAAGTCTCAAATCGCAACAAAGCATAAATGCGTCCTGTTGCGCAGGTGCCGAGCAATGCCCGGCGCGATAGGCGGTTCCAATTCTGGCCGCAGGGTGGACAAACAAAGGCAAAGCTGTGACTGGACCGTACTGTTGCGTCGAGGCAACATGTCCGGCCGTCAAACCCCGGAGATCAGACCATCGAGGGACGGCAGGATCAGGGCCGGTGGAAAATCCCGGTATTCCTCTGGCTGATTGGCGCGGTTGATCCACACCGTCCTGAAGCCGAACTTGGTGGCGCCGGCGACGTCCCAGCGGTTGGATGACTGGAAAGAGACGGCGCCCGGATAGAGGCGCCAGCCCGTGGTGACCATGTCGTAGACCGACGGATCGGTCTTGAAGCGCCTGACGCTGTCGACGGAAAAGACGTCGTCCAGGACCTGGTCGAGCGCGGCGGATTTGACCGCCGCTTCCAACATCTCAGGCGAACCGTTTGACAGGATCGCCAGCCTTGCCCCCGATGCCTTGAGCGCCTTGAGCACGGCCGGTACCTCCGGATAGCAGTCCAGCCGCCAATAGGCCTCGAGCAGCTTCGCCCTCAGCCCGGCATCCGCGGATGGAACCTTGCGCAGGGCGAAGTCGAGGGCCTGCTCGGTGAGCTGCCAGAAATCGGCATAGGCCCCCATCAGCGTCCTGACCCAGGAATATTCCAGCTGCTTGGCGCGCCAGATATCGGACAGCAACTGGCCGTCCGGCCCAATCTGGTCGGCGTGACGGCGCACGGCCGCATGCACGTCGAACAGCGTGCCATAGGCGTCGAAAACGTAAGCCGCGAACTGCATTCGACAGTTTTGAGGCCGCGTAAGGCAAGGCGCAAGCGCTGATTGCAGTTCGCCAGCCCGCTGGCCTCAACAAATCTCAGCCAGGCCGGTTGACGGCGGCCGCCAAAGCATCTTCCAATGCGCCGCAACAAGCATTGAACGGAACCTGGCAATGACACTGGCGACTGCGGCGCAATCCGCGACATGGACCTTCGTCGACGGCGACTGGTACGAGGGCAATGTTGCCATTCTAGGGCCGCGCAGCCACGCCATGTGGCTCGGCACCAGCGTGTTCGACGGCGCCCGCTGGTTCGAGGGTGTCGCTCCCGATCTCGATCGCCATGCAGCGCGGGTCAATGCCTCGGCGATCGCGCTCGGCCTGAAGCCGACGATGAGCACCGACAAGATCGTCGGCCTGACCTGGGACGGGCTGAAGAAGTTCGACGGCAAGACAGCAGTCTACATCAGGCCGATGTATTGGGCCGAGCATGGCGGCTATATGGGCGTGCCGGCCGACCCGGCCTCGACGCGTTTCTGCCTTTGCCTCTACGAATCGCCGATGATCTCGCCGGCGGGGTTTTCGGTGACGGTGTCGCCGTTCCGGCGCCCGACCATCGAAACCATGCCGACCAACGCCAAGGCCGGCTGCCTTTATCCCAACAACGGCCGGGCTATCCTCGAAGCCAAGATGCGCGGCTTCGACAATGCGCTGGTGCTCGACATGCTGGGCAATGTCGCCGAGACCGGCACCTCGAATATTTTTCTGGTCAAGGACGGCCATGTCCTGACACCGGCGCCGAACGGCACCTTCCTGTCCGGCATTACCCGCGCGCGCACGATGGCCCTGCTGGGCGAATACGGCTTCACGACGACCGAAAAGACGCTGTCGATCCGCGATTTTCTCGAGGCGGACGAAATCTTCTCGACCGGAAACCACTCGAAAGTCGTGCCGGTCACCCGTATCGAGGAGCGCAATCTGCAGCCCGGACCAGTGGCCAAGAAGGCGCGCGAACTCTATTGGGAATGGGCGCATTCGACTTCGCCCGGCTGACCCGCTAAAAAGCGGCCGGCGCTTCGTTTCCGGAGTTGTTCCAGACCAATCCAGTCCTATGTTAGTCCGGTATCGACACCGGATTTTTCCACGAGGGAGTACGACAGATGGCTTTTGAATTGCCCGCATTGCCCTATGATTACGAGGCCTTGCAGCCTTATATGTCAAAGGAAACGCTGGAATATCACCACGACAAGCACCATAAGGCCTATGTCGACAACGGCAACAAGCTGGCCGCCGAGGCGGGCATGGGCGATTTGTCGGTCGAAGAGGCCGTCAAACAGTCCTTCGGCAAGAATGCGGGCCTCTTCAACAATGCCGCCCAGCACTACAATCACATCCATTTCTGGAAATGGATGAAGAAGGGCGGCGGTGGCAACAAGCTGCCGGGCGCATTGCAAAAGGCGGTCGACAGCGATCTTGGTGGCTACGACAAGTTCAAGGCCGACTTCATCGCCGCCGGCACCACACAGTTCGGTTCGGGCTGGGCCTGGGTTTCGGTCAAGGACGGCAAGCTGGCGATCTCGAAGACGCCGAATGGCGAGAACCCGCTCGTCCATGGCGCGACGCCGATCCTCGGCGTCGATGTTTGGGAACATTCCTATTACATCGATTATCGCAACGCCCGGCCGAAATACCTCGAAGCCTTCGTCGACAGTCTCATCAACTGGGACTATGTGCTCGAACTCTACGAAAAGGCCTGATCCGTTCCAGAAAAGCCCCGGCAGAACCGGGGCTTTTCTTTTTCAGCATCAGAAACGACAGCTGCAAAAATTTCACGCAAGCGTGAGGCGAAGCGCCGGAATTTTTAAGCCATCCTTGCCGTTTGTCATCGGGTGGGACCGTATCCTGAATTGCCTTCAACATGGAGCCAAGTGAATGAGAAAGCTTATCCTCGCCATCTCGATGCTCGCCTTCGTCGGTTCGGCGGCGTTTGCCGACCCGGTTGCTGACCGGCAGGCCCTGATGAAGGAACGTGGCAAGATTGCCGCCGGCTTGTCGAAAGTGGTCAAGGGCGAGACGCCCTACGACGCAGCTTCGGTGCTGACCGCGTTGCAGGCACTGCAGGCCAATGCCGAGAAATTCCATGCCGGCGTCGACACGCTTTTCCCGGCGGGCAGCGACACCGGCGACACCACGGCGTCTCCCAAGATCTGGCAGGACATGGCCGGCTTCAAGACGGCTGAAGGCAAGTACCTCGCAGACGTCAAGGCAGCGGTCGCCGCAGCACCTGCGGACGCCGAGGCGTTGAAGGCACAGTTCAACACCATCGGCGGCGGCTGCGGCAACTGTCATCAAAACTACAGGGTGAAAAAAGGCTGATGGCGGGCAATGCGCTTGCTGAAGAAACTTGCCGGCGCCGCCCTCGTGCTGGGCGGCGCGGCCGCGATTGCCGGCTGGTTCCTGTCGGCTCCGGTCAGGCTCGATGCCGCAACGCTGGCTGAGCTTGGTCCCGGCGACGCTGCCAGGGGCAAGCGCATCTTCTACGCCGGCGGCTGCACGTCCTGTCATGCCAAGCCCGGCTCGCAAGGCGACGCCCGCCTTCAGCTGGTCGGCGGCCTCGAGCTCAAGACGCCGTTCGGCACCTTCGTGCCGCCGAACATATCGCAGGATGCCAGGGACGGCATCGGCGCCTGGTCGGTCGAGGACTTTGCCAACGCCATGCTGAAGGGCGTATCACCGTCGGGCGAGCATCTTTATCCGGCATTTCCCTATACTTCGTACGCGCGCATGAAGCCGGCCGACATTGCCGATCTCTATGCATTCCTGAAGACCTTGCCCGCGGTCGCCGGCAAGGCGCCCGCCAATTCGCTGGTATTTCCCTTGAATATCCGACGCGGTCTTGGCTTGTGGAAGCTGCTCTATTTGAGTGACCAGCCGGTCGTTTCCTTTCCCGACGGCACAGCGGACCCGGTGTTGACAGGCCGTTATCTGGTCGAAGGCCCCGGTCATTGCGGCGAATGCCACACGCCGCGGGACCTTGCCGGCGGCACCAGGAAGAGTCAGTGGCTGGCAGGTGCGGCCGCCGCCGAAGGCAGCGGCATCGTGCCGAACATCACGTCGGGCGAGGGCGGCATTGCCGACTGGTCCGAAGCTGACATCGCCAACTATCTCGAAACCGGCTTCACGCCGGATTTCGATACGGTCGGCGGCGCAATGGTCGACGTGCAACGGAACATGGCCGTGCTGACCCCGGAGGACCGCGCGGCGATCGCCGCCTATCTGAAAGCCGTGCCGCCGCACCCCAACGGCTATCCGGCGCGCAAGAAGCCGGCGAGCTGACGGTCGTTGCGTCAGCGGTCGCCGAGAAAGTCGAAGCCGGTTTCGAAGAAGTGATTGTAGTCGCAGGTCATTTCCTCGCCAGGCGCAATGTCTCGCAAGGCATAGGTCTCCTCCGGCTGCGAGACGTCGCAATTCGGGTCGTCGGCATGGTTCATGTAGCGCGCATCGTCGGCTTCGAAGACGATGTAGTTCGGGTCGCACCGGTCCGGGTAGGCGTAGCGGTCAAGATAGGTTTTCACCGGCCCGGTTTCCCGCTCGTAGGTCGTCACCTCGATGCGGCGGTCGTATTTCGGGTCGAGCTTCCAGACCAGCGTGCCTCGGGGAATGTGGTTCTTGGCAAAGACGCCGATGCCCTGGATGGGCGATTTGTCGAGATAGACATCGACGAGCAACATGGCAGATCCCTGGGTGATTGAGTGTTGGCGGCGACCGTGAAAAGGCCGCGCATTGGGTAGCGCGCGACCTTTGCAATTGCGAGCGGAAAATCAACTGTGCCTGCCCAGTATCCGAAGCCTCATGCGGCGTCGCATGTCGAGACCCTAGCGCTGTTGCAGCGCCAGCCGGATGCCCAAGACGCAATAGATGCAGCCGACAGCCTTGCCCTGCCATCTCAGCACCGTCGGGTTTCGGCGCAGGAAAGCGCCGAGGCCGCCCGCACCCACGGCGAAAACCACCGTGCTGACGAGGCCCAACAGAACAAAGATCACGCCCAATGTCGCCAGTTGAAGCATCACCGATCCATTTTCAGGCCGCACAAACTGCGGAAGAAATGCAAGGAAGAAAAGCGCGGTCTTGGGGTTGAGAATCTCGGTCAAAACAGCCTGCCGAAATGCTTTGGCAGCGGGGATCGCAAGTGCGCCGGCGGCCGGATAGGCAGGCGTTTTCTCGATGATCGCGCGAACGCCGAGATAAATGAGGTAGGCTGCGCCGATGTACTTCACTATGCTGAAAAGCGCCCCCGACGTGGCAATGATCGCCGAAATGCCGACGATCGCCATGAAGGTGTGAACCACGTCGCCGGCCGCGATCCCCGCGCCGGTCGCGATGCCCACCCTGGTTCCAGAGCTGGTTGCTCGCGCCACGGTCAAAAGGGTGGCAGGACCCGGGATGAAAACAAAGCCAAGCACAACCGCGACATACGCAATCAATGTGGCAAGATCGATCATTGGTGGGCTTCTCCGCAACTTCCATCCTCAATGAAGGCATGTAGCGGAACAGCAAGCAATACCTGCCTATCCGCGGTGTTCACGCGGCAAGCTCGGCCTTCCCTGTCACCTTGAGCGCAAAGGCATAGGTGAAGGCGATTTCCTCCAGCCTCGAAAACCGGCCAGAGGCGCCGGCATGGCCTGAATCCATGTTGATCTTGAACAGCACCGGATTCTCACCTGTCTTGCGGTCGCGCAACCGCGCTACCCATTTGGCCGGCTCCCAATAAGTGACGCGCGGGTCGGTCAGGCCGGCCAGCGCCAGAATCGGCGGATAGTCGAGTGCGGCGACATTGTCGTAGGGTGAATAGGCGGCGATGGTCCGGTAATCCTCCGCCGAAGCGATCGGATTGCCCCATTCCGGCCATTCCGGCGGCGTCAGCGGCAGGCTGGCGTCGAGCATGGTGGAGAGCACGTCGACGAAGGGAACTTCGGCGATGATGGCGCCGAAACATTGCGGCGCCATGTTGGCGACCGCCCCCATCAGCATGCCGCCGGCCGAACCGCCTTGCGCGACGATGCGGTCATGCTGCGTATAGCGTTCGGCGACGAGGTGCTGAGCGACCGCGATGAAGTCGGTGAACGTGTTCATCTTGTTCGCCCGCTTGCCGTCGTCGTACCAGCCATAGCCCTTGTCCTTGCCGCCGCGAACATGGGCTATCGCGTAGACAAAGCCGCGGTCGACCAGCGAAAACAGATTGGTATTGAACGCGGCCGGCACGGTGATGCCGTAGGAGCCGTAGCCGTAAAGCAGGCACGGCGCCGACCCGTCGAGCGGCGTGTCGCGGTGATGGAGGAGCGAGATCGGCACCAGTTCGCCGTCGGCGGCAGGCGCCATCAGCCGGCGCGTGACGTAGTGCTCCGGGTCGTGGCCGGACGGCACTTCCTGGGTCTTGAGCAGCACTCGCTCGCGGGTGCGCATGTTGTAATCGAAGACCTGCGCCGGGGTCGTCATCGACGAATAGGAAAAGCGCATGATCTCGGTGTCGTATTCGTAGGAGCCGGACAGGCCGAGCGAGAAGGCTTCCTCGTCGAAGGAGATCAGGTGCTCCTCGCCGCTCTTGCGGTCGTGTACGACGATGCGCGGCAGGCCTTCCTTGCGCTCGAGCCGGACCATGTGGTCCTTGAAGCCGATCACCGAAAGGATCAGCCGGCCCGCTTCGTGCGGCACCAGTTCCTGCCAGTTGGCGCGCACCGGATCATGCGCCGGCGCCGTCATGATCTTGAAGTCCTTGGCACCGTCGGCATTGGTGAGGATGAAGAAGATGTCGCCGCCTTCCTCGAGCTCGTACTGCAGGCCGGTCTGGCGCGCTGCAACCAGCTTCGGCTCTGCGAACGGATCGTTGGCGCTCATGATTCGGTATTCCGAGGTCTCATGGTCGTTGATGCCGATCATGATCCACTCGTTGGAGCGCGTGCCGCCGACATCCATGAAGAAGCCGGGATCAGTTTCCTCGTAGATCAGCCGGTCGTTTTCAGGACTGTCACCAAGCGCATGGAACAGCACTTTGGAAGGCCGGTGGTTGGGGTCGAGGCGAGTGTAGAAAAACCCGTCATTGCCGGCATCCCAAACACCGCCACCGCCGGTGTCCGGAACCCTATCCGCCAGGTCGTTGCCGCCGGCGAGATCGCGGACGCGCAGCGTGTAGAATTCGGAACCCTTGTCGTCGAAGGCCCAGAGCAGCTTGCTGTGGTCGTCCGAATGATCGACGCCGCCCAGCCGGAAATAGGGTTTACCCTCGGCCTCGGCATCGCCGTCGAGCAATATCTGCTTGTCGCCGCCGTCGCGCGCCGTGCGGAAATAACGCGGCTGCTGGCCGCCAAGCTTGAAGGAGGAGCCGTAGGCATAGGGCCCATCCTTCATAGGCACAGAGGAATCATCTTCCTTGATACGCCCCTTCATTTCCGCGAAAAGCTGCTTCTGCAGCTGAGCCGTATCGGCCATCAGCGCCGCCTGGTAAGCATTCTCGGCTTCGAGGTGGGCGCGGATTTGGCCGTCGAGCAGAGACGGATCCCTGAACATCTCTTGCCAATTGGTGGCCCTCAGCCAAGCATAGTCGTCCGTCCGCGTCATGCCGTGATGCGTGTCGAAGATCGGCCGTTTCTCCGGCTGCGGTGGGGTGGCGGTCGGAAACACTGGGGTTCTGGTCATTGCGTCTCGCTGTGGAAGTTACTTGAATAGCGAATGAACACGCCGATCAGCGCGGGTTCAGCGGCTATGATCTATTGTCGTGGTGGCTCGAGGGGACGGGCTGGAGGAGAGGACAATGAACATTTTTTCTCGGACTGTCGCGGCCCTCGCCGTCGCTGCGACGACCCTGGCCAATGCCGGTCATTCTCATGCAACTGCCTTTGCGGCTTGGCAAGTGGCCAATGTGCCGTTCGGCGACACACTCAATGTGCGCAAATATCCTTCGGGAACTTCGCAGAAGCAGGCCGCCTATCCCAACGGGACGGTTCTGCAGATGACCGGCAAATGCACCGGTGGGATAAATCTGCTGAATCTCGCCAACCATTCGTACTGGCAGCAGAAACAGAAGATCCGCAATCACTGGTGCCAAGTCTGGCATGATCCGGCACAGAACGGCCAGTTCGTCACCGGCTGGGTCTACGGAAAATACATCACCCCGTTTCAGTGACGCGGCACGCCGCTCCCGGCCGACGGCTCACGAGCAACAGTAATGTTTCGCAACCTATGATTTTACTGAATCCGCCGATTGGCCAGGCTGTAATGCTGCCGGCTGGATCAAGCATTGAGGTCTATTTACCTGCTGCAGTCTGTGTAATGGCTGCTTGCCGCCGCGTCAGTCGATGCTGGTCTGACCAGAAAAAACGGCAAGTTTACACTCTGCACGAAAGAGTGAAGCTGAATATGAAAGATTTGACTTGCATCGCTGAATAGAGCGCAAGAAGCGAATTGACTTACTTGACGCCAAGGCCCATTAAGGTGCCGCGACGCGAATCGCGGAGGCTTTTTCCTGCACAAGTTCGCGCGATGCCCAACTATCGAAACGGGCGCAAACAGAAACAATTCTCGTTGGGGCCTGAATGCCATGGATATTACCGAAACACCTTCCAGAAACAGTGACGCGCTGATCGAGCTTACCGCCGACGTGGTGGCCGCCTATGTCAGCAACAATCCCGTGCCGGTCGGCGAATTGCCGAACCTCATTGCCGATGTCCATGCCGCTTTGGGGCGCGTCGGCGGGGCCGCCGAGCAGCCGCCTGCCGACAAGCAGAAGCCGGCGGTAAATCCGAAGCGTTCGGTGCATGACGACTACATCATCTGTCTCGAAGACGGCAAGAAGTTCAAGTCGCTCAAGCGTCACTTGATGACCCACTATGATCTCACGCCCGACCAGTATCGCGAAAAGTGGAACCTGGACCCGAGCTATCCGATGGTTGCGCCCAATTATGCGGCCGCCCGTTCGCAGCTCGCCAAGAAGATGGGTCTCGGCCGCAAGCGCAAGGGACGCTGATAACCGGCTCTTCGGGTTTGACACTCAAACGGCGCCTGCGGGCGCCGTTTTGTATTATGGGGTCAAAGGTCGAACCCGCCATGCTGCCGGCAACTGCCGTCCGGTCAGGCGGTCTGCTTCAACGCTGCTTCGGCGTCACGTTTGATGCGCTTGACCATCGAGCGAAGGCCATTGGCGCGCTGCGGCGACAGGTGCTCGTCAAGTCCGAGCGCCTTCAATGTTGCCTCTGCGTCGGTCCTCTGTATTTCGCTGGCCGGCCGTCCCGAAAACAGCGCCAGCATGATGGCGACCAGACCGCGCACGATATGGGCGTCGGAATCGCCCTTGAAGGTGATAACGGGGTCGGCACCCCCGCCCTGTTCGGTGGTCAACCAGACCTGGCTGACGCAGCCGGGCACCTTGTTGGCTTGTGTGCGTTGCTCGTCGGGAAACGGCGGCAGCGCTTCACCCAGTTCAATCACATAGCGATAGCGGTCTTCCCACTCGTCGAGCAGGGAAAAGTCGTCGCGGATGGTCTGGATCGTCGTAGTCATCACCCCGGATATAGTCATCCGGCGCTGCCACGTCACGGAAAAAGAGGAGAAACGCCGCAGGCGCCGAGAGCGGGGAGCCTTGCGGTCTGGCGACGAATTCGGCCGAAACCGTCTCAGTTCTTCGCCGGCAAGTGCAGTTTCGCCGGCAGATCGACTTTCGCAGGCAAGACGATTTCCTCGGGCACGCTGCCGGTGGTCGTCACCGTATCTGGTTCAGGGGTTTTGTCGTCCAGCATGGCGGCCGCGATCTTGGCGGTCTCCTTTGCCCTTGCGGTAATTGTGTGCATTGCCGATTTGCCGGTCTCGCACACGTCCGGCTTGCGCTCGCAGATGCCGGCGATATCGCCGACGGCTTCGCGCGCCGCAAACAGCGCCTGGAGCGGCCCGACGCTTTCGCGGCCCGCATCATCGGCGCCGACACCCAGCGGCAGCGCCAGAAGCACCAGCGAAAACCAGAAAGCAGCTCTTATCAGAAAGCCCATCTGTCTGTCCTTTATGACGGTCATGCCTCCGAACCGCACGACCCTTGTACCGCGATACTGGCACGGAGGCGCAAAGGACGACTTGTCCCGAAAGCAACAGTTTTCCTCAAATTTTAGGCAGATTCGAAACGAAGCGTTTTGAAGTTCATTTGCCTCGAATGGTTCATATTTCATTCAGCAAATGGTAACCATCCAACCTATTGTTTCTCCTCGTTATTTTTTGCATTGGTGACAGTTTGATGCGATCGCCCGCCAACCCAGGCGCGGGTGGTCCGGATAACGCTCCGTTTACTATGGCGGCAATTGCCCCGGTTTTTTCCCCGCCGGTATCCCGATATTTGCAGCCTGCCGGGGACGATCGGCCCAGCCTTATCCATTCCTTAAACGCTGGATGCGAGTTTCGGATCGACAAAAGCCGCCTGCAAAGCAGAGCCGTTCACGACCGGGTGCGTTGAGTTGAGTGCGATCAAGGCCAGATACGCCGAGTTGCCAGGCGCGATAGCCGCCGGTTGCGAACGGATGGTTCATCCGTCCGTCCTCGGCCAGGACGACCGCCGCCGTGAGAGCCGGTTCATTGGCGTCATGCTGGCGGCTCCCTTCTTCAGCGCGGGTGCAGCGGTGACGCTGGTCACGTCGGGCATGGGCGCGGCCGTGACTGTGGCTGCGATCTTTGCGGCGTTCGGCCTTTGCTGGTTCGCCGCCCTGCTGGTGGCTGCATCGGGCAAGATGACCCTGGCCGGCCAACTCGCCTTGGTCGTCGGCAGTGTTGCCCTGGGTGCCCTTATCGCTGCCGCCGGCGGTGTGGCCTCGCCGGTTGCCTTGCTCGCGGTGGCGCTGCCGTTTGAAGCCTGGTGGATCGGCCAGTCGCGGCGTGCCGTGATCTGGGGCGCCATCTCGGCCCTTGTCGCAGTCTTGCTGCAGCCTTTAGCCGGTTCCGTCTTGCCGCTCGGCCAGACCGAAATCGCCGCATGGCACTGGCTGGTGCCGTTGGCCTGGGCGCTCACGCTCATTCCGCGTGTCGCTTCACTTCGTGCCACCGCCAGCGCTCAGCTCGATCCGGCCGGCAGCCACCGGCTCGAAGACCTGATCGACGCCGTCGTGCTGCGAATCGCTGCCCATGGCGAGGTTCTGGACGCCTCGGCTAAGGCACGCACGATGCTGAGGCTGCCACCGGAGCTGCTTTTCGGCACCGGACTTTTCGATCGCATCCATCTGTCCGACCGCGTCCCATATCTCAGTGCGCTGGCCGATATGCGCGAGGGCGCCCTGTCGCGCCGGCTCGATCTTCGCGTCCGGCTGCCGCAGAACAGCGGCGTGACGGCCGACAACTACCAGCCGTTTTCGCTCGAGATGATGCGCGCACCGGGGCAGGAGACTGTCTTCACGCTTGTTCTGCGCGAGAACGATGAACTGGCCGGACTGCGCCAGGAGCTTGCCGCTGCCAACGAGGCGGCTGCTTCGGCCGAGGTGGCGAAAGGACGCTTCCTTGCCGTCGTCAGCCATGAGTTGCGCACCCCGCTCAATGCCATCATTGGCTTTTCCGACATGCTGCTGCACGAGATGTTCGGCAGCTTCAAGGATCCGCGCCAGAAGGAATATGTCGGGCTGGTCAGGGATTCGGGCCAGCACCTGCTTGCCGTCGTCACCTCGATACTCGACGTATCGCGGATCGAATCGGGCGCCTACGCGACCGAACCGGAACCGTTCCGCTTTCGCGAAGCGGTCGAGATGTGCCAGTCGATGATGCGCCTGCAAGCCGAGGCAAAGGCCATCGATCTGCAGGCCCAGATCGCGCCGGACGCAGGCGAAATAAATGCCGACCGTCGCGCCGTGCAGCAGATCCTGATCAATCTCGTCTCTAACGCGATCAAGTTCACGCCCGAAGGCGGCAATGTCGTCATCGGCGCCAAGCGCATCGGCTCGCGGCTGCATTTCTGGGTCCGGGACACCGGCATCGGCATCGCCGAGGAAGACTTTGTCAATCTCGGCAAGCCGTTCATGCAGATCCAGAACGACTATACCCGCCGTTTCGAAGGTACAGGGCTCGGGCTTTCGCTGGTGAAGGGGCTGGTGGCGCTGCACGAGGGCACAATGTCGATCGAAAGCATGCCGGGCGAGGGCACCACGGTGACGATCAGCCTTCCCGTGAGCGGCCCGACGGGCCGCTCGGCGGAGAAGACCGGCGTGGTGCCGATGTCCGCGGTCAAAGCCAAGGCGGACGGTGGCAAAGGGGAGAGCAATGGGTCGCTCCGCAAAACAGCCTAAGGCGGTCAAACGCCGCGGCAATGCCTTCGAGCACGGAGCGATGGCGCTGGGCAGCCTGATCTCGCGCAATCCTGTTGTGGTCGGCGGCTCCACCGCGTTCCTGGTGACGCTGTTCTACGTCTCGGCGAACGCGCTTTGGTACCAGCCCTTTCCGCATGCCGGAGCGTTTTTCGCTACCAGAAGCATCGAACGCTTTCCGCGGGCGGATAGCGATGAGCCCGAAACCACCATCAATATCGTGCGTCCGGCCGCTACGCCGATCAAGAGCGACCCGGTCGTCGAGCAGGTCCAGGGCATCTTGAAGGATCTCGATTTCTATTCCGGCACCATCGACGGTATTCCCGGACCGAATACGCGCAAGGCCATCCAGGCCTATCAGCAGAAAGTCGGATTGAATGCCTCCGGCGAGATCGACGGCGTCCTGCTGGATCAACTGGGCGCCACGCCAAAGACCGCGGCCGTGGTTCCGCATCCCGTGCCGCGGCCGGTCGAAACGGCCGCTGCTCCGGCCGCCATTCCGGTATCCGCACCAGCAAACGCAGCGGCGCAAACGCCGGATCCCCGCATCGTCAAGATCCAGGCCGGACTGAAAGCGTTCGGCAATGAGGACATGCAATTGGATGGCGTCGTAGGCGCGCGCACCAAGGCCGCGATCAAGGAATTCCAGGCGCTGTTCGGCTTGCCGGAGACCGGCGAGCCAGACGAGATCGTCTACGTCAAGATGCGCGAGATCGGCCTGACCAACTGAGGGCCGAAACCTAGTCTCCCGGCCTATTTAAGCCATTGCTCCGGGTCACGCATTCCATGGACTATCGCCACGGCTAACACGCCGTAGGGCATGGGCTCGTAAATCACGATGTAGCGCCCCTCGACCAGAATGCGGGCGGTGGCGCTCAATTCCGGTCGAGCTGCGCCCATTTTGGCGTGCTCGCAAGCCAATTCCAGCCTGTCGAAAATGCGTCCGATCAGCTTGTCAGCCGCCTTCTCGTTATCGACGGCAATGTGATGCCAAATATCTCGCAAATCCTGAGAAGCTCGCGGGGTGAGCCGGTATTCAGCCACGGACTGCGCGTTCGGCCTTCAGAGCGCGTAAGAAAGCCGTACGATTTACGTGTTGACCTTCGCCACTTGCCATCCCTTCGTCATAGGCCCTTTTGAGGCGTTCCAGTTCAAGAGTGCGGAATTCCTCGCGCTGCTCCCATAGACGTAGTGCTTCCCTGACGATTTCACTGTTGGAAGCATAGTCTCCGCTGTTCACGGCGTCTTGTAGACGGGCGGCCTGCTTGGGGGTAAGCGACACAGTAAGAGTGCGCATGGGCTGGGCTTTCATACCGGGCACTATAGCATTTTTCACAGAGGCCAACAAGTTTTGTTAGACTTTGTTGGTAAATCGTCGCATTCCGGGACTTGCTTTGATGGCCAACCGTTGCTCGCGAATAAGTGAGAATCTCGACACCACAAACCCGAAATCGTACAGGGTCCCGCCATGCGGGTAACCACCGATCTGTGGGTGTCAGCCCTGTTGCGCCGGGTTTTTAGCGCCGGCGGCTTTGCCGCCGTGGTCAAGCGCGGCGCCACGGAAGCCGGCGCAGTTTTCGTGTTGGCGCGTGGCCGGCTAGGAGAGATGGCGCTGTTCGGGCCGGCGCCGCAGACGAGCTACGATTCGGCCAGGCCGGACGACCGTTTTTTCAGTCTGCTTGGCGAAGGCGACGATGCCGCCATTTTCGACGCGCAGCTGGAGCGCGAGAAGAAATTCGATCCGGATATCTGGGTGATCGAGATCGAGGCGGGCGTCGTTCCCGTCGAGGAGCTTATCTCGGTCAAGGCGTCGTAACGGCAAGCCTTCAGATGCGAAGCGCCTTTGGGGTGGCGGTTACATCGGCGCTGTTCGGCTTGCGCAGGTCGGCATTTGCCGCGACGCGCCCGGGCTTGCGAACGATTTTCGACACGGTGTCGGCCTTCCAGCCGCGGAGCCTGTCCAACGCAGCGTCGCGGTGCAGCAGGCGGTAGCGGTCGAGGAAGATGCGGATCGCCTGCGGGTGCGGAAACTCGGTCGGATAGATGGCAGCCGTGATCAGGAACGCCTTGTCTTCGCTGAGGTCGAGCGCGCGCAAGGCGAAAAGTAGCGGTGTGTAATTTTGGCTCGCGGTGAGCGTCCGCGCCGTTGAAAAATCGACTTCGAGCGCATCGGCGAGCGCTGTCTGAAAGAATGCCGCATTGCCGGTCAGCGCGGTTTCGCGCAGCTTGACGTAGGTTTGTGGCTCGACGAACGGTCTGATGGCGGTGCCGCGCTCGGAGCGCATCATGGATCGCAACCGGCGGCGTACGGTTTCGGCGGCGTCGGCCGCCTCTTGTCTGTTTGCGTCGCTCGCGACCATTTCCGCGTTTTCGGACGGGGCAATGGCAGTTGCTTCCGGCTGCTGCTGCGACCGCACCAGCGTCGGCCTTTCAAGCACTTTGATGAGATCGGCGATGGTTTGGTTGAGATCCTTGCGGCGGGCAATGGCACGGGCATGCGGCAGGCCGTGACGCCCGATCAGCGCGATCAGGTCGATGTCGCTGAGGGCACGCGAGCGGATGAGTAGCGGAGCGGCGATGTCGACCCGCTCCTGGCAAAGCCGCCGCACCAGCGCGGCGGGTGCATATTCGCATTCGGAAAGGGCCGCTGCGACGTAGCGGCGCGATTCGACCGAGACATTCTCGAAAAGCGGCAGCGTCAGGTCTTCGAGCTGCGCGATCTCCCGGCGCGAAGGGCGGGTGAGCGAACAGAATGCCGATACCGCGGCGCGAAACAGCCTTTCGGCCTTTCCCGATTCAGCTCCTGCTGCGATTTGCCTGAAATCCGAAGCTGACACGAAGGATACGCCTGACACTCGACACGATCTTGAGGGCGCTCTGCCGGGCTGTACCGGTTTCGCGTTTCCCAAGAACAAAGATCAATTTAGCGGCGATCCGTTAGCGCTCCGTTAACCTACTGCCTTCTTAATCGACTATGGAGGCGTTGCGTTGTGCTCCGGGGCAACCGAGAGGAATACGCGAACCATGGGCATGGTACTGTCTTTCGTGCCGCGAACGGCGGCAACCAATCGAGCACAACAAGCCGCGCCGGCGGCAGTGATCATATTTCCCGGGGTGCGCTACGAGCAGCGGCCGCTGACGGCCGAAACGCGGCCGACCGGCCCCGACAAGCCGGGACCGTCGGGAACATTGCCGGTACCGCACCACTGAGCATCGGAACCGGCCTAAAAATCCTGCAGTTCGCAGGAACTCTGTTCGAGAAAGCGCGAGACAATCGGCTTCCAGCTGTCGTCGGGCACGAACGAACGGATGACGAACACGCCTTCCTCTATCGGCGCCTCGACGAAGATGGCCCCTTGCAGTTCCTCGGGAAGATCCTTGCGGACCTCGATCATCTGGGCCGGCGTCAGCACAACGGTGTCGAGCACGCCTGCGGTCGCGCTGTGGTCGTTGAACGAGTAGATGTTGTGGCCCCCGCGGTCATAGACCGATATCGACCAGAATGGCACCTTGCCCGGCGCCTTGACCCGCACCATCCCCTCGGCAAGGTCGAAGCGGCAAGCCGCCGCATAAAACAGCGGATCGACCGATTTCACCACCGGCGCGCCGCCGGCTTCCGCGTCGAGCCTGGTCATCTTGTAGAGATCCGAAGCCATGGCCAATCGCGACCAGGCGTCGCGTTCGGAGAACTCGGGGACGAGCAGCAGCACGACGATGTGCACGATGCCGGCGCCGAGCAGGCCGAGCAGCACGGCATGCAGCAGGCTACGCATTGCAGCCGACCTTCTGGATCTGCGGCAGCGTGACGTCCGACAGACCGGTGCTGCTGGCGATCGGTGTGTCGTAGAACGTGAGCACCAAGTACATCTTGCCGGCGCCGCTGGTCAGTAGCCAGTTGCCAGGTGCAGGGCGGCTGCCGACGGAAATGACCACCGAATTGTCGGCCTGGCGCAGCACTTGATAGGACTGCAGCGCAGCCGGCCTCGGCGTGCCGGTCTCGACCACGCCAAGCGACTGGTCGGCGGCATAAAGCGTCCAGAACCGAGCGGTGGGAAAACCGCCCGCAATCTTGTAGGCGCATTGCCGCTTGAGCTGTTCGCCGCCGGAATCGCGTTCGGCTATGAAGGACAGCCCTTCCGCCTGTCCAAGCGCCAGCACGCCTTCGCGAGCCACCCGGGCTTTGGAATAAGGATCCGCCGTCGGCGTGCCGATATCCGGGAAGGCGGTCCATTGCCCGATCCTGATGGCGCCGACGCCATCCTGCAGCTTCAGCGCGTACCAGACGCTGGCGCCACCGCCACCGATGGCGATGGCAAGCGAAAGCAGCGTCAGGAAGGCGTTCTTGAGCATGAGGAGCCGAGAGAACCGAAGGCCGGGGACAGAAAGATTGCGGCCCGGGATATCTCGGCGCAGGGGCTTATGGCAAGCGGCCCCGCGGAATTGGCCGTCACAGCGCCGACAGGGTCTCCGGTGCAGCGGGCGCGTCGAGCACGGGTGCCGCCTGGAAAAGCCTGGTCAGTTCTTTCAGGGTCCGGGTGGTCCGGCTGGACAGCACCGGCGGACGCTCGGCGTCGGCGTCGGCTGCTGCCTGTTCGGCGTTCTTCTTTTCCGCTTCCTCGGCCTTGGCGGCAATTTCGGCATCGACGAAGGGGTGATCGATACCGGGGATCGGTTTCAGGTCTATATTCTGGTGCGCATAGAGCATCAGCCGCTGCCACACCATTGCCGGCAGCGTGCCGCCGGTCATCTTGTTGGTCGCGGTGAAGTCGTCGTTACCGAGCCAGACGGCGGCTGTGTAGTTGCCGGTAAAACCGACGAACCAGGCATCGCGGTAGGATTGCGTCGTGCCGGTCTTGCCGGCGACAACGATGTTTGGAAGGGCCGCGCGCCGGGCCGTACCGATCACCGGAACGGCGGCCAGCATGGTGTTCATGTATTTGAGCGCCTGCTCCGACAGCACCCGGTGCGGCGGCGGCGCGTCCTTAGCGAAGTCGTAGACCACCTCGCCGGTACGGTTGAAGAGTTGGCTTATGCCGTGCCGGGTTCCGGCAAAGCCGTTCTGGGCGAACACGCTGTAGCCCGTCGCCTGGTCCATCACAGTCATGCCCGATGTACCGAGCACCATGGTCTTGTGCGATTCCAGCGGCGACTCGACGCCCATGGCTTCCGCCATCGCCTTGATCGGCTTGATGCCGAGATAATCCTTAGCCAGCCGCACCGGCACGGTGTTGATTGATTTGGCCATCGCCGTGATCAGCGTCACCTTGCCGGCCGACCCGCCATTGTAATTGTGGGGCGACCAGCTGCCCCAGGAGATGGGTCCGCCGGACACCACCGAATCCGGCGTGAAGCCATGCTCCATCGCCGTCGCATAGACATAGGGCTTGAACGAGGAGCCGGTCTGGCGAAGTGCCTTGGTGGCGCGGTTGAACTGGCTGGCGCCGTAGTCGCGGCCGCCGACGATCGCCCGGACGGCGCCGTTGGTCTCGATGACGACGATGGCGCCCTCGGTGACGTTGTATTCCTTGCCGAACTGGCGGAGGTGGAACTCCATCGATTCTTCGGCCGCCTTCTGGATGTTGGCGTCGAAGGTGGTGTGGGCGACAAGCGAGTGCGGGCCGCCTTTGGCGGCGATCTTCTTGACCTCGTCGAAGGCCCAGTCGAGGTAATAATCGGGGCTCTTCTGCTCGCCGCGGTCGACGATTTCGGCCGGGTGTAATCTTGCCTGCAGCACCTGGCCTTCGGTCATGAAGCCGGAATCGACCAGATTGGACAGTACCACATTGGCCCGCGCACGGGCGGCGGGCAGGTTTATGTGCGGCGCGTATTTGGTCGGCGCCTTGAACAGGCCGGCCAGCATCGCCGCCTCGGCAAGGTTCAGGTCCTTGACGCTCTTGCCGAAATAGAAATCGGCTGCTGCCTCGATGCCGAAAGTGCCGCCGCCCATGTAGGCGCGGTCGAGGTAAAGCTGCAGGATTTCCTTCTTCGAGAGATTGGCTTCGAGCCACAGCGACAGGAAGGCTTCCTTGATCTTGCGCTCGAAGGTCCGTTCGTTGGTCAGGAACAGGTTCTTGGCCAGCTGCTGGGTGATGCTCGAGCCGCCCTGGACGACGGAATTGGCCCGCACATTCTCGAATATCGCCCGCGACAGGCCGAGCACATCGATGCCGTAATGGTCGAAGAAACGGCGGTCCTCGGTGGCCAGCACCGCCTTGATGACATGGTCGGGCATCTCGTCGACCGGCACCGAATCGCGCTGGATGATGCCCCGCTGGCCGATCTCGTTGCCGTAGCGGTCTAGGAAGGTGACGGCGAAGTCGCCTTGCGTGCGCCAGTCGCCGGCGGTTATCTGGAAGGCCGGCAAGGCCAGCGCCAAAAGGACGACGATGCCGCCGGCACCGAGCGTAAAGCCTTCACTCAACAGTTCGATCAGGCCGCGGCGCCAGCCGCCGACGCGGAAACGCCGCGAGAAGATGGTGGCCGCCTCCCAGAACTGGCGCGCCCTGAAGCCGATTTCGTAGGCAGAGGAATCGATCCACGCATCCACCGCCAGCAGCCTTGCGGCGATCGGACCTCTTCTCTTGCGTGGTTCCAAAGGACTGGCCATTCCAGGATCCGGCTGCGGGGACGCCGCCAACTGAGAAACCGCATGCCGGCAATTTCACGGCGGCGCGCCTTTCAAGACTATTCGTCCATTTTGGTGCTGCCTACAAGGGCGATGAAGGTTCCGCGCTTGCGTGGGTGCTGAGGATCGGCAGCGTCACATGGGACGCTTGTCCGCGATCTTTTTCGGGTCGCGGCCTATCATACCGGCGTTGGCTTTCCTGTGCTTGTCGGCAAGCCTGCGAATGCGATCGAAGCGGCTTTCCTCGGCCACTTCGATTTTCGCCGCTGCATTTGGCTTCGGGACGAATGCGATCATTGATCGATCTCCTTGCCGATGGTGCGCGCCGGGGATACCCGGCGGCTGTCTTTCAGGCTTGTTTCCGGCAGTGGCTGGTCAATAGCCCATGCCGCCGGGCGAAGCAGCGGCTTCCTTCGCCGGAACGTCGGTGATCATGGCTTCCGCCGTGATCAGAAGCGCCGCAATGGAGCCCGCGTCCTGCAGCGCCGTCCGTACCACCTTCGCCGGGTCGACGATGCCGGCCTTGATCATGTCGACATAGACCTCGTTCTGGGCATCGAAGCCCTGATTGTGATCCTTGCCGTCGGCGAGCTTGCCGACGACGATCGAACCTTCGACGCCGGAATTCTCGGCGATCTGCCGGATCGGCGCTTCGAGCGCTCTCGACACGATCGAAATGCCCGCCGTCACATCGGCATTGGCTCCGGTCATCCCGTTCAGCACAGCCTTGGCGCGCAGCAACGCGACACCGCCGCCCGGAACGATGCCTTCTTCAACGGCCGCGCGCGTGGCGTTCAGCGCATCGTCGATGCGGTCCTTCTTTTCCTTGACCTCGGATTCGGTGGCGCCGCCGACGCGGATGACGGCAACGCCGCCCGCCAGCTTGGCGAGACGTTCCTGCAGCTTCTCCTTGTCATAGTCGGACGTGGTTTCCTCGATCTGCGCCTTGATCTGCTGGACGCGCGCCTGGATGGTGGTCTTCTCGCCGGCGCCGTCGATGATCGTGGTGGTGTCCTTCTCGATCAGCACGCGCTTGGCGCGGCCGAGCATGTCTATGGTAATGTTCTCCAGCTTGATGCCGAGATCCTCGGAAATCATCTGTCCGGCGGTGAGCACGGCGATGTCTTCCAGCATCGCCTTGCGGCGGTCACCGAAGCCAGGCGCCTTGACGGCCGCTACCTTGAGGCCGCCGCGCAGCTTGTTGACGACCAGCGTTGCCAGCGCCTCGCCCTCGACGTCCTCGGAGATGATCAACAGCGGCCTCCCGCTTTGCACCACGGCTTCGAGGATGGGCAGCAGGGCCTGCAGATTTCCGAGCTTCTTTTCGTGGATGAGGACGTAAGGGTCTTCCAGCTCGGCGCGCATCTTCTCGGCATTGGTGACGAAATAGGGCGAGAGATAGCCGCGGTCGAACTGCATGCCTTCGACGACGTCTAGCTCGGTTTCGGCGGTCTTGGCCTCCTCGACGGTAATGACGCCGTCATTGCCGACCTTGTCCATCGCCTTGGCGATCATGGCGCCGACACTGGTGTCGCCATTGGCGGCAATGGTGCCGACCTGCGCGATCTCGCCTGAGGACTTGACCTTCTTGGCTCGGGCCTGGATTTCCTTTACGACGGCGCTGATGGCAAGGTCGATGCCGCGCTTGAGGTCCATCGGGTTCATGCCGGCGGCAACGAATTTGGCGCCCTCGCGCAGGATGGAAGCGGCAAGCACCGTGGCGGTGGTGGTGCCGTCGCCGGCGAGGTCGTTGGTTTTCGAGGCCACTTCGCGCACCATCTGTGCGCCCATGTTTTCGAACTTGTCGGAAAGCTCGATTTCCTTTGCCACGGCCACCCCGTCCTTGGTGATGCGCGGCGCGCCGTAGGCCTTGTCGATGATGACGTTGCGGCCTTTGGGGCCGAGCGTCACCTTGACGGCGTTGTTGAGGATTTCGACGCCGCGCAGCATGCGGTCACGCGCGTCGGTGGAGAATCTGATTTCCTTGGCAGACATGATCTTTTCCAGTTCGGTTGTCGTGGCAAGGCGCTTGCAGCGCCTGAATCAAAGCTCGGAGCGTCCTTTGCGCGCGCGGGAGGGCGCGCGGCCTTCCAATCAGGCGGCCTTCTTGGCAGCCACGGTCTTGTCGATGATGCCCGTCTCGCTTTTTTCGATGATGCCCATGACGTCGGCCTCCTTCATGATCAGAAGGTCCTCGCCGTCTATCTTGACCTCGGTGCCGGACCATTTGCCGAACAGAATGAGATCGCCGGCCTCGACGTCGAGCGGGATCAGCGCGCCGCTTTCGTCCCGCGCGCCCGGCCCGACAGCGATCACTTCGCCTTCCTGCGGTTTTTCTTTGGCATTGTCGGGGATGATGATGCCGCCCTTGGATTTGGTGTCGCTTTCGGCGCGCCGAATGACGACGCGATCGTGGAGTGGCCGGAATTTCATGGGGACTCTTTCTGGGGCCGGCTTAGGCGGCCGCCCCCTCTCTATAGGCGCCTTGGCACTCGATTGATAGGAGTGCCAAAAAATATTCATAGGGCATATAAAATATTGAACGTATTATCTTGCCTGGTCATCCCTTGGTGTTCGGGTCCTGCCGAATATTAATGAAATTGAATTTCTGTCTTTGAACACCTATTTTACGATGAAGTTCACAGTCATGACTTTCGCTGCAAGGGAGATTTTACCGATGGCCGAAGGCAATCAGAACATCATGGAAAAAGCTCAGGCTCGCTTCATGGAAAACCAGAAGAAGACGGCGGAACGGAACAAAGCAACTGCCGAATATCTCTCGGAGGCCAAGGCCAGGAGCATCAAAACGGCAAGGCTGAGGGAATTGCGACTGGCCAAGGAAGAGGCGGACCGCGCGGCGGAAGCTCTGAATCCGGTCGCCGCAAAGAAGAAGCGGGCGTCACGGGCAGTCAAGAAGGCCGTATCCGCATCGATGGAGGCGAAACCATGAGCCTGACATTTCCCAATCCCAGCCGCAGCTACGACGAGGCAAGCAAACGCATCCGCTTCGTCGGCCATGACGGCATGTTCCAGATTTCCTTCTCTGTCGCTACCGATGCCATCTCCAAGATGCAGCCGGGAACGGCGGCCTCAGAAGCTACCTACCTGGCAGCCTTCGACACGGCTTCCAACTCGATCCACGATGTCGCCAGGAATGCCTATGCCCGCACCCGCAGGAGCATATATGTGCTGACTGCGGCCGATTTTCGCTAGATCCGTCGCAATCCGTCCACAAGACGCTTTCTCAGGGCTTCCGGTCCGCCTTCGCTCGCCGCTTGACGTCGCGACCGTTCAGCCGGTCAAGGGGTCCGTGACGCAGAGGGCTGCGGCGTCGCGCATTCCAGGAGCAGGGCTTATTCCCGAGGTCATGAAGGTTCATAATCCGTATGAGACGCGCTGATTCGCGCTTTTGCCGGGATGCCGTCATGCAACGCAGCTACGCAGCCGGGAGGTCGACGCGACGGGCGAGGGCAAAGACAATGACCGCGCCGGCCGTCGAATTGCAGAGGGCAATATTCGAGGCAGTGAACGGCGATCCCGACCTGTCGGCGGCACTGGGCGATGCAAAACTGTTCGACCATGCCCCGGAAAATGTTGCGTTCCCCCACATGACCTTCGGCCGCACCAGCGTCTACGACTGGGCAACGGGGACGGAGAACAACGCCGAGCAGTTGCTGACGCTGCATGTCTGGTCGAAGTCCGAGGCCAGCAAGGAAACCACCGACATCATGGACCTGGTCAGCGCCCGCCTGCGAGATGCGGCGCTCTCGCTTGGTGAACATCGTCGCGCCCATCTCAAGCTCGAATTCGCCGAAGCCCGCTACGACGAGGACCTTTCGGCCCATCACGGGCTGCTGCGCTTCCGCGCCGTGATCGAGGAAGACGGCTGAGCGTCGGGCACTTTCCGTAAAATCGGGCAATTTTGTTCTTGCTTTGTGCCGGCAGCTATGCTACTAATTTGGCTATGGTGCTGATTGGCGCCAATGACCCGTCGCAGAGCGGGTTTTTTTATTTCCGGTCGGTTCGGCTGAATCTGCCTTCGGTTGCCGGATCGATTGTCGAAGTCGGGGCAAACCTGAAGCGATTGCCTTTCACCGCCAAACGATGCCCGGTTGTCGGCGAAGGATCGGAGGGCTAGGTTAACTTGGCAATTTCGCGGGATGGGCAGCGAAAGGGCAATCCGGTAACGGGCATGCATTCGAGCGTTCACCGTTCATATCACGTTCAGCACCGGCGCGTTAGAACGCTGGCCATGAAAACCCTTCGCTCCCACTTCCGGACCGCGGCACTGGCGCTCTCAGCCGCCGGCCTGCTTGCGTCGCAAGCGATGGCGATCCCCGCTGTCACGCCCGAGCGGCCCCAGCCGGTCGTCCTCGCCGCGTCCGACTGCTACGCGATCGGCCAGCAGGTGGCGGAGCAGAATGGCGGCACCTTGGCCAAGGCCTCGCAGTCGACACGCGCCGGCAAGCCGGTCTGCGTCATCGTCGTGCTCGTTCCGGGCAAGGACGGGCAGCGTCCCCGTCGCTCGGAGATCGTCGTTCCGCTGAACTGAACCGTGCCGTTTCCCAGTCTGCCGGAATCGGCCTATATCTGAACAGCTTCAACAGGCCTTCCGCATGCGCGTACTCGTCGTCGAAGATGACAAGGATCTCAACCGGCAGATCGGCGACGCGCTGGTCGATGCCGGCTATGTCGTCGACCGCGCTTTCGACGGCGAGGAAGGGCATTTTCTCGGCGACACCGAGCCCTATGATGCCGTGGTGCTCGACATCGGCCTGCCGCAGATGGACGGCATCAGCGTGGTCGAGCGCTGGCGGCGCGGCGGCCGCAAGATGCCGGTGCTGATCCTGACGGCACGCGACCGCTGGAGCGACAAGGTTGCCGGCATCGACGCCGGCGCCGACGACTACGTCACCAAACCCTTCCACATCGAGGAAATTCTGGCCAGGGTGCGCGCTCTGATCCGGCGCGCTGCCGGGCATGCCTCGTCCGAGCTGACCTGCGGGCCGCTGCGTCTCGACACCAAGGCCTCCAAGGCCGACGTCGACGGCGTACCGCTGAAGCTGACCTCGCACGAATTCCGCTTGCTTGCTTACCTCATGCACCATATGGGCGACGTCGTATCCCGGACCGAACTGGTCGAGCATCTCTACGACCAGGATTTCGATCGCGATTCCAACACGATCGAGGTCTTTGTCGGACGGCTTCGCAAGAAGATGGGCATCGACATGATCGAAACCGTTCGCGGCATGGGCTACCGCATGCGTAAGCCGGAGGCGTAACGCGGAACCGCTTCCTACAAGACCCGCCGTCTCGAACACGCCGTCGCTGCGGTCATGGCCGCGTTCGCTGGCGTTTCGCGTCATCGCCTTTTCCACGGTCTGGGCGATCCTCACTCTGGTGGTCATCTTCACCTTGATCACCACGCTCTATCGCCAGGCCAGCGAGCGCGGTTTCGACAGCCTGCTTTCGGCGCATCTGTTCAACCTGATCGGCTCGGTGGGCGTTTCCGAAGGCGGCCAGTTGACCGGCGCTCCCGACCTTGGCGATTTGAGATTCTCGGAGCCGAATTCCGGCTGGTACTGGTCGGTCGAGCCCGCCTCGGAAGGCGTGCACGGCGATCTCCATTCGTCGTCAATGACCAAGGCGATCCCGTCGCCAAGCGTTGCCGAGGTGCCCTTCAATGCCAGCTTCCAGCGCAGCTATTCAGCGGACGGCATCGAAGGCGAGCAGTTGGAGGTGTTCGAGAGCGAGTTCGTCCTCGATGCGAAAAATCGCGCCGCGCGCTTCCGTGTCATGGGCAACCAGACCGAGCTCGAGCAGGAAATCGCTACCTTCCAGCGGCGTCTGTTGACCTATCTGTCGCTGTTCGGCGTCGGCATGATCGCCATCAACGCGATTGCGATCCTGCTCGGCCTGCAGCCGCTGCGCCGGGTCAGGAATGCGCTTGCGATGGTGCGCGAAGGAACCGCGCAACGCCTCGACGGCCGTTTCCCGGCCGAGATCGAGCCGCTCGCCAACGAGACCAATGCGCTGATCGAGAACAACAGGCGTATCGTCGAGCGGTCGCGCACGCAGGTCGGCAACCTGGCGCACTCGCTGAAGACACCGCTTGCCGTGCTGCTCAACGAGGCGCGGGCGCTGGGTGGCGCCAAGGGGCAGCTGATCGCTGAGCAGGCTGCTTCCATGCAGAAGCAAGTGGACCATTATCTGCAACGTGCCCGTGTCGCCGCGCAGCGCGACAGCGTCGTCTACCGAACGCCGGTGACACCGCTGGTCCAGCGCATGGTTCGGGTGCTGCAGAAGCTCAACCCGCAGACGGCGCTGTCGCTCTCACTGCCGGCCACCGACATCGTCTTTGCCGGCGAACGCGAGGACCTGGAGGAGTTGCTCGGCAATCTGCTCGACAATGCGATGAAATGGGCAAGGAGCGCGGTTGCCGTTTCCGTGAAGCCAATCTCCAGCAAGGGTGGCGCCAGCAAGGAAGGCGCGGCCAATCTATTCGAGATAGCCATCGAGGATGACGGCCCCGGCATTCCCGACGACAAGGCGCGCGAGGTATTGCAGCGCGGCCGGCGTCTCGACGAGACAAAACCGGGCAGCGGGCTCGGACTTGCCATTGTCGCCGACCTTGTCAACGAGTATGGAGGCTCTCTGGCGCTGGAACGATCCGTCATGGGTGGATTGAAGGCGATGGTTCGATTGCGGAGCCTTCAGTAATGCTTTTCCAGGTGGCCGGCTGCGGCCAAATTTCCGACAAACATCGACATTATCGCCGCGCCAGCCTGCTGACAGCGCGGCGGTCCAGCTCAAGAAAGCCGGTATTGGCATGAAGATTCGCGTCGCGCTCGTTTCCGCCCTGCTCGCCGTCTCCGGCTGCACAACGCTCAGCAAGGGCCCGGCCGTTACGGTAACGCCGGCCGCCACGCCCCCCAGCGGCGCCAAGGTGGCGACGACGATCATCTCCGCCATGGGCGGCGGCCTCGTCGGCGGCTCTATCGGCGCCGGCCTGAGCGAGACCGAGAAACGCAGCGCGCTCGAGGCGGAATACAAGGCGCTTGAATACACGGCGAGCGGCCAGAAAGTGGCTTGGAAGAGCGACAGTTCGGCCCATCGCGGCGAAGTGGTTGCCGCCCAGCCCTATCGCGTCGGATCGCAGGACTGCCGGCAATACACCCATACGGTGTTTACCGGCACCGCCGGCGCCACCGCGCGCGGAACCGCCTGCCGCAATGCCGACGGCAGCTGGACGCCGCTGACGTAGCTGGTCCGGCCGTTTCCGCCAAAGCGTCGCAGCACGCTTGTGTTGGCAGGGCAGGGGTCTCGTTCTATTGGAAGAGCCATGCTGTTCTGGGTCATAGCCGCAATCCTGACGCTGGGCGCAAGCCTGGCGGTGCTGCTGCCGTTGGCCGGTGGATCGAAGAACGCGTCCGCTGCCGGCGATCACGACCTTGAAGTCTATCGCGACCAGCTGGCCGAGCTTGACCGCGATATGGCGCGTGGCCTGATCCAGCCGATGGAGGCCGAAGAGGCTCGCGCCGAAATCGCCCGCCGCATCCTTCGCCTGAGCAATGCCGGCCAGGCCGGCGAGACGGCGACGCAGCCGTCGCGGTCGACAAGACTGGTGGCGACGGCTGCCGTGCTGGTGGTTCCGCTGCTCAGCTGGGGCCTCTATGGCCAGCTCGGCTCACCCGACCTGCCATCGCAGCCACTCAGCGAACGCCTGGCCAAGAACCCCGCCGACAGCTCGGTCGACGAGCTGATAGCCCGCGCCGAGGCGCACCTGGCGGCCAACCCATCCGATGGCCGTGGCTGGGACGTTCTGGCGCCGGTCTATCTGCGCATGCAGCGATACGCCGATGCGGTGACCGCCTATCGCAACGCCATCCGCCTCGACGGCGACAGCGCTGCCCGTCAGGCGGGTCTTGGCGAGGCGATAGCCAATGCGGCCGGCGGCATTGTCTCGGCCGAAGCGCAGGCGGCGTTCGAGGCGGCGTTGAAGCTCGATCCGGCCAATCCGAAGGCCGCGTTCTATCTCGCCATGGGCATGGCACAGGAGGGCCGCATAGCTGAAGCCACGGCGGCCTGGCAAAAGATGCTGGCCGCCTTGCCGCAGGGCTCGCCGTGGCGCGGCGCCGTCGAGCAGGCGGTGGCCGAATCCGCCGCCCGCAGCGTCGCTTCCGGAGCGCCCGCGAAAGGACCGAGCGCCGAGGATATCGATGCTGCCTCCTCGATGTCGCCGCAGGACCGGCAAGCCATGATCAGCACTATGGTTGCCAGCCTCGATGAAAAGCTTCGGCAAAATCCGCGCGACGAGGAAGGGTGGATGCAGCTCGTTCGTTCTTATGTCGTGCTGGGCAAGACAGATCAGGCGCGTGACGCGCTCAATCGCGGTATCGCCGTCTTTGGCGCGGACAGTGACCAGGCCAGGAAATTCACCGCCTTTGCTGCCTCGCTCGGCGTGACGGCGACGGAGTAGACGATGACGCGCAAGCAGAAACGACTGTCGGTGATCGCAGCAGGGCTGGGGTTTCTCGGTGTTGCCACCGGGCTGACCTTCTATGCGCTTGGCCAGAAGGCCTCCTATTTCTACATGCCGGCCGATCTGGCCACCGCCAGCCTTCAGCCCGGCCAGCGCATCAGACTCGGCGGCCTCGTCGAAAAAGGCACGGTCGAGCGTAGCCAAGGCGCCACCGTCGCCTTTTCGGTGACCGACAACCAGAAGGACGTCAAGGTTACCTATACCGGCATTCTTCCCGATCTTTTCCGCGAAGGGCAGGGCGTGATCACCGAAGGCTCGTTTGGCCCTGACGGCATTTTTGTCGCCGACAGCGTGCTCGCCAAGCATGACGAGACCTATATGCCCAAGGAAGTGGCCGACGGCCTCAAGGCCAAGGGCGTGTGGCAGGAGAGCAAGAGTGACTGAGCAGGTTCCGCAAAAGTGTTCCACGGTTTTGCGGCAAGAACCTGCGGCAAGATCTAGCGGGTGCGGCGACAATGGTTGAAACCGGACATTTCGCCCTGGTCCTGGCGTTTGCGCTGGCCCTGGTGCAGACGGTGGTGCCGGTGTTCGGCGCGCGCACCGGCAACCACAAGATGATGGCCGTCGGCGCACCCGCCGCGCTGACCGGCTTTGCCTTGACGGCGCTGTCCTTCGTAGCGCTGGCGACCGCCTATGCAGGGTCCGATTTTTCGGTTGAGAGCGTCTGGGAGAACTCGCATTCGCTGCAGCCGCTGATCTACAAGATCACCGGAACCTGGGGCAATCACGAAGGTTCGATGCTGCTCTGGGTGCTGATCCTGACCTTCTTCGGCGCGCTTGTCGCCGTTTTCGGCGGCAATCTTCCGGCGACGCTCCGGGCCAATGTGCTTGCCGTGCAGGGAGCGATCGGCGCCACGTTCTTGCTGTTCATCCTGACGACGTCGAACCCGTTCGTCAGGCTCAATCCGGCGCCTATCGAGGGACGCGATCTCAACCCGATCCTGCAGGATCTCGGCCTCGCCATCCATCCGCCGCTGCTCTATCTCGGCTATGTCGGTTTCTCGATCTGCTTTTCCTTCTCGGTCGCCGCCCTCATCGAGGGCCGCATCGACGCTTCGTGGGCGCGCTGGGTAAGGCCATGGACGCTGGTCGCCTGGATGTTCCTGACCGGCGGCATCGCCATGGGCTCCTACTGGGCCTATTACGAGCTCGGCTGGGGCGGCTTCTGGTTCTGGGATCCGGTCGAGAACGCATCCTTCATGCCGTGGCTGGCGGGCACGGCGCTGCTGCATTCGGCCATCGTCATGGAAAAGCGCTCGGCGCTGAAGATCTGGACGCTGCTTCTGGCGATCCTGACCTTCTCGCTGTCGCTGCTCGGCACCTTCCTGGTGCGCTCCGGCGTGCTGACCTCGGTGCACGCATTCGCCACCGATCCGACGCGTGGCGTTTTCATCCTCTGCATCCTGACGCTGTTCATCGGCGGCTCGCTGGCGCTGTTTGCCTTGCGCGCCTCCCGGCTGACGGCCGGCGGCCTGTTTCACCCGATCTCGCGCGAAGGCGCGCTGGTCCTGAACAATCTGTTCCTGACCACCGCCACCGCCACCGTGCTGGTCGGCACGCTCTACCCGCTCGCCGTCGAGGCGCTTTCGGCCGACAAGATTTCGGTCGGCGCGCCGTTCTTCAACCTGACATTCGGCCCGCTGATGGTGCCGCTCTTGGTCGTCGTGCCGTTCGGGCCGCTGCTCGCCTGGAAGCGCGGCGACATTTTCGCGGTCGCCCAGCGCCTGATGGCGGCTTTCGCGGCGGCGCTGCTCGCCGTACTGGTGACGGCCTTGTTCATCGATGGCGCATCGGTATTCGCAGCGCTCGGTGTCGGCCTTGCCTTCTGGCTAATCTGCGGTGCGCTCACCGATCTCGGCGTCAAATCCGGCTTCGGCACCGTCGCGCTCGCCACCATGCTCAGGCGCTTCGCCGGCCTGCCGCGCTCGGTCTTCGGCACAGCGCTTGCGCATCTCGGTCTCGGGCTGACGACGCTTGGCATTGTCGGCACGCTTTGCTTCGGCACCGAAAAAATCCTGTCGATGCATGCCGGCGAGACCGTCGAACTGTCCGGTCACAGGCTGCGCTTCGAGGGGCTCTACCCGGCCCAGGGCCCTAACTACAGTGAGGATCGCGGCCGCTTCGCCCTGCTTGGCGCCGACGGCAGCGTCGCAGGCGAGATCACCTCGGCCAAGCGCTCGTATCCGGTGCGCCAGATGACCACAACCGAATCCGGCATCAGGACGATCGGCTTCAGCCAGCTCTATCTTTCGCTTGGCGACGAGGGCAGCGATGGCTCGGTGGTCGTTCGTCTGTGGTGGAAGCCGCTGGTGACGCTGATCTGGGGCGGCGGATTGGTGATGATGGCGGGCGCGGCGATGTCGCTGCTTGACCGCCGCCTGCGCGTCGGCGCACCGTCGCGCCGCAAGCCTGCAGGCGCCATGCCATCGGCGAGCCCGCAATGAGAAGGAGCACGCTGGCCTCGCTGGTCCTGCTGCTGGCGCTGTTGTTCGCCGGCGCCGCGCAGGCGGTCAAGCCCGACGAGGTGCTCGCCGACCCGGCACTCGAGGCGAGGGCGCGCGCTTTGTCGGAAGGCCTGCGCTGCATGGTCTGCCAGAACCAGTCGATCGACGAGTCCGATGCCGATCTCGCCCGTGACCTGCGCATCCTTGTGCGCCAGCGTCTGGTCGCCGGCGATACCGATCAGCAGGTGATGGACTATGTCGTTTCGCGCTACGGCGAGTTCGTGCTGCTGAAGCCACGCTTCAATCTGCGCAATGTCTTGCTCTGGGGGACGCCAGTTCTTCTGCTGCTCGTTGGCGGGACGTTTATCCTGCTGGCCGCCCGCTCGCGCCGCTCGACGGCGACCAATGCCCTGACCGCGGACGAGCAGGCGGCGTTGGACGCAATGCTCCGCCGCGATTGATCGATACATTACGAAAGTTTCATGTACCGGAAATGGCGCCGTAATGTGCGGCTCTCTATTTCCTTTGTCGAGGATGCCAAACAAGGGGCGTCCCTTGAAAAGAGGATACGAGAACCATGAATGTTGCCCCCAATTCATCTCTTCGCACTCGCAAACGCCTGCTGGCCGCAGCCGCATCCCTGGCCATTGCCGGCGCGATCGGCTTCGGCGCCGTTGCCACCGGGACAGCCCCGGTGCTGGCCGACGCCGTGCGTGTCGAGGCACCGCAGGTCCCAAGCTTCGCCGATGTGGTCGAGCGTGTTTCGCCGGCGGTTGTCAGCGTGCGCGTCAAGGCCAAGATCCAGCCGACGGCCGATGACGGTTCCGACCAGATGGACGACGAGGACGGCTTAGGCAATCTTCCCGATAACCCGCAGCTGCGGCGTTTCTTCCGCGAATTCCGCGGCTTTGGCGACCAAGGCCCGAACGGAATGCGTCGTTTTGGACATCGTGACCGCAACAACGACCAGCCGCGGCCGGTGGCGCAAGGGTCCGGCTTCTTCATCTCCGATGACGGCTATCTCGTCACCAACAACCATGTCGTCGAGGAGGGGACCGCCTTCACCGTGGTGACCAATGACGGCAAGGAACTCGACGCCAAGCTGATCGGCACCGATCCGCGCACCGATCTTGCCGTGCTCAAGGTCGATGACGGCAACAGGTTCACCTATGTCGACTTCGCCGATGATTCCAAGGTTCGCGTCGGCGACTGGGTGGTGGCTGTCGGCAATCCGTTCGGCCTCGGCGGCACGGTTACCGCAGGCATCGTTTCGGCCCGCGGCCGCGATATCGGCGCCGGTCCCTATGACGACTTCATCCAGATCGACGCCTCGGTGAACCGCGGCAATTCGGGCGGCCCGACCTTCAACCTCAACGGCCAGGTTGTCGGCATCAACACCGCGATCTTCTCGCCGTCGGGCGGCAGCGTCGGCATTGCCTTCGACATTCCCGCTTCGACCGCCAAGCAGGTCGTGCAGGACCTGATGAGGAACGGTACCGTCCAGCGCGGCTGGCTCGGCGTCGAAATCCAGCCGGTCACGCCTGAAATCGCCGAGTCGCTTGGCCTTGGGTCCGGCAAAGGCGCGCTCGTTGCCAGCGCGCAGGACAACGGTCCCGGCAAGAAGGCCGGCATCACCGCCGGTGACGTGATCACCCAGGTGGACGGCAAGGACGTTGCTTCGCCGAAGGAACTCGCCCGACTGATTGGCGCTTACCCGCCCGGCAAATCGGTCGACGTCACGGTGTGGCGCAACGGCAAGAGCGAGGCGGTTAAGGTCGACCTTGGCAAGCTGCCGTCGAGCGACAAGCAGGCCTCGGCCGACCAGCAGCCTGCTCCGGCACCGAAGACCGACACGCTCGCCGATCTCGGCCTGACCGTTACCAAGTCCGAAAATGGCAAGGGACTTGTGGTGACCGACGTCGACCCCGACAGCGATGCCGCCGATCGCGGCATCCAGCCCGGCGACGTCATCACCTCCGTCAATTCGACGGAAGTGAGCGGCACCGCCGACGTCGACAAGGCGATGGCCGACGCGGTGAAGTCCGGCCGCAAAGCGGTGTTGATGCAGATCACCCGCGACGACAGTAACCGCTTCGTCGCACTGCCTGTCGCCAAGGGCTGACTTTTCCGGTGCGGCGGTTTTCAACACCCCCGAGCCGCCGCACGGGAAAGCACGGGGCCTGAATACGTTAGTCAGTCATCGTGTTCCGCCCCAGCGGCAGCGGGCTTCCCATCGCCCGCTGCCGCTCGAACATGTCGCTCAAAGCGTGAAGCGGTTTTAGGCTACGACATGCTAAAACAAAGACTTACCGCGTATCCTTGAATCACTTTGTTCGCGATACGCCATGGAGAAGGCCACGATGCGTATGCCGGCCACTCAATCTTCCAGCGAAATCGCGTATAACGGTTCTATGAAGATTCTCGTCATAGAAGACGATCGCGAGGCAGCCGACTACCTGCAGAAGGCGTTCGCCGAGGCCGGCCATACCGCCCATGTCGCCGGCGACGGCGAAACCGGCTTCGCGCTCGCTGATTCCGGCGACTATGACGTCATGGTCGTTGACCGCATGATGCCGCGCCGCGACGGCCTGTCCGTCATTGCCGGGCTCAGGTCCAGAGGCAATACGACGCCCGTCCTGATCCTTTCGGCGCTCGGCGAAGTCGACGACCGGGTCACCGGTCTGCGCGCCGGCGGTGACGACTACCTGACCAAACCCTACGCCTTTTCCGAACTGCTCGCCCGCGTCGAGGTGCTGAACCGCCGCGCCAGCGCCAGGGAAGCCGAAACCGTCTACCGGGTCGGTGATCTCGAACTCGACCGGCTGTCGCACTCGGTGCGCCGCGCCGGGCGCGAGATAACGCTGCAGCCGCGCGAGTTCCGCCTGCTCGAATATCTGATGCGCCATGCCGGCCAGGTGGTGACGCGCACCATGCTGCTCGAGAACGTCTGGGACTATCATTTCGATCCGCAGACCAACGTCATCGACGTTCATATCTCTCGGCTGCGGGGCAAGATCGAGAAGGGCTTCGACAAGCCGATCCTGCACACGGTTCGCGGCGCCGGCTACATGCTGAAAAGCGGCTAGAACCCCATGGCTCTTTCCGTGCCGGCCATCATGAAGACGACGGCAGCGCGGCTTTCAGCGCTTTATCTTCTGCTTTTTGCGCTGTGTGCGGTGTTGCTGGTCTTGTACATGACCTCGCTCTCGGTGCGCATGCTGACCGCCCAGACGCAGGAGACGATCAACGACGAGGTGCTCGGCCTTGCCCGCGCCTATCAGCGCGGCGGCCTGCCGCTGCTGGTCCGCGTCGTCGAGCAGCGCTCCCGCCAGCCCGGCGCCAATCTCTATCTGATCGCCGATGCCAACGGCCAGATCCTGACCGGCAACGTGCAGAGCCTGGAGCCGGGCGTGATCGAGGCCGAGGGCTGGACCACCGAACCGTTCTCCTACCGCCGCTTCGGTGAGGGCGAGCTCGAACGGCAGCGCAACCCGGTCTCCGACCCGAACGAGCCCGCCCAGAGCGAAGTCCAGGCCGAAGGCGAGAAAGGCCACAACGCCGTTGCCCTGGTGCTGCGCCTGCCCAACCAGATGATCATGCTGGTCGGCCGCGACCTCGGCGAGCCGGAGCGCTTCCGCGCCGTCATTCGCCGCGCCTTGATGCTGGCGCTCGGCATGATGGGCGTCGGCGGGCTGCTGATCTGGTTCTTCGTCGGGCGCGCGGCGCTGAAACGCATCGACAGCGTGTCGGAGGCGAGCCGCCGCATCATGGGCGGCGATCTTTCCGGCCGGCTGCCGGTCACCGGCGCCGGCGACGAGTTCGACCGGCTGTCGGAAAACCTCAATTCCATGCTGGCCCGGATCGCCACGCTGAACGAGGGCCTGAAGCAGGTCTCCGACAACATCGCCCACGACCTGAAGACGCCGCTGACCAGGCTGCGCAATCGTGCCGAGGCGACGCTTTCCGGCAAGCACAACACCAGCGACTACCGGCAGGCGCTGGAAGGAACGATCGCCGAATCCGATCAGCTGATAAAGACCTTCAACGCTATCCTGATGATTTCGCGGCTGGAGGCCGGCTATTCCTCGGAAAGCATCACCAGGGTCGATCTGGCCGCTGCCGTGCACGACGTCGTCGAACTCTACGAACCGGTAGCGGAGGAGGCGGGCGTGACGCTCGAAACTTCGGTGCAAGGTTCTTTCGTCGTCGACGGCAATCGCGAGCTGATCGGCCAAGCGCTGTCCAACATCGTCGACAACGCGATCAAATATTCGACCGACTCGACCACCAGGCCCACGGTTCGCGTGACGCTGGAGCGTATCGGTAGCGAGATCAGACTCGCCGTCTCCGACAACGGCCAGGGAATTCCCGACGATGTCGACCGCGCCAGGGTGACCGAGCGTTTCGTACGGCTGGAAAAGAGCCGCTCGCAGCCGGGTTCCGGCCTTGGCTTGAGTCTCGCCAAGGCGATCATGATATTCCACAATGGACGGCTTGAGCTTCTGCCCGGCAATCCCGGATTGTCGGTCGTCATGAGTTTTCCCGGGCGGGAGGATCGCTGATGGTTGCGAGGATGGCAGTGCGACGCCTGGAAACGGACTGGCTGTTGAAGCCGGCGGTAGAGCTCGTTCCGCTGGATGCAAGCCGCGCCAGGCAGGAATTGTCGGAGATCGCCGACGCCGCGCGGCAAAAGGAACTGCCGCGACTGGCGAAATTTCTCGCCGGCAAGGGGGTCGTCCAGGATTTCCTCGCCGCCGTGTTCGACCTGTCGCCGTTCCTGCGCGATACCGCGCGCCGCCGGCCGCGGATACTCGATGCGCTTTTCGATGGGAGGGTCGAGGCGCGGCTGTCATCGATCGGCGCCGCGGTCGACAGGGCAGCACGCGCAGAGGCCGTCTCCGAAAGCAGCCTGATGATGGAGCTGCGCCAATGCAAGGCGGAGGCGCATTTCCTGATCGCCTTGGCCGATCTCGCCGGCGAGGCCGAGACCTCGTTGACAGTGAGGCGACTGAGCGACCTTGCCGACGCCTGCACGCGTGCGGCCGTCGATTTCCTGCTCTGCGACGCGCATGAGCAGGGCAAGCTCCGATTGCCGGATCCCAAAAATCCGGCGCGACGCTCGGGCTGGATTCTGCTCGGCATGGGCAAGCTCGGCGCGCATGAGCTGAACTTCTCCTCCGACATCGACCTCGTCGTCTTCTTCGACCCCGATGCGCCTGCCGTCGTCGATCCGCTCGATGCCACAGAGCTGTTTTCGCGCCTGACCCGCCGGCTTGTCCGTATCCTCCAGGACCGCACCGAGCACGGTTACGTCTTCCGCACCGATCTCAGGCTTCGTCCCGACCCCGGCTCGACGCCGCTTGCGATCCCGGTCGAGGCGGCGCTGCGCTACTATGAGGCGCGCGGCCAGAACTGGGAGCGCGCCGCCATGATCAAGGCTCGCCCGGTGGCCGGCGATGTTGGCGCCGGCGCCGCGTTCCTGAAGGAACTGCAGCCCTATATCTGGCGCAAATACATGGACTATGCGGCGATTGCCGACGTCCATTCGATCAAGCGCCAGATCCACGCCCACAAGGGCCATGGCGAGGTCGCGGTCAAAGGCCACAACGTCAAGCTCGGTCGCGGCGGTATCCGCGAGATCGAGTTCTTCGTCCAGACCCAGCAGCTTATCGCCGGCGGCCGCTTTCCCGAACTGCGCGGCCGCGAGACCGTGCCGATGCTCGGCGAACTCGCCGCGCGCGGCTGGATCACCGCCGACGCGCGCGATGCACTCACCAGGCAATACTGGTTCCTGCGCCGCGTCGAACATGCCATCCAGATGGTTGCCGACCAGCAGACGCATATCCTGCCGGAGGACGAAGAGGGGCTGGAACGCGTCGCCCGCATGCTGGGCTTTGCCGATGCGGCAGGCTTTGCCGAAACGTTCCGCGCGGCGCTGCATCAGGTCGAGCGCCACTATGCAGCGCTGTTCGAGACCGCGCCGGAGCTTTCGGCCGGCATCGGCAATCTGGTCTTTACCGGCGACGTCGACGATCCCGATACCTTGCAGACCCTGCGGCGGCTCGGCTTCCAGCGGCCGAGCGACATCTGCCGGGTTATCCGCGGCTGGCACTTCGGCCGCTACCGCGTCACCCGGTCGGCGGAGGCACGCGAGCGGCTGACCGAACTGACGCCGGCGCTGCTGCAAGCCTTCGGCCAGACGCGGCGGGCGGACGAGGCGGTGATCCGCTTCGACGAATTCCTTGCCGGCCTGCCTGCCGGCATCCAGCTCTTTTCGCTGCTGCAGTCGAATCCGGCGTTGCTGAAGCTGATGGCGACGATCATGGGCGCAGCACCGCGGTTGGCCGCCATCATCACGCGCCGGCCGCATGTCTTCGATGGCCTGCTCGATCCGGCGCTGCTGAGCGAACTGCCCAACCGCGCCTATCTGTCGGCGCGCCTTGCCGCCTTCCTCGAAGGCGACAGGGCTTACGAGGACGTGCTCGACCGGCTGCGCATCTTTGCTTCGGAGCAAAAGTTCCTGATCGGCGTCAGGCTGCTTGCAGGGTCGATCGATCCGCCGCGCGCCGGCCGCGCCTTTTCCGATCTCGCCGATCTGACCATCGAGGCGGCGTTGCAGGCGGTGACGGCGGAATTCGCGTTGCGTCATGGCTATATTGCCGGCGGCAGGGTCGCACTGCTCGGCATGGGCAAGCTCGGCAGCCGCGAACTGACGGCGGGTTCCGACGTCGACCTCATCCTGCTCTACGATCACGACGCCGATGCCGAGGAGTCCGACGGCGACAAGCCGCTTGCCCCGTCGCATTACTACAGCCGGCTGACGCAGCGGCTGATCGCCGCCGTTTCCGCGCCGACCGCCGAGGGTGTGCTCTACGAGCTCGACCTTCGTCTGCGGCCGTCCGGCAACAAGGGGCCGGTGGCCACGCACGTCGATGCCTTCAAGAAGTACCAGCGCCAGGACGCCTGGACGTGGGAGCATATGGCGCTGGCGCGGGCCCGCACGATCGGTGGCGATGCCGAGCTCTGCCGCGAGGTCGAGGAGGAAGTTACCGCAGTGCTCGCTCTGCCGCGCGATCCAGCCAAGGTGATGGCCGAGGCATCCGAGATGCGCGCCATGGTCGACAAGGAGAAGCCGCCGCGCGATCCCTGGGACATCAAGCTGATCCCGGGCGGCCTCATAGATCTCGAATTCATTGCCCAGGTTGCGCTGATCACGGGAAAGATCGAAGCCGGCCGCAGGGCCACCGGCACGGCTGAGGTTCTGTCGCGCCTGGCGCCGGATTTCGCCGGCGCCCAGGTCAGGCAGGAACTGGTGGATGCCTATTCGCTCTATCTGGCGCTGACTCAGATGATACGGCTTTGCCTCACCGGCGCGTTCGAACGCGACGACGTTCCGCCAGGGCTTTCCGATCTGCTTCTTGCGGTCACCGACCTGCCTGATTTCGGTGTGCTTGAAGGGCATCTCAAGGAGACATCGCAGAAGGTCAGAAAGGATTTCGACCTTCTGGTTCGTGCGAAACAACCGTGACGGCAACCAGCGTACGGGCGAGAGCATCGGACCCGAAATTGCGACCTTTTTTTGGGAGGTTCCGATGTTCAATCAAAGAGATAGAGCGGGGGATGAAGGTCCGCCGCTCTAGCATCGGGGGTGACGATGCAACAGGAGAAGACCATGAGAAAGACAACCAGACTTGCACTCGTTTTCGCAGCCCTGGCCGGCGCCGTCGGCACCGCAGCCTATGCAGACGAGCACTCCGGCGCCGGGCCGCGCGACGGCATGATGATGCGCCTCGGCAAAGTCATGAAGGACAATGACGGCACCATCACCTTCGACCAGTTCTCCGACGCCATGAACGCGCGGCTGAAGAAGATGGTCGCTGACAATGGCGGCAAGCTGACCGTGGCACAGCTCGCCGACGCGCTGGAGAAGGCACGCTTCGAGCAGATGGCCAGGCGCATCATCGCCCGCTACGACACCAAGGGCGACGGGACGCTGACCGCCGACGATATCACCAGCCGCCAGAAGAAGGTGTTCGCCATGCTCGACCGTGACAATGACGGCAAGATCGAGAAGAACGAACTGCCGAAGGGTCCCGGCCGTCACCGCCAATGGGACGGCGAGGGCAATGATGGCGCTGACGGCATGCAGTGAGAATTGACAACCGCTCCGGCGGCGCGAGCCGCCGGAGACTTATCTGGTCATTCACGCAGCCGCCCTGATCGCCTGCGCGACATTCTTCATCGGGATGCGTACCGAGACGATCGTGCCGATGCTTTCGGTCGAACGGATCTTCAACGCGCCACCCTGAAGCTCGGCCAGCGAGCGCGAGATGGCGAGGCCGAGGCCGGAGCCGGTATGGCTCTTGGAGAACTGGTTTTGCACCTGTTCGAATGGCCGTCCGAGCTTGCTCAGCGCCGCTTTCGGGATGCCACAGCCATTGTCCTCGATCGTCAGGATCAGCGCGCTGGAAATGCTGCGGGCTCTGACCGAAATGTGGCCGCCTTGCCCGGTGAACTTCACCGCATTGGACAGAAGGTTGATGAGGATCTGCTTGATCGCCCTGCGGTCGGCGAACAGCGTCAGCGAATCGGCGATGCGGGTTTCGACGGTGATCGACTTTTCCGCCGCCTGCAGCGAGACGACGCGAACCGTCTCCCTGATGAGCGGGCAGAGATCGATTTCTTCCTGATCCAAGGCGAACTGGCCGGCCTCGATCTTCGACATGTCGAGGATGTCGTTGATCACGCCGAGAAGATATTTGCCGCTGCCGTTGATGTCGGTGGCATACTCTTCGTAGCGCGGCGACCCCAGCGGCCCGAACAGCCGCCGTTCCATCAGTTCCGAGAAGCCGATGATCGCGTTGAGCGGGGTGCGCAACTCGTGCGACATGTTGGCCAGGAATTCGGATTTGGCCCGGTTTGCCGCTTCGGCCCGCTCGGTTTCCTTCATGTATTTGCGATTGAGCTCGACGAGCTCACGAGCCCGTTCTTCTTCCGCGCGGCGGGCAAGGCTGAGGTCGTGGATTGTCGCCATCAGCCGGCGCTCGCTGTCGACCAGCTTCTCCTGGTGCAGCTTGATCTGGGTGATGTCGGAGCCGACGGAGACGGTGCCGCCGTCCCTTGTCCGCAACTCGTTCACTTGCAGCCAGCGGCCGTCGGCAAGCTGGCGCTCGAAGGTCACGCCCCCCTGCGGTCCATTGGTATTGGCAAGCCGCCGCTCCGAGGCAAAGGCCAGCATGCGTTCCTCCAGAACGGCGCGCGGAGCGCCCGGCATCACGTCGCGATCCGACAGGCCGTTGTCCTGCTGGTATTTGGAATTGCACATGATCAGGCGCTCGGACGAATCCCACAGCACGAAGGATTCGTTGATGTTTTCGATGGCCGTCCTCAGGCGCAGGTCCGCCGCTTCGGAGCGCAGCGCCAGGTGCCGCTGCTCGGTGACGTCGACGGCGATGCCGATCAGCTGGATCTCCGGCGCTTCCGGGTCGATAACCTGCGCTCTTGCGCGCATCCAAACCCATTGCCCGTCGGCATGGCGCATCCGGAACACCTGGTCGATATAGTCGATCTCGCGTGCGACGATCCTGTTGGCGAGTTCGAACAAATCGCCGTCCTCGGGATGAATGATTTCGTCGACTTCGCCGAACGACAGCATCGTGTCGCAAGGCTCGTAGCCCAGCATGTCGTACATCGAGCGCGACCAGTACATCTTGCCGCGCACCATGTCCCAATCCCACAGGCCGCAGCGGCCGCGTACCAACGCCATGTCGATGCGTTGGTGGGCTTCGAGATAGATGCGGTCGGCGGCCTGGGCACGCGCCGCCTGGCCGAAATAGGCATAAAGGATGACGATCAGCACGCCGGCCGTCAGCACGAACAGCGTGACATTGAGTGAGACCGTCTTGCGCCAGGCGTCAAAAACTGCCTCCTGCGGCACGAACGCTGCCGCGGCACCCTTTCGGCCATTCGCCAGGCTCACTGCTGCGTACCAGTCCTGTCCGCCGATGCTGACCTCCATCACTCCGGCGCGATCGCCGAACATGAACAGCGGCTGCCCGCCCTGCACGACGCCATCGAGCGATCGGCCCTCCCAGTGCATCGACTGCGGCGATACGGCAATGATCTTGAAGGCGCTGTCGGTGATCGCCAGTACGTGGCTTCGGCCCATCGCGCCCTGACGACCGGTGCTCTCCAGCAGGTCCTGGATCGCACCTGGCGTGGAAACCATGGTCGCGTCGGCGATCGAACTGGCCAGTTGGCCGGCGGCCAGCGCAAGGATCGCCTTGGCGCCGCGCTCGATCTCGTCGCGCTCGTTCATCAGTGACAGAAAGCGCAGTACTGCGATGATCAACAGAAACATGATAATGAGGGCCGGTATCGATCGCCGCAACAGCGGTTCGGCTGCCAGCAGCCGTCGGTAGGCAGGTTCGGCGATGAGCCGCGTATTGCCCGCGAGACCGTCGTTTCGCGCCTCGCGACGCTCAAACGCCGTCCCACCGGGCGCGCCCCACGCGTCCGCCTTCGCCATAAATGGCACTCCCCGATCTTCTGTCCCGCTTGACGATCCGGCAACGCCGCACTTCCGAATCGTCACTAAAGAATCAAAGGGGATTCGCCTTGTCCAGAGGTGCGGCGAAAAAAGATTAAAAATCGACTAAAATAATGGGTTTTCGGATGGTCTTCCCTTCTCCCACGACAAGGGGAGAAGGGGAGGTCGCTTACGCCAGGGTGCGCTCGACGATGTCTCGCAAATCGGCCGACAGCTTCTCGGTATTGGCGATTGAAAGCAACGCCTCCCTTGCCTTGGCCTGCCGCACGGGTTCGAGCGAGCGCCACGATCTGAGCGCCGTCGCCAGCCTGGCGGCCACCTGCGGGTTGCGTTTTTCGACCTGCAGCACCGTTTCGACGAAAAGCCGGTAGCCCTCGCCGTCGGCGCGATGAAAGCCGGTCTGGTTGGCGCTGGAAAACGTACCGATGAGCGAGCGTACCCGGTTCGGGTTGACCATCGAGAACGCTGGGTGGCTGGTCAAGGCGCGCACCGCGTCGACGGTTTGCGGACCGGGCACGCTGGCCTGGATCTGGAACCATTTGTCCATGACCAGCGGATCGGTTGCATATTTCGCCTCGAAATCGGCCAGTGCCTTGGTTGCCTCAGGTGAGCCGTGGTGACGGTGCGCAAGCACGGTCAACGCCGCGGCACGATCCGTCATGTTGGTCGCCGATTGGAAGTGCCGGGCAGCGAGTTCCGCACCTGCCGGCAGCAAGGAGAGATAGTCCAGCAGGACATTGCGCAGCGCCCGCCGCCCGGCACTGGCCGCGTCCGGGCTGAACGGACCATTGTCGGCGAGCCGATCATAGAAGTTGGGGAATATCTCGCGGTTGGCCTCGGCGATCGCAACTGCCAGCGCCCCGCGCGCCGCGAAAATGGCATCGGGGTCGATGTTCTTGCCGATGTCGCGGGCGATATCGGCCTCGCCGGGCAGCGCCAGCGTCAGTGCCCGATAGGCGGGTTCGAGCGCGTCGTCGCCGGCTATTTTGCCGGCAAGCCCGGTCAGCCGGGAGCTGAACTCGGGTTGCCTGTGGTCCAGGATCTGGCGGAAAGCTGCAATCAGCGCATCGGTCAAAAGCGTGTTGAATGCCTGCCAGCGCGAGAAGGCGTCGCTGTCGTGGCCAGCCAGAAAAAACTGGTCGTCGGGCCGCTGCTCGACCGAAAGCGTCACTGGCGCCGAAAAGCCGCGGTTGAGCGACATGGCCGGCCGCTCGGCAATCCCGGAAAACCTGACGACATGGCGGCGTTTGCGGATATGGATGACGCCGTCCTCGACATTCGCCCCCTCCACGCCGCTATAGGCTGTCGCCTCTCCGCCGGCGCCGACCAGGCCGAAGGCAAGCGGAATGTGCATCAGCCGTTTGCGGCTTTCCGACGGCGTTGGCGGCACCGACTGCTCGATTTCGAGCGTGAATTCCTGCGCCGCAGGATTATACGCTGAACTGACGGTCAGGTTCGGCGTACCGGCCTGATGATACCAGAGCGAAAACTGCGACAGGTCGCGACCGGAAACGTCTTCGAACACCTTGATGAAGTCTTCGATCGTCGCCGCCTGGCCGTCGTGACGTTCGAAGTAGAGGTCCATGCCGGCGCGGAACGTCTCTGCGCCGAGGATAGTGTGGATCATGCGCACGACTTCCGAGCCCTTTTCATAGACCGTCGCCGTATAGAAATTGTTGATCTCGCGATAGCGGCGCGGCCGCACCGGATGCGCCAGCGGCCCCTGGTCCTCGGGAAACTGATGGGCGCGCAGTGTACGCACCTCGGCGATGCGCTTGACGGCGCGCGAGCGCTGATCTGCCGAGAATTCGTGGTCGCGGAAAACGGTCAGGCCTTCCTTCAGGCAAAGCTGGAACCAGTCACGGCAAGTGATTCTGTTACCTGTCCAATTGTGGAAATACTCATGCGCAATGATGGCTTCGATATTGGCGAAATCGGCGTCGGTCGCGGTTTCCTGGTCGGCCAGCACATATTTGTCGTTGAAGATGTTGAGGCCCTTGTTCTCCATCGCGCCCATATTGAAGTCGGACACGGCGACGATGTTGAAGACATCGAGGTCGTATTCGCGGCCGAATGCCTCCTCGTCCCATTTCATCGACCGTTTCAAAGCGTCCATGGCGTAGCCGGCGAGCCTCTCTTTACCCGGTTCGACATAGATTCCGAGCTCGACCTTGCGGCCAGACAGGGTGACGAAACTGTCCGAGATCTTGCCGAGGTCGCCGGCCACCAGCGCAAACAAATAGGACGGCTTGGGGAAGGGGTCGTGCCAGACCGCATAGTGCCAGCCGCCGGCAAGCTCGCCGCTGCCGGCCGGGTTGCCGTTGGACAAAAGCAGCGGCGCCTCCTTGCGCTCAGCTTCGATACGCACCGTATAGACCGACAGGATGTCGGGACGGTCGAGGAAATAAGTGATGCGGCGAAAGCCTTCGGCCTCGCATTGCGTGCAATAGACGTCGCTGGAGCGATAGAGGCCCATCAGCGCTTCGTTCTGCGCCGGCGCCAACACGGTTTCAATTCTCAGCTGGAAGCGCCTTGTGGCAGGGGGGCTGATGATTGTCAGTTGATCGGGCGTGACGAGAAAATCCGCAGGCCTCGGTTCCTGGCCGTCGATGGCGATACTGCGGAGCGTCAGCCCGTCGCCATCCAGCACCAGTGGCACCGACACGGCAATCTCGTCGCGACGTTCGACCGTCAGCACGGCGGTGACATGCGTTGCTTCAGGCGAAAGGCGGAAAGTCAGGCTGGTTTCCGGAATCAGATAATCACTAGGGCGATAGTCTTCGAGTTTGAAGACCTGGCCGGTATCCGTGCGCATTCCTTGATTTTTCCTGTCGATCCGGGAGCGGCGGGCGGGTCCGCTGGTCCAAATAATTTGAAGTCTGCGCTCTTTACACGAAACACTCCCTCGACAAAACTGCAGCGACGTCTATTTCCGGCGATCATTTCCCGAGCATCATCGCGAGGCTTCCATGACCATCGTCACGCCGAAATTCGGGATGAGCGCCTCTGTGTTGCGTCGCGACGATCGGGCCTTCATCAAAGGCGCCGGGGCGGATACGATCGTATCGACGCCTGCCGCGCTCAATGCGGTGACCGACGCGTTCTACCGCGCCTACGGCATCAGGCATATCGACATGCCGGCAACGCCGGCGCGCATCTGGGCGATCGAGGAAGCAAAAAGGGCGTGACAGCCAGACCGGATTTGCCAGTGCTTGCAGCCGGCGATCTTGCCGGCGAGCACAGCACACTGACCGGGATCTTGCTCAAGATCGTATCGGTGGCGGTCTTCGTCGGCATGTCGTCCTGCATCAAGGCGGCGGGCACCGTGCCGGCGGGCCAGATCGTCTTCTTCCGCTCCTTCTTTGCCATTTTTCCGATCATCGCCTTCCTCGCCTTCCAGGGAAAACTCGGAACCGCCTTTTCGACAAAGCGCCCGCTCAACCATATTGCGCGTGGCGTCGTCGGTGTCTGTGCCATGGGGCTCGGCTTCTTCGCGCTGACGCGGCTGCCGCTGCCGGAGGCGATCACGCTGAACTACGCGCAGCCGCTGCTGGTCGTGGTGTTCAGTTCGATCTTCCTCGGCGAAGCCATCCGCATCTATCGCTGGAGTGCGGTTGCCGTCGGCCTGGTCGGGGTGCTGATCATCTCGTGGCCGGAACTGACGCTGCTCAGTTCGGGCGCTGCCCTCGGCGATCAGGAGGTGCTCGGCGTCATTGCCGCCCTCATAGCCGCGGCGATCTCCGCCATCGCCATGCTCCTGGTTCGCAACCTCGTCCAGAGCGAGCGGACGGCGACCATCGTGCTGTGGTTTTCGGTTACCGCGAGCCTCATGGCGCTGCTTTCGCTGCCATTCGGCTGGCAGGCGCTGACGCCAGCGCAGGCGGGGCTTCTGATTGCCGCGGGTTTTTGCGGCGGGCTTGGCCAGATCCTGATGACCTCGGCCTATCGCCATGCCGAGGCTTCCGTCGTGGCACCCTTCGAATACACTTCGATGATCCTCGGCGTCGTCGTCGGCTATCTGGTCTTTGGCGACGTCGCCACGATCAATATGCTGGTCGGCGGCATGATCGTGGTTGCGGCGGGGATTTTCATCATCTGGCGCGAGCGCCAGCTTGGTCTCGAACGCACCCGCACCCGCAAGGCCGTCGCGCCGGAAGGGTGATCACGGCTTCGCAGCGTCAGTCCGCTCTGTCGCCAGCCGCACCAGCACCGCCCGCGTCTGTTCGTCGGCGGGGAAAAAAGATTCGATCGCCAGCTCCGACAGCGTCACGTCGAGCGGCGTGCCGAACACGGTGATGGTGCTGATGAACGACAGCACCGCGTCGCCATGGGCAAGCTTGAGCGGATGGGCAATCGCGTTCGGTTCGACCGGCGCCGGCCGGCTGCCTCTAAGGCCGGACGGATAGGCCCGAAGCTCGCGCTCGAGCTCGACAAGAGCCGGATCGGCGGTAGCGTCGTTCTGCCGCTTCAGCCGCTCCAGAAGATGTGTCCGCCATTCCGCTAGGTTGACGATACATGGCGCGATGCCGCCGGGATGCAGGCTGAGGCGCAAAACGTTGACCGGTGGCTTCAGCAGGGAGGCATCGGCGACATTGGCGAGGAACGGGCCGATGGCGGCGTTCGCCGACACCAGGTTCCAATGCCGGTCGACGGCAAGCGCCGGGAACGGCTCGTGCGCCTTGAGCACGGTCTCGACCGCCGCCATCGCCGGTGCCATCGAGGCATCGTCAAGTGGTCGTTCGCCGAAGCTCGGGGCAAAGCCGGCAGCCAGCAGCAGCTGGTTGCGCTGCCTGAGCGGGATCGAAAGCTGCTCCGCCAGATGCAGCACCATGTCACGCGAGGGTGCGGCGCGGCCGCTTTCAACGAAACTCAGATGCCGCTGCGAGATCTCGGCCTCCATAGCGAGGTCGAGCTGGCTCATGCGCCGGCGTGTACGCCATTCGCGAATGAGACTGCCGGCGGAAATCTGGGCTGCTGTCATAACGAGATGACTAGGCCGGCAGTGGGCGCATTTCAATTACCTGCGAAGTCATGATGCCGCCCTTCCTTTCTCGCAAGGGGAGAACTGAAGACGCGCTCTGCACCATTACCCGAGCGCCCGCAACTTCGCCTTCACTTCGAGGAAATCCCGCCACGCCAGCTTCTTGTGCGCCGGCGTTCTCAGCAAATAGGCCGGATGCAGGGTCGGCATGGCAGGAATGGCGACGCCGGACGGGGTCGTGTGGACGCGCCAGTTGCCGCGCAGCCGCAATATGCCTTCGGAGGTGTTGAGCAGGGTCTTTGCCGACGGGCCGCCGAGATTGACCAGCACCTTCGGATTGACCAACTCGATCTGCCGCTCGATGAACGGCCGGCAGATCTCGGTCTCGTGCGGGGTCGGCGTGCGGTTGCCCGGCGGCCGCCAGGGAATGACATTGGCGATGTAGACGGACGTCCGGTCAAGACCGATCGCGGCCAGCATGCGGTCGAGCAGCCGGCCGGAGCGGCCAACGAACGGCAAGCCCTCTATGTCTTCATCGCGACCCGGCGCTTCGCCGACCAGCATCACCTCGGCAGTTGGATTGCCGTCGGCGAACACAAGGTTCTTGGCGGTGAATTTGAGATTGCAGCCGTCGAATGCCGCCATGTGCTGGCGAAGCTCGTCGAGGCTTGCCGCCGATCTCGCCAGTTGCCGCGCCAATGCCGCTTGCGCCTCGTCGGGCACCGTTGACATGGCCGGGGACGCTCGCACTGCCGGTGCTGTACTCGGTCTCTCGCCCATTTCGGCGCGCGATACGCTCGTCGAGCGTTGTGGCGTCGCATTTTCACTGAGCGGCACAGCGGCCGCCGCGGGCACCCGCTCCGGTGGCCTGGCTTCTGCAAACCTGTTTACCGGCTGTTCTTCAAGTGCCTCGTCGACGCCGGCGCTGGCGTAGAAGGCCAGCAGCTCGGCGAGATCGGCTCGGCTATTGTGGGGGGCGGCAGTCATGGTTTCACATTCGGCCGCGAAGCTTGAATTTGCAAGTTCAGCTCGACGGTATGCGCGGATCCTGCACCAGATAGAACGTCCAGCGCGGCGTGTAGTCGGTGATCAGGAAATAGAAGCTGGCGGTCTTCAGCGGGTCGATCTTGCCGTTCTTGAACAGCAGGCGGTCATACGGTTCGAAATTGCGGTCGAAATCGGCGTAGCTGCTCGACCAGATATTTTCGGGCGTTTTGTTGCGCTGGTCGAACGACAGGCCGTCGCCGAACACGCTCGGCTGGTCGAGGATCTCCTGGAGTTCGAACTGGAACTCGACCCAGGCTTGGCCGCTATTGTTGAGCACGTCGATGCGCATATACATCAGACCATTGGCGAAGTCTCCCGCCTTGCCGAACGGCTGGATCGGCCTTGTTGTGCGAATGGCCAGCGTTACCGGCGTCGCTGAATTCAGCTCTTCGGTGATGACCAGCGGATCCTCCTTCGTGCCGATGCCGGAAGCCCCGGTGATGCGGAAACCGCCGCGCTCGTCGGAAAAGGAATAGGCGCCGGTCGCCCAGACCAGTTGCTGCTCGGCACGGGCATCGAGGGCCGTCAGTGGCAGAAGCGCCAAGAGCGCCGCACGGCAAAACCGGCCGGGCGTGAAAAAAAAGCGCGTCGATGAAAAGCCAGCCGGCCCGAATATGCGCATGGCGGGAAGTATGGCCGATAAGCAAGCCGTCGAACAATTAAAAACATCAGTGCGACATATCTGTGCAAACCGAATAGGATTGAAGATTGATGCTCGTCACCGCGAATTTGTGCGGCAGGACGCGACTTTTTGACGAAATCGGTATTGTCACGTCCGCGCCGGTTTCCCGTCGCTATTTGATGCGCTATGCAGCGCGTGAGCCAGCAAGATGCCGGGAATAGCGAGCCAGTGAGGGATCGATGAGCGATATCGAACGCGAAAGCATGGAATTCGACGTGGTCATCGTCGGCGCCGGCCCGGCCGGCCTCGCCGCCGCGATCCGTCTCAAGCAGGTCAATCCCGAGCTTTCCGTCGTCGTGCTGGAAAAGGGCGGCGAAGTCGGCGCGCACATCCTGTCCGGCGCCGTCGTCGATCCGATCGGCATCGACCGGCTGCTGCCCGGCTGGCGCGAAGAGGAGGGTCATCCCTTCAGGACACCGGTCACCGACGACCATTTCCTGGTTCTCGGCCCCGCCGGTTCGTTCCGTCTGCCCAATATCCTGATGCCGCCGCTGATGAACAATCACGGCAACTATATCGTCTCGCTCGGCAATGTCTGCCGCTGGCTGGCGACCAAGGCCGAGGCGCTGGGCGTCGAGATCTATCCGGGCTTTGCCGCGGTCGGCCTGCTCTACAACGAGGCCGGTGCGGTCACCGGCGTCGTCACCGGCGACATGGGCGTCGAGAAGGACGGCACGCACGGTCCGGGCTTTGCGCCGGGCATGGCGCTGATGGGCAAATATGTCTTGATCGGCGAGGGCGCGCGCGGCTCGCTGGCCAAGCAACTGATCGCCAAACACCACCTTTCCGACGGTCGTGAGCCCGGAAAATACGGCATCGGCCTCAAGGAACTCTGGCAGATCAAACCGGAAAACCACCGGCCGGGCCTTGTCCAGCATTCCTTCGGCTGGCCGCTCGATATGAAGACCGGCGGCGGCTCCTTCCTCTACCATCTCGAGGACAACCAGGTGGCAGTCGGCTTCGTCGTTCACCTGAACTACAAGAACCCCTATCTGTCGCCCTTTGACGAGTTTCAGCGCTTCAAGACCCATCCGGCGATCCGCGGCACCTTCGAGGGTGCCAAGCGGCTGGGCTATGGTGCCCGCGCCATCACCGAAGGCGGCTGGCAGTCGGTGCCGAAACTGTCCTTCCCCGGCGGTGCGCTGATCGGCTGCGCGGCCGGCTTCGTCAACGTGCCGCGCATCAAGGGCTCGCACAATGCCGTGCTCTCCGGAATGCTGGCGGCCGAGCATGTCTGTGATGCGATAGCCGCCGGCCGCGCCAATGACGAGCTGGCCTCCTATGAGGCCACCTGGCGCGCCACCGATATCGGCAAGGACTTGAAGAAAGTGCGCAACGTCAAGCCGCTATGGTCGCGCTTCGGCACCATTGTCGGTGTTGGCCTTGGCGGGCTCGACATGTGGCTGAACACGCTGTTCGGCTTCTCGCCCTTCGGCACGATGAAGCACGGCAAGGCCGACTACGCCACGCTGGAACCGGCCGCCGCGCACCAGAAGATCGCCTACCCGAAGCCGGACGGGGTGCTGACCTTCGACCGGCTGTCGTCGGTGTTCCTGTCCAACACCAACCACGAGGAGAACGAGCCGGTCCATCTGCTCGTCGCCGACATGGACCTGCAAAAGCGCTCCGAGCATGACGTCTATGCCGGGCCCTCGACGCGTTACTGCCCGGCCAGCGTCTACGAATGGGTCGACAAGGACGGCAATGCCGCCGCCGATCCTGCGGCAAAGGATGTGCGCTTCGTCATCAACGCGCAGAACTGCGTGCACTGCAAGACTTGCGATATCAAGGACCCGAACCAGAATATAAATTGGGTGCCGCCACAGGGCGGCGAGGGCCCGGTCTACCAGAACATGTAAGTCACAAGGTTTGTTCCGGACTAAACAAGATGAGGAGCAGCGCAACCGTAGGATTGTTGAATAAACCGCCTGCCTGTGTTTCCTTTCTGCCGCGACAGGGAGGAAGGAAAAATGCGCCTGGCAGTTCTGACGAGCGTTGTGGCGATCGGGGCATTGTGCGCCCCTGCAGCCTTGGCCGGCACTAAGGTGCTGGTCAAGACACGAACTTACAACATTGCCGGAACCACCGGCGCGGCCCTGATCGAGGCCATGGATCGCAGTGGGCCGAAGCACGGCTTCATGACCCACGCCATCGCGCAAACCGGCTACAGCGTCGGTGATTGGACCTTCGACGCCCATCAGGAAAACGGCGTCTGCCGCCTGCGCCAGGCCAACGGGACGCTCAATCTCTTCTATACCTATCCCAAACTGGTCTCAGCCCCATCGCCTGCGCTGCAGAAGCGCTGGAAGCGGTTCTTCGCTGGCGTCCGCGCCCATGAAGAGACCCATGGCCGCATCGCCAGACAGATGATGCGGGCCACCGAAAAGTCGGTTCGAGGGCTGACAGTCGCTGATGACCCGCACTGTTTCGAGGCACGTCGCGAGGCAAAGCGCCGGATCAATGCCATCTATGCCGAATACGAGGCAAAGCAGATCGCCTTCGATGCGCACGAGCATCGCGACGGCGGCCCTGTCGAGCACCTCATCCGCGCTTTTGTGGGCCAGTAATAAGCCAGGTCGAGACTGGACTGCGGATTTTCAGCTTCGCGTCCCGCCAGGCAGCGCTGCAAGCGCGGTCGCCGTCTGGTGCTCGTCGAGCGACCGTAGCGAAAACTCCACCAGCACCGGCAGATGGTCTGAGCCGGTGTCCTCAAGGGTCGACGCCGAACGGATAAGGATGGCGCCCTTGCTGAAAACCTGGTCGATCGGCAGTCCGGCGAAGCGCAGGAAATCCGGCAGCTTTCTGTAGAGCCAGGTCGGCCCGACCGACGGCATTACAGTCAGCTTGCCAAGCGATGCGACGCGCCGGACAGCGGCGCTCCATGGCGCTGCGTTGCAGTCGCCCGCCAGTATCGACGTCTCGCCAAGCGAGGCGATTTCGTCAGACAACCCCCCAATCTGCCGTGATTGGTTGTGCGGCCATGGCCAGGTGAGGTGGATGGCGCCGACATCGACGTCGGTTCCGCCAAAATCGACCGTGGCGATCGCCATCGCGCCGCGGCTGTCGCAGTGCGGCGCCGTGCCTGTGGCAAACGGTCGTCTGGACAGCAACGCAACGCCGAACACGCCATTGGGATACGGGCAGAGGATCCGGTAGGGATAAGCGCCGGACAGCAGCCCAAGCTTTGCTTTCCACATCTCGGACACCTCGTCGAGGGTGATCACATCGGGCTGGGTCCGGCCGATCAGCGACAGCACTTTCTCAGGCGTTGGATTGTTGAACCTGAGGTTCATCTGCAGCAGGCGGTAGACCGGCTCGTCACCAGGTTTGGCTTCGTAGGCGGCCTGCACCTGCCATAGCCGCGAAAGCGGCAAGGCATTCGACGTGGTGGCAAAGGAGGCTACCGCAAACAGCAAGGCGGCCGCGGCCTGCAGGCGAAACGAGGTGGCGAGCAGGGGCAGCGCGCAAAGCGCCATCAGCACCGAAAAATGGACGCGGAAATGAGCAAAGGAATCGAGGGCCGGATGCAGCGATCCGAAAAACCCGGCCACCAGCGCGGCCGAGAGCGCAAGCATTGCGACGAATGCCAGCGCAACCGTCATATCCCGAATACGTGCCATCGCTTTGTCTATCGGCAGAAGTGCGGCTCAATCAAGATGACGAAATGTCCTGACCCGGACCGAAACATGCGATTCGGCATTTACTGGAAGGCCGTTTCCGAAAAGCTCCTGAGCTTACGCGAATGCAGTCGCTCCATCGGCATTTCAGCCAGCTTCTCCATCGCCCTGATGCCGATGGTCAGGTGCTGCGCCACTTGCCGCTTGTAGAACTCGGTCGCCATGCCGGGCAGCTTCAATTCGCCATGCAGCGGCTTGTCGGATACGCAAAGCAGCGTGCCATAGGGAACCCGGAAGCGGAAGCCGTTGGCGGCGATCGTGGCCGATTCCATATCGAGCGCGATCGCCCGCGACTGCGACAGCCGCTGCACCGGCCCGCGCTGGTCGCGCAGCTCCCAGTTGCGGTTGTCGATGGTGGCGACGGTGCCGGTGCGCATGATGCGCTTGAGGTCGTAGCCGGAAAGCCCGGTGACCTCGGCGACCGCTTCCTGCAGCGCCACTTGGATTTCAGCCAGCGGCGGGATCGGCACCCAGACCGGAAGATCGTCGTCGAGGACATGGTCTTCCCGAACGTAGGCGTGTGCCAGCACATAATCGCCCAGCGCCTGCGTGTTGCGCAGGCCGGCGCAATGGCCGAGCATCACCCAGGCATGCGGCCGGAGCACCGCAATATGGTCGGTGATGGTCTTGGCGTTGGAAGGTCCAACGCCGATATTGACCATGGTGATGCCGCCATGATTCGGCTTCTTCAGATGATAGGCCGGCATCTGCGGCAGGCGAGGGGGCGCAGCACCCTCACCAGGCGCGCTGTCGCCCACTTTGGTCACGATATTGCCCGGCTCGACGAACTCTACATATCCGTCACCGCCATTGGCCATCAATTCGCGTGCACGGGCGACGAATTCGTCGATGTAGAACTGGTAGTTGGTGAACAGCACGAAGTTCTGGAAATGCTGGGGACTGGTCGCCGTATAGTGCGACATCCGATGCAGCGAATAGTCGATCCGTTGTGCCGTGAACGGCGCCAGCGGCCGCGCCTCGCCCAATCCCACTTCAAAGGTACCGTTGGCGATCTGGTCGTCGGTGCCGTCGAGATCCGGCACGTCGAACAGGTCACGGATCGGCCGTTTGATGCGTTCCGCGGCGGCACCGTCGACATGCGTGCCTTCGAGAAAGGCGAAATGCAGGGGGATGGGAGTGGTCGATTCTGAAACCGTGACCGGAACGCCGTGGTTGCGCATGATGAGCCGAAGCTGTTCGGTGAGGTAGCTTTCGAAAAGAGCAGGTTGGGTGATGGTGGTTGAGAAATGCCCCGGCGTCGGCATGTGACCATAGGCCTGCCTCGAGTCGATTTGGGTGAACGAACTCGTGGTGACGCCGATTTCCGGATAGAAGGCCCGGTAGCGTTTGTTGTTGTCGCCGCCCGCGGCGAGCGCGGCAAATGAATCGCGCAGGAACTTGGTGTTGCGGTCGTAAAGCACCTGCAGGGCCGCGACCGCCTTCTTGGCATCGTTGAAGCTCTGTCGGCCGAACGGCTCCGGCGTGACAACCGATTCAATGGCTTGAGGATAGATTCGCTTTTCCATGACCCAATATAGAGAGTTGGGCGCGCAGTTGGGAGGGGGTAAGGCGGTCTCAAAACGCCCTGTCGGCGGTTTTCTTTCCGGCGGCCTAGCCTCGCCGCAAGCTGACCAGCAGCACAAAGCCGACGCCGGCCTTTCTCAGCGCAGGCGCCTCGATGGTCGAACCGGCATCGGCGCGCATCGTCGGCACGGCCAGGACCGGGGCCGCCAGAAGCGTCAGGATGAGTGCCGTCCGCGGCAGAAGCCGAAGGATCTTGACGACATTGGCGGTGAGGCGGGTCATGGCGTGGGTTTCAATATCTCGCTGTCGGGTTCAGTGGCGAAGCTGGTTCGGGCAACCGAGCCGGCAGGAAATGGCCACGTCCCAGGCGCGGGCCGGCCGGCCGGCTTCGGCGACAAGGACGGCGAACAACATGCCGAACAGGCTCATCAGCAGGCAGACGATGGTGAAGCGGCGGGCAAGCATCGCGCGGTGTCTCCTTCAACACGCATGACAATGCCTTGCCCAGGCTGAACCGGCTCTGATGGCGGCGTTCATCTGGGGTTCAAAATGGTTGATGATCTCTGGGCGGGCCGCCTTGAAAGCAGTGACCTATGGCGAGCCGCGGCTGCGAGACCGATATATGAAAACGGGGCCGACTGGCCCCGCGCACCCCGGCAGGAATGGCACGATCAGAGCTTGTGCCAGGTCTGGCTCTTGCAGATCAGCCCGCCGAACACGCAGCCGCTCATCTTGAGCGAACTGCCGGAAAGCGAAGCCTTGCCCGAATAGGTCTTGTCGGTTTCGGGGTCGGTTATGGTGCCGGCATATTTGTTGTCGCCGGCCACCTTCAGTGAACCGATGTTCTTGCCGGCAAATTTGCCGGATTTGAGCGTAATCGAAAATGCCCCGCCGCCACCCGAAATGGCGGCAGTCGCTCCGGCTTGCGTTTTCCAATTGCCTTCGATCGGATCGGCCCATGCCGCGCCGGTCATCATTATTGCGGCCGCGAGGGCCAGGCTCACGTGTCGAAACATGTCTTTCCTCCCTCAGGCAAGTCCAATCGGGCTCCGTCCCGGCCGTCTGCCCTTACGCAAACGTAAGCTAGTCCAGCTCCCGGAAAAACAAAAGCGGTGCCGCGACGGAAGGGTTGCGGGCTTTTGCCCGCTCCCGAACGGCCGCGCCGGCGAAAAATGAAACGGGCCGCACACGTCTTTGTCTTCTGTGGTTAGCGGAGTCTTGATCCGCGCCTCGCAAGTTTTCTTCAAATTTTGTGCAAACTGGCGCAGTTGCTGGCTTTGTATCCTTAACGAATTTTCGCGTTTACCTCTTGTTTTAGCTTTGTTTTCCTCAAATTAAGCACGCCATTTAACGACGGATTCAAGCCTCCGCGGCATTCTCGAAAGCATCGAAAGAGCGGCCGCCCCCGAAGGTAATCAAGGACACCGAGGGACAGACGGAGACAGCTCTCGGGAGCCAGAACAGGGGATTTGAAATGGCACGTTTTGAAATGCTTGAAGCCGGCTTCGGCGCCATGGGGGCAACTGCCCAGGCCGATATTCTTTTCGAGTTGGGCATGATGTATGCGACCGGCCGCGATTGCGAGACCGATGTCGTCGCCGCCCACAAATGGTTCAACATCGCCGCGATCAAGGGTTCGGCCCGCGCCGCGGAACTGCGTTCTGAATTGTCGGCCGCCATGTCGAAAGTCGAGATCGCCAGGGCGCTGCGCGAAGCCCGCGAATGGATGACGATGCACTGAATTCGCCGGCACTGAGTTCACTGACAGGGACGCTTCGGGTCAAGGTCGCGCAGACGGCTGGCCCGAAAAAAAGAGGCCGCGCAAGATGGCCGACCAAGTCAAAACCAAGAACACGGCAGGCTGATCAGGCCGAGCCGTGCAACAGACAGGGAAAGCCAGCGGGTTCCGGCGCTGATGCGCCGGCAAGCTCAACGGCAAAAGCCGCGACCGGCCGGGCCAGGGCTGGCGCGGCTTTGTCTTTGGGACCGCATGTTACAGGCCCAATCGAGCGCCGACGATGCGTCTAGACAGCTCCGGCGAAGGATGAAATTCTCCCGCCACTCTGGAAGAGGCGCGGCCGGGCGGCTGCGCGAGAGTGGAGGAGTTATGTCACCATGAAGAAATTCAGTATTTTGAGCGCAGCCATATTTGGCCTGATGATGACCGCGCCGGTCGCCTTGGCCGACGACATCACCTTTTCGGTGGTCGGACCGATGACCGGGCAGCTTGCCACCATCGGCGATCAGTTCAAGCAAGGCGCGCAAGCCGCCGCCGACGCGATCAACGCGGCTGGCGGCGTCGACGGTCGCCAGATCAAGCTCGACATCGAGGATGATCAGTGCGATCCGAAGCAGGCGGTTTCGGTCGCCAACCGCATCATCGCCAATGGTGTCAAGTTCATCGATGGTCACGCCTGCTCGGGCTCTAGCATCCCGGCCTCCGCCGTCTACGCCGAAGCCGGTGCGCTGATGATGAGTCCGGCTTCCTCGAACCCCGTGTTGACCGACGCAGCGGCGAAGGCGGGCTGGCCGACGATCATGCGCCTCTATACGCGCGACGATGCGCAGGGCGCTTTCATCGGTCCCTGGATCGCCAAGAAATATGCCGGCAAGAAAGTCGTCATCCTGCACGACAAGAGCGCCTATGGGCAGGGCGTGGCCGATGCCGTCAAGGCAACGATGAACCAGAACGGTCTCAATGAAATCCTCTACGAGGGCATCAACGCCGGCGAGAAGGACTATTCTGCGCTCGTTACCAAGCTCAAGGAGCTGAAGGCTGACGTCGTCTATTTCGGCGGCTATCACCCCGAAGCCGGCCTCATCCTGCGCCAGTCGGCGGAGCAGAACCTCAAGTTCCAGTTGATCATGCCGGACTCGATCGCTTCGCCAGAATTCTGGCAGGTTGCCGGTCCGGCCGGCGAAGGCACCATGTTCGTCTTCCCATCGGATCCGCAGTCGAAGCCCGAAGCCAAGGAAGCCATCGCCAAGATCAAGGCCGGCGGCTTCGTGCCGGAGGGCTTCACGCTGTTTTCCTATGCCGTGATCCAGGCATTCGCCGAGGGCATCAAGCGCGCCGGCAGCGACGACCCGGCCAAGGTCGCCGAGGCGTTGAAGAACGGCCAGCCGATCAGCACGGTTGTCGGGCCGGTCACCTTCGACGAGAAGGGCGACCTCAAGAACGCCAGCTACGACATCAACCAGTGGCATGACGGCAAATACGCGCCGATCCAGCCCTGATAGAACTATGTTGTAATTGAAAATGGCCGGCTCAAACCCGGCCATTTTCATCTCTGCGGTGCCTTTTGTGACGCGCTCGGGGTCACTTCGTGGATAAGGAAACTGCGGTCAGCTGTGGTTCCTCGGCAAAGCGAACCAGCACGGTTCCGTCGGTGACCTGCGCGCCTTCGGCGGCGATCTCGGCGATAAGCCCGTCATGGGGCGCGGCAATGGTGTGCTCCATCTTCATCGCCTCCAGGATCAGCAGCGGCTGGCCCTTGATCACGGCCTCGCCTTTTGCCGCACGCACCAATTTGACCAGGCCCGGCATCGGCGCGCGCAGGCTGCCGGAAGCGGCGGCTTCGTCGGATCGCGCCAGCGGGTCCGGCACGGCAAAATCGTAGCCGATAGCGCCCTCGAAGACGGTGACGTGGCCCGGCCAGCGGGCGAGGCGAGCGGCGGTACGGAGATCATGCGAATTGACGCTGTCATAGGGCGCCTCCAGCGCCACCTGGAACCGTCCGTCCGGCCGCACCGACACGCGTGCGCCGATCTCCTGCTCGCCAAACTTCAGCAGGGTGCGCCGCGCTGCAGGATGGAAATGCGCATAGCCGGCCAGCGACAACCAGGGATCGTCCGAGGACCGCAAGTCGCGCGCACCGGACGCGGCAAGTGCCGCGGCGGCAATCGTCTCACCGCTCGGCGGCGCAACCGCTGTCAACGCCTGCTGATGCCTGGAGATCAGGCCGGTATCGACATCGCCCGCCGCAAAAGCTGCATCAGCGGCCAGCGCGGCAAGAAAGCCAGTGTTGACGGTCGAGCCGGCGATTTCGGTCTGCGACAGCGCCTCGCCAAGTGCCGTGAGCGCCGCCCGTCTGTCCTTGCCATGGACGATCAGCTTGGCGATCATCGGGTCGTAAAACGGCGAAATCGCATCGCCGGCGCGCACGCCGGTTTCGATGCGCATGGTCGCACCTTCCGGTGCTGGCTGCGGAAATTTCAAATGGTGCAAGGTGCCGGTCGCCGGTAAAAACCCTCTTGCCGCGTGCTCGGCATAGATGCGCGCCTCGAAGGCGTGGCCGGAGAGCGCGATCTCGCTCTGCGTCTTCGGCAGTTTTTCGCCGGAGGCTACCCGCAACTGCCACTCGACCAGGTCGATGCCGGTGACCATTTCGGTGACGGGGTGCTCGACCTGAAGGCGGGTGTTCATTTCCATGAACCAGAAACGGTCGGCCTTCAGACCTTGCGAGGCATCGACGATGAACTCGATGGTACCGGCGCCGGAATAGTGGATTGCCTTGGCGGCTTTCACCGCCGCCTCGGTCATCGCCTTGCGCAGTGCCGGCGTCATGCCCGGGGCAGGCGCCTCCTCGATCACCTTCTGGTGGCGGCGCTGTGCCGAGCAGTCACGTTCGTAGAGGTGCACGACATTGCCGAAACTGTCGCCGAATATCTGCACTTCGATGTGGCGCGGCTTGTCGACATATTTTTCCACCAAGACGCGGTCGTCACCGAACGCGGCTTTCGCCTCGCGCCGCGCGCCCGACAGTGCTTCCGAAAAATCATCGGGATGCTCGACGCGCCGCATGCCTTTGCCGCCGCCGCCGGCGCGCGCCTTGATCAATACGGGGTAGCCTATCTCGCGCGCCTTAGAGGCGAGCAACACGATCTCCTGCGCTTCGCCATGGTAGCCCGGAACGACAGGCACGCCGGACTTTTCCATCAGCCGCTTGGCCGCGTCCTTCAGTCCCATGGCACGGATCGAGGCCGCCGACGGCCCAATGAAGATCAGCCTGGCCGCGACCACCTGGTCGACGAAATCGGGGTTTTCCGAAAGAAAGCCGTAGCCCGGATGGATGGCCTCGGCACCTGTGGCCAAGGCCGCCGCAATGATCCTGTCGCCGCGCAGATAGCTTTCGCTGGCGGGAGAGGCGCCGATATGCACCGCTTCGTCGGCCATTTCGACATGCAAGGCGTGAGCGTCGGCATCGGAATAGACGGCGACGCTGCGCACACCCATCCTGCGTGCCGAGCGGATCACCCGGCAGGCGATCTCGCCACGGTTGGCGATCAGGATCTTGGCGAACATCGGGCCTCCCGGATTTGGCGCGGGCAATCCCGGATCGGCGTTTGCCCGTCTACTTCGAAGCCGCGATCTGACAGTTGCCGCTGGCCGCCACCTTGTAGTACGCCCGTGCGCTCTGGCAGGATTTCATCGCCATGGCCTCTGCCGCCTTTTGCGACGAGGCGTTGTAGTGGGCGCCACACAGGACGTAACCGTCCCTGACCCGCACGAAAGACGTCGTGGCGTATGCCGAATGGCCGCTTGCAGCGACATAGGCCTTGTAGGCCTTGGTGCACTCGTCCTTGGCGCTGCCAGGCAGAAGTGGTGAAAAGCGCTTGTCGCCTTCGCTTCCGGCCAGCGATCCCGCCGCGCCAGCGCCTGGTGCAGCTAATATAAGTAACCCCGAAAGTATTGCCGCAGTAGTTTTCTGGAAAAGTTGCTGTTTCACCTTCGCCCAAGCCCCATTGATGTTGAAAAACAGCAATAGCCGCAATTTTTCTGTATGGCCAGTTGGATGACTGAAAATGGGTCTGCAGATTTCTCATGGCTGTGGATCACGCTTTGCCGAGTGCGGCAACGACCCGTTGATACAATTCGGCCGTCGGCTCGTCGAAGCAGCAGAAAATGACGGTTTCCGGAACGATGTTCTGGCCGATGAAGGCGCTCACGGTCCCGACAGCAATTTGCGTCGCCTGATCCTTTGGGTAGCGGTAGGCGCCGGTCGATATCGCTGGAAACGCCACCGTCCGGCAGTCCTTTGCGGCGGCGATTTCGAGCGACCGGCGATAGCAGGAGGCGAGCAGTTCGGCTTCTCCTTTGCTGCCACCTTGCCAGACCGGCCCGACCGTATGAATGACGTAGCGCGCGGGCAGTCTGTAGCCCTTGGTGATTTTTGCGTCTCCGACCTTGCAGCCATGCAAGGTCCGGCATTCTGCCACAAGCTCGGGGCCGGCCGCGCGGTGGATAGCGCCGTCGACGCCGCCGCCTCCGAGAAGAGAGGTGTTGGCGGCGTTGACGATGGCATCGACCGCCAGCTTCGTGATGTCGCCGGTTTGAATACGAATCCTCTGGCCGATTTCGCTCATCTCACATCCTGAACACGCCGAACCTTGTCTCTTCGATCTCGGCGTTGAGCGCGGCCGAAAGGCTGAGCGCCAGCACCTCGCGGGTCTTGGCCGGGTCGATGATGCCGTCGTCCCAGAGCCTTGCCGACGAATAGAGCGGGTGGCCTTCATGCTCGTATTTCATCAGGATCGGCTTCTTGAATTTCGCCTCCTCCTCGGCGCTCCATTCCCCGCCCTTGCGCTCGATGCCTTCGCGCTTGACCACGGCCAGCACCGTTGCAGCCTGCTCGCCGCCCATCACCGAAATGCGGGCATTCGGCCACATCCACAGGAAGCGTGGCGAATAGGCCCGTCCGCACATACCGTAATTGCCGGCGCCGAACGAGCCGCCGATGATCACGGTCATCTTCGGCACCTTGGCCGTTGCGACCGCCATGACCAGCTTGGCGCCGTCCTTGGCGATGCCGCCGGCCTCGTATTTCCGCCCGACCATGAAGCCGGTGATGTTCTGCAGGAAAATCAGCGGGATCTTGCGCTGGCAGCACAGCTCGATGAAATGCGCGCCCTTTAGCGCGCTTTCCGAAAACAGCACGCCATTGTTGGCGATGATGCCGACCGGCATGCCGCTGAGATGGGCAAAACCGGTGACCAGCGTGGTGCCATAATTCTGCTTGAACTCATCGAATTCGGAGCCGTCGACGGTGCGGGCGATTACCTCGCGTACGTCATAGGGCTGGCGCAGATCCGTCGGCACGATTCCGTAGAGTTCATGTGGATCGTGAAGCGGCGGAATCGATTTCTGTAAGGCAAGGCTTACAGTCTTGTTCCGATTCAGGTTTTTGACGATACGCCGGCATATGGCCAGCGCATGCTCGTCGTCGAGCGCATAGTGGTCGGCAACGCCGGAAAGCCTTGTGTGCACGTCGGCGCCACCGAGGTCCTCGGCGGTGACGTCCTCGCCGGTGGCCGCCTTCACCAGCGGCGGGCCGCCGAGAAAGATGGTTGCCTGGTTGCGCACCATGATTGTCTCGTCCGACATCGCAGGCACATAGGCGCCGCCGGCAGTGCACGACCCCATGACGCAGGCGATCTGCGGAATGCCGGCGGCCGACATGTTGGCCTGGTTATAGAAGATGCGGCCGAAATGATCGCGGTCGGGAAACACCTCGTCCTGATTGGGCAGATTGGCGCCGCCGCTGTCGACCAGATAGACGCAAGGCAGATTGTTCTGCAGCGCGATTTCCTGTGCACGCAGATGCTTCTTCACTGTCAGCGGATAATAGGTGCCGCCCTTCACCGTGGCGTCGTTGACGACGACCATCACTTCGGTGCCTTCGACGCGCCCGATGCCGGCGATGAGACCGGCCGACGGGATGTCCTCGCCATACATCGACCATGCCGCGAACTGGCCGATTTCGAGGAAGGGCGAGCCGGTATCAAGCAATTGGGCGAGGCGTTGCCGCGGCAGGAGCTTGCCGCGGGAGACGTGCCGCTCGCGCGCATCTTCCGAGCCGCCGCGTTCGACCGTGGCCGCTTTCTCAGCAATATCGGCGACCAGCGCCCGCATGCGCTCGGCATTGGCGCGGAAAATATCGGAGGCGGGCGAGATCTGCGAGTTGAGGGGGGCCATGGCGCTACCGGATCAGCTCGATCTTGCAGCCGACATCGAGGTCGCTCCAATCGCGATCAGCGGTGACGGCAATGGCGTTCTCGCGAATAGCCAGCGCGAGGCAGGCCCGATCGCCCAACGACAGGCCGCGATGCCGCGTCAGTTGGCGAAGCTGCCCGGCGGCGATGCCCATCGCTTCGTCGAAAACGGCGATCGGCATGCCGAGACTGGCGAGGTCGTCCGCGGCCTGTTCCATGCTGCGTCCCTTGTCGATCAGCTTGGCAATGATTTCGGCCGCATTGACCGAACTGCATTGTGCATCCGGCGCGAACCCCAAAGCACTATCGGTGCCTTGCTCGTTGAGCAGGATTGCGAGTGCCGCCGAACTGTCCATGATGTAGGGCTTCATTTCGCCCGCTTTCCTGTCGTCCCTTCGGCGTGAAGCCGGTCGAGACGCTTGTCGCTTCGACGCTGCTCTTCCCGCCGCTCTTTCAGAAATTCGTCGACGACGCTTTCACCGGGCTGTTTCAGCGCCGACAATTCGGCCTGGACGCGCCGCAGATTCTGCAGCCACGATCTTACCCGCAGCTCGCCGTTTTCGACATGCAGGATCATCTCCTCGCCAGGCTTCACGCCCATCTCCTCGCGCATCGCAGCAGGGATGACGAAGCGCCCGCCCTCGCCAAGTTTAACACGCTCGCGTTTCGCCGGAACCCTAAGTGGCGTTTTGCGAGCGCTGGCATCGAACTGTGCTTGCGGATCTTCGTCAAATCCGGACTTTCCCGTTCTGTCCGCCATGGTTCGTCTCGCTAGGATTGTGGCACATAGTCCGAAATATGCCACATCGCATGGCTTCTGGCAAAAGTTCAAAAGGATGCCATTAGGCGCTCTCCGCCATGATTTCCCGCCCGATCAGCCAACGACGGATTTCGCTGGTGCCGGCGCCGATCTCGTAGAGCTTGGCGTCGCGCAGCAGCCGGCCGGTCGGGTAGTCGTTGATGTAGCCATTGCCGCCCAAAAGCTGGATGGCCTCGAGCGCCATCAGCGTCGCCTTTTCGGCGGCGAAGAGAATACAGGCGGCAGCATCCTTGCGGGCCGTCTCACCGCGATCGCAAGCGGCGGCCACGGCATAGACGTAGGCGCGCGCCGCGTTCATCGTCGCATACATGTCGGCGAGCTTGCCTTGCACCAGCTGGAATTCGCCGATCGGCTGGCCGAACTGCTTGCGCTCGTGCACGTAAGGTATCGCCACGTCGAGGCACGCCGCCATCAGCCCGATCGGCCCGCCGGCCAGCACGGCACGTTCGTAGTCGAGGCCCGACATCAACACCTCGACGCCGCGCCCTTCCTCATGCAGCACATTGTCGAACGGGACTTCGACATTCTCGAACACCAGCTCGCCGGTGTTCGAGCCGCGCATGCCAAGCTTGTCGAGCTTTTGCGCAACCGAAAAACCGGCAAAGGCCTTTTCGACGATGAAAGCGGTGATGCCGCGCGAATGGAGTTCCGGATCGGTCTTGGCATACACGACCAGCGTCTCGGCATCCGGTCCGTTGGTGATCCACATCTTGGTGCCGTTGAGCACATAGCGGTCGTTGCGCCTTTCCGCGCGCAGGCGCAGCGACACGACGTCGGACCCGGCGCCGGATTCCGACATTGCCAGCGCGCCGACCTTTTCGCCACTGCACAGCGAAGGCAGATATTTTTCCTTCTGCGCCTGCGTCGCCCAGCGATTGATCTGGTTGACGCAGAGGTTGGAATGGGCGCCGTAGGAGAGGCCGACCGAGGCGGAGGCGCGCGAAATCTCCTCCATCGCCACGACGTGGGCGAGGTAGCCCATGCCGCTGCCGCCGAAATCGGGATCGGCGGTGATGCCGAGCAGGCCAAGCCCGCCGAGCTCCACCCACAGAGGCGCCGGGAATTCGTTCGACCGGTCGATCTCGGCGGCTATCGGCGCGATTTTCTCTTGGGCGAAGCGCCGCACCAGGTCGCGCAGCGCCTCGACATCTTCGTCAAGCCCGAAGTTGAGCGTATGCGTGTACATGCCGTTCCTCCCGGCGCACGACCCCGAAAATCGGGATCATGCGCGAAATCAAAGTGCTAGAGCGTCCTTTGCGCGCTCGAATGAACGCACGGCGCCGGAGCTCGTTGTCGCGCCATCGTTCTTTGCTCCAACAAGGCGCATTGTCATTGCTAGATATGTAGCGGTGACTTCGGCGATCGACAGCCGTTCGCCCGGCCGGAACCAGACGATGACGCCGGTCATCATCTGGATCAGCGCCATGGCGGTGAGCCCTGTGTCTTCGATGCTGAATAAGCCCGCTTCGACGCCGTCGCGCAGGATGGTGCGCAGCTCCTTCTCGTAGGCCGTGCGCATGCGCAGGATCTGCGTGAGTTTTTCGTGCGACAGGCTGCGCAGCTCCATGTTCGAGACATGGGTGGAATGGCGGCGTTCGATATGGAAAGCGATGTGGTTTTCGACATAGGCGGCAAGCCGCGTTGCCGGATCGGCGCCGACAGGGCGTGTTGCGCGCCACGCCTCGATCAAGCCTTCCATATGCTCGCGCATCAGCGTGAACAGAAGGTCCTGCTTGGTCGGGAAGTAGCGGTAAAGCGCCGCTGCCTGGACGCCGACTTCGGCCGCCAGCTGGCGCATCGACATCGCTTCGTAGCCGAGACGCGCAATCAGGCTGACCGCCGCCTCGCGGACCGCAGCTTCGGTCTTTTCTCCGTGAGAACCGGTCGTACGCGCCATGACAAACCGCCTTTTACGACGTAATAAAACAAACGTTCAATTAATTCAAGGACCGAAGCATTCGGGCAGGGCAATGACTTCAGGTTTGCTCTCTCTGCACCCTGGAGATTTTGTCCGATGGAAGCAATGAGCAGGATCATGCCTTGCTAGGCAATAATCCTGAAACCCGCGGACGTGTTGCGTGCCTCGATGTCCTCGACATCGACCTTCGAAACTGCTGCCCCTGCCGGCCCTTGCCAAAGTCGCTCAATCATCGTCGAGACCGCCGCCCCGGTTCCTGCAATCAAGGCTGTCACCGAGCCGTCAACTTCGTTGCGCACCCACCCGGCGAGGCCAAGCGCCGACGCCTCGCGCCGCGCCCAGACCCGGTAGCTGACGCCTTGCACCTTGCCATATATGCGTACTTGTACAGTGCGGTCGGTCATCGCGCTCTCCATCCTCTGAGTCGAGTCTGGCGCATCGCCGTGCAAATTCAACCACGCTGCCGCCAGTCAGCCACATAGGGCGAAGGCTCTTCAGTTCCCCCGTGCTGCCGCCAGTGCGCCGGGCAATTCCTCGGCAAAAATGTCGAGCTCGTGGTCGAGGCCGACGCTGACCCGGATGCAGCGATCGAGCACCGGCACCATCGGCTTGCGGATGAAGACGTCGCGCGACAACAGCGCCCGCAGCACCTTCAGCGCGAAGGCGCCGTCGCGGCCGCAATCGATGGTGACGAAATTGGTCGCCGAAGCCAGCGGCTTCAGCCCGTTCGCCTCGGCTGTTCCGGCAATGCGTCGGCGGCCGGAGGCGACCCGCGCCACCACGCTTTCCAGCCAGGCTTGATCGGCAAGCGCCTCGACGCCGGCGATCTGCGCCATGCGGCTGACGCCGTAGTGGTTGCGGATCTTCTCGAAGTCGCGAATCACCTGGGCCTCGGCCACCGCGTAGCCGCAGCGTATGCCGGCCAGCCCATAGGCCTTGGAGAAGGTGCGCATGCGGACGACGTTCGGCCGCGCCACATCGATTGGCGGCAGCGCTGAGGCTGGCCCTAATTCGCCATAGGCCTCGTCGAGCACCAGCATTGTGGTTTCCGGCAAGGCCTCGATGAAGCGGCCGAGTTCGGCGGCTTCCCACCAGCTGCCCATCGGATTGTCCGGGTTGGACAGGTAGACCAGTGGCGCCTTCTCCCTGGCGACCGCAGCCAGCAGGCCGTCGAGGTTTTCCCGATCGTTCTCGTAGGGCACTGCGACCAATCGGCCGCCGACGCCGGCAACATGAAAGTTGAAGGTCGGATAGGCGCCGAGCGAGGTCACCACCGCGTCGCCGGGCGCCACATACATGCGCGCAACCAGGCTGAGCAGCCCGTCTATGCCTTCGCCGACGACGACGTTTTCGGCGCCGACGCCGAGATGCCTGGCTACGGCTACCTTCAAATCGTGATTATCGGGGTCGCAATACATCCACATGTCGCCGGCAATCCCGGCCATGCGGGTAACGACGCGCGGCGAAGGGCCAAAGCTGCTCTCATTGGCCCCGATGCGGGCGCGAAAGGCGCGGCCGCGGTCGCGCTCCTGCGTCTCCGGGCCGACAAACGGCACCGTGGAGGGAAGCGCTGCGATGAGCGGTGTAAGGGGAGGGCGCATGGCAAAGGCTCGTTAAAAAAGGGGCCTTCTTGCTAGCCTGCCGGCTTGGCCTGCGCAAGTTCCGCGGCAGCCTTGAAATGTGGCAGCCGGCGAATGGCTCAAAGAAAAACCCGGCGGTTGCCCGCCGGGTTCAATATTGGTCAGGTCGAACTTATTAGAACGAGCGCTGGAAGCGGAGGAGGCCGCCAATGCTGTCCTTCTTGTCCGCACTGGTCCAGTTGACGTTGGTGAAGCTGGCCGGATCGTTAAACCGCCCGTAGTGGTCCCAATCGACTTCGGCGGTGATCGTCAGGCCAGGAACGATGTCGTAGGCGATGTTCGCCGCGACGGCATAGTTCTTGTCGTCGTCAGCGGAAGCCTGCACGTTGAACGAGGTCTTCTCGTTGAACTTGTAGGTGCCGCCACCCCAAACCGCCCAGTTGCCGCCCCACTGCTTGTAGAAACCACGGCCATTGGCTGGGACAAAGTTGCCCGGGTCATTGAGGTTATCGTCAGTGCCGTAGCCCGCCATGATGAACAGCGACAGCGCGTCGGTTGCATTCACGTCCAAACGAACCTTGCCGGCCACTTCTTCGTAGTTGCTGTCGTAGGCGATGACGCCGGTGATCGCGCCCCAGCCCTGCGTCCACTTCAGGCCGCCGACGACATGCGGAACGTAGCTGTCGATGGTCCCAACGCGGCCCGCGCCCTGCTCGAGCGAAGCCACGGCCGAGAAGCCGTTGCCGAAATCGAAGTAGTACTGGACGACGTTGGTGTCGAAATCACCGTAAGGAACCAGCGTATCCTGGATGACGCTGCCGGCGTAGCCGATGAACGTGTTGAAGGCCGATTCGTCCTTACCGACGCGCAGGCCACCGAGCTGGATCCAGGCGAAGTTCAGCGAAACGCCCTTGTTTTCGGCGTCATTTCTGACGATGGTCGTGACCGGCAGCAGCGGACCCTCGGGGCCGTCCGGATCGGTGGTTGTGGTGCTAACGTGACGGTTGCGGTTGCCGAAATTGAACCGGGTCTCGGTGTAGGTCTTCAAGGTGCCGAGTTCGGTTTCCTGAGCGGTCCAGGTCTTCAGGTTGAAGCGGGCGTTCTTGTAGTAGGTGTCCTGGATATCGCCATCTTCGTGATCGAAATTCTCAGCACCGTCGAACGAACCGACGTCGCCGATGCCGATGTCGTAGCGGACATAGCCGCCGATGCGCAGGCAGGTTTCGGTGCCGGGGATGTAGAAGTAGCCAGCGCCGTAGACGTCGCAGATCTTGACGTATTCAGCGGGTTCCGGCTCGGCGACGACGACGGCGTCGGCGGCGCGCGCACCGGATACTGCGATCAGCGCCGCAGCGGAGCCGAGAAGCAGGCTCTTGATGTTCATTTTCTGACCTCCAGTCAAAAGTTAAAAAACGGGTCTGGGTATTCTTTGCTGAAGGACAGCGTTCCCTGCCCCATCCCCACTACCGAAAAAGATGCGCACCGCGCCGCTCCTTCAAACCCGACATTACCCATGAGGCGGCGTCGTTCAACCACGATCGTACCGGCAAAAGGTTTGTGGTGGCGCTATCGCCGAGCGTTGTTGCACAAATGACACGATTTGGCCTCACTCCGAAAGCTCCCATTAACTATCGGGCCCCGGCAACCCCGCATTCCAGCCAATTCCGGCAATGGCCCGCTCAAACTGTGACCATGCGCCGACTCAACAGCCAGGGAATTGCCGCGGAATCGCCGCAAGCCACAGGTGGCAATTTGGCGGAAGCCCGATTTTTCGACGATAGTGACACCAGCTTGTTGATTGTGGCGGCGCTTTTCTTTATCCACCGGCGCAACGGAGAGGTGGCCGAGTGGTCGAAGGCGCTCCCCTGCTAAGGGAGTAGAGGTCAAAAGCTTCTCGTGGGTTCGAATCCCATCCTCTCCGCCACCGCTCAAAGTCGGTGCAGCACTGCCCAATAAATTCCTCAGTTCTCGAGCTTTACTTCCCATCACCCCGCCGCTCCGCCCGCTCGAAAAAACCAGCGATCCTGCCCGTAAGGATCCCGGACTCCAAGAACGGTGCATGCCCCTGGCCGTCGACCGTGATCGTTTCGATGTCGGCATGGCCCGTGCGCATCTGCTCGAGTGTTTCCGCGGACAGCAGCTTCGAGTTGGCGCCGCGTATGACGAGCATCGGAACCGCCGCCAGCGCGTCGAACTGCGGCCACAGATCAGGCAGCGGCTGAGTGAGGTCTAGGCCCGCCAGCGTGTCGACCAGTTTCGGGTCGAAGTCGGGCAGAAATCCCTCCTTGGCCTCGCGGTAGAAGGCTGACGCCATCCGCTCCCAATCCGCATCGGTCAGCGCCGGAAAATCCGGGCCATGGATGCTGCGCAGGTCGCGGACCACCTCGGCGTACGTCTTCGGCCTTGGCATGGGGTCGAGGTAGGAGCGGATATGGGCGAGACCTTGCGACTCGATCACCGGGCCGATGTCGTTGAGGACGATGGCCTTCAGCATGGCCGGCCGCATCGCCCCGAGCACATGGATGATCAATCCACCGCGCGACGTGCCGATGAAGGCAGCCTCCTCGATGCTCAGCGCCGCCAGCCCGGCGAGAATATCGCCGGCTTCGATGCCGATATTGTAATGGCCGATATCGGCATCGTAGGCGGACTGCCCGCGCCCGCGATAGTCGAAAGCGACGACCTTGCGCTTCCCCTGCACTGATAGATAAAGCGCCAGCTCGTGAAAATCACGGCAATTGCGGGTCAGGCCGGGCAGGCAAACGACTGGCCAATGGCCGGAATTCGCTTCGTCGTAGATGCGGGCGTGCAGGGACAGCCCGTCCGGCGCGGCGTAGAAGAAGTCGGAGAAGCCTTGGCTTGCCATGGTATTCCCTTGCCTCGTCCGGGTCGTTTCCGACAGCTACAGGCGAGGGCAGAGGCGGTCAAATCGAAGCGTCGGCGCTGAGAATCTTCGAGATGTCGGCGGACAGCGCCCCTCTGGCCTGCCGGCCATCTCCCCCACAAGGGTACCCTCAAAGGGGGGAGATCGGCCATCATCTCCGTTTTCGATAACATCCCAAGTTGCAGAAAAGTACCCCTCAGCGAAGCTGCCAATCTCCCACTAGAGGGGGAGATGTCCGGCAGGACAGAGGGGGGCGCGAAGGATCGCAGCCTGACTTGGCTTGAAGCCCGGTCGTCACCCTCGGCCGTTCACCAGATCCCCGACAATGTCGTATTTGCCGGAAATGCGCATCTTGTAGACCTCGTAATTCTCCATCACGCGCTGGACGTAACTTCTTGTTTCCGTATAGGGAATTCGCTCGATCCAGTCGACGATGGCGTCGACGTCCTTGCCGCGCGGGTCGCCGTATTTCGCCACCCACTGGGCGGCGCGGGTGGGGCCGGCATTGTAGCCTGCGAAGGTCAGCACGTAGGAGCCATCGAAACGGCCGAGCTGCTCGCCGAGAAAGGCAGCGCCCAGCGTTGCATTGTAGCCGGCATCGGTGGTCAGCCGGGCCTGAGAAAATGTGATGCCGGCCTTCTTCGCCAATTGCTTGGCCGTGCCCGGCATCAGCTGCAGCAGTCCGCGCGCGCCGGCGCTGGAGACAGCGCCGATGTTGAACTCGCTTTCCTGCCGGGCAATCGCATAGGCCAGCGCCTTGCCCGAGCCGGTGATGTTGGCGGTGTCGGGAATGACGCCGAGCGGATGCGACAGCGCGCCGACGTCGATGCCGCGGGCGCCGGCGATCTTGCCGACCTTCAGCGCCATGAAATGGTTGCCTTGTCTTTCCGCCAGCGCCGCCAGCAGCGCAAGTTCGCCGGGGCTGTTCAGCTGCCCGGCAAGATCGCGGTATAGCGTTTCGGCGTAGTGGTCATAGCCGGCCTCCTGCAGCCGCTTGATGGCGCTGACCGCCTCGCGGGTGGCAAAATTCCGGCGGTCGGCGGCACTTGGCTGGGGGTAGACGATGTTGAGGGTCTGCCGGCCGACGCGCTCGCCGGCGAGCTGGCCGTAAAAGGTCGTGCCGTAGCTGGCGGCGCGGCTGAAATAATCCTTGTCATTGCCGGGCCCGCCGACTTCGGCGGCGCGGCCGAGCCAGTAATAGGCGCGCGACAGCGACATCGGCCCCTGGGCGAGCTCGGCGATTCGCGCAAAATGCTTGGCGGCGGTGGCGGGATCGTTGAGGCCACGCAGTGCGTACCAGCCGGCGTGGAATTCCGCCTCGGCGGCCTTGGCGGCACTTTCGAAGGCGTGCGCGGCGACTATTCTGTAGGCGGTCTTCATGTCGCCCTGGTCGACCAGCTCGCGCGACAGCACCCGGCGCTCGACCCACCAGGCGTCCGGATCGACCAGCGCGTCACGGTCGCCCGGCGCTTTCATCACCAGCGCGGCGGCGTCGGAAAATTTCTGCTGCTTGCGCAGATATTCGGCTTCAGCAAAGAGATAGCCAGCCGCCCGCTGCGCCGTCGGCACCGCCTTCAGCAGCTTGGCCGCGTTCTTGTCGCCTTTGGTGACTGCCGCCCAGGCGTCGGCCAATTGCTGGGCGCCGGCGAGACCGGCGACGCGCAGCGCCGAAGCGACCCGGTCGGCATAGAACATGCGCTCCATGCGGAAGCGATGGTCGGCGGCCGGGATCAGCGCGCCGAACTCGCGGATGACCGCCGCCTCGTCCCTGGCTTCGAGCTTTTCGGTGCGCCAGAATGGCGACAGCACCGAGCGCGCCGCCTTCGTATCGCCCAGCGCTACATAGGAGCGGGCCAGGATCACCACGCCCTCGAAGGTCAGCGGCTGGCTGCCGTCGAACGCCCGCACCACGACATGTGGCAAGGGGTTCTCGCGATAGAGCGCGCGCTCGCTGTTCTTGCGCAAGGCGATCGTGCCCGGCCAGTTCGGCAGCATCTTCGCGGCATCGGCGATGTCGCCGCTCGGCACCTGGTCGCCGCCATAAAGCGCTATCGCCCAGGCAAGGATGTGCCGGTCTAGCGATTTGGTCGGCAGCGCCTCGCGCACCTGGCGCGCGCGCTGAATGTCGTTTGCCGCCAGCGCGTCGAGACCGCTCTTCAGCACCGCAACGCTGGCGGACGGCGACGGGGACTGCGGCAGCGCATCGTTGTCCGGCGCCGTCATCGGGATCGCCGACGTGACCCGCATATCGACGCTGCCGCCGATCGCCGCGCCGGGTATCAGCGCGACGATCGCGCCGAAAAGCGCGAAAAGATGAGGCCGCCTGGCCGGCATGGATCTGGTCATTTCCTGTTCTTCGACGTTACAGCAGGCACAGTTGAACCGAAGCCTATTCGTCGGTGGTGAAGGGCCCGTAAAGAAAATCTTATTGAGGTCGTTCGAATTGCGATTGCCGGCGCAATGCTTGCCGCGCAACAATGTCGAGACTATGGTGCGCGGCTTCGCTTTCGGCTAGAAGGCAGCGCACGACAAAACCCGAAAGGCCCCAAGGAGTTGGACGACATGCTGAGAGGCTCGCTGACCGCGCTCGTCACACCGTTCGAAAAGAGCGGCCGTTTCGACGAGAAAGCCTTTCGCGCGTTCATAGCCTGGCAGATCGCCGAAGGCACGACGGGCGTGGTCCCGGTCGGCACCACCGGCGAGTCGCCGACGCTGTCGCATGACGAGCACCGCCAAGTCGTCAAGGTTTGCATCGAGGTCGCCAAGGGCCGGGTTCCGGTCGTCGCCGGCGCCGGCTCCAACAACACCGAAGAGGCGGTCGGCCTGGTCCAGTTTGCCGAGAAGGCGGGCGCCGACGCGGCCCTTGTCGTCACGCCCTATTACAACAGGCCGACGCAGCGCGGCCTCTATGCGCATTTCGCCGCCGTCGCCAAGGCGACCAGCCTGCCGATCATCATCTACAACATTCCACCGCGCTCGGTGGTCGACATGAGCCCGGAGACGATGGGGCAATTGGTGCACGACTTCAAGAACATCGTCGGCGTCAAGGATGCCACCGGCAAGGTCGAGCGGGTTTCAGAGCAGCGCGCCACCTGCGGCAAGGATTTCATCCAGCTCTCCGGCGAAGACGCCTCGGCACTCGGCTTCAACGCGCATGGCGGTGTCGGTTGCATCTCGGTGACCGCAAATGTCGCGCCCAGGCTCTGCGCCGAATTCCAGGAGGCAACGCTTTCCGGCGACAGCGCCAAGGCGCTCGACCTGCAGGACCGTCTGTTGCCGCTGCACAAGGCGATTTTCATGGAGCCCGGCGTTTCCGGCGCGAAATATGCGCTGTCGAAGCTGGGCAAGGTCGAAAACGTGCTGCGCTCGCCGCTAATGACGGTCGAGCCGTCGACCGCCGAGAAGATCGACGCGGCGATGAAGCACGCCGGCTTGATAAACTAGGGATGAGGCGCCACCTCTCCGCATCATGAATCAAGTCAGAAAAGCCGATCCCAACAACAAGACCGTTGCGGAAAACCGCAAGGCGCGGTTTTCCTATGAGGTGCTCGACACGATCGAGGCCGGTCTTGTGCTGACCGGCACCGAGGTGAAGTCGCTGCGCCAGGGCCAGGCCAACATCCAGGACAGCTACGCCTCGGTCGAGGGCGGCGAGATCTGGCTGATCAATTCCTATTTGCCGGAATACCTGCAGGCCAACCGCTTTAACCACGAGCCACGCCGCCGCCGCAAACTCCTGCTCAACAAGCGCGAGATGGCCAAGCTGGCGCAAAGCGTCGACCGCGAAGGCATGACGCTGGTGCCGCTGAAGATCTACTTCAACGACCAGGGCCGTGCCAAGCTGCTGCTCGCCGTTGGCCGCGGCAAGAAGCTGCACGACAAGCGCGAGACCGAAAAGCAGCGCGACTGGTCGCGCGAGAAGGGCCGGCTGCTGAAAGAGCGAGGGTGAGGGCGGTCCGAAGCGGACGAAAAGCCAATGATTTGGCTTTTCGAGCGACGAACGCCCGGAGCATGGCGGCGGGCAGGGCGGGCCAATGGGGGTAGGTCTCTGTTGAAAAACCGGATCGTCTTGTGGGGTGCTGCCGGTCTGCTCATGGCAGGCCTCATCCTGGCCGGCGGCTATACTTACTTTCAGACGTTTTCTCCGGATCGCGGCAAATATCCGGTCAGGGGCATCGACGTTTCCCACCATCAGCGGCAGATCGACTGGCGGCGTGTTGCCGCCGACGATGTCGCCTTCGCTGTTATCAAGGCAACTGAAGGCGGCGACCATGTCGATGATGCCTTCGCGGGCAATTTGCGTGCGGCCCGCGCCGCCGGCCTTGCCGTCGGCGCCTATCACTTTTTCACCTTCTGCAGGCCCGGTGCCGATCAGGCACGCAACTTCATCTCGGTGGTGCCGCGCGACCAGCCTTTGCTGCCGCCGGTGGTAGACATCGAGTTCGGCGGCAATTGCCCGCAGCGCCCAACTCCCGAACAACTGAGGGCCGAACTCTCAGCCTTCCTCGGCCCGGTCGAAGCAGCGTTCGGCAAGACGGCCATCCTCTATGTGACCGACGAGGCCGCGCAAGCCTATGCCGGGCAGGTAGCCGGCCGCCCGCGCTGGCTGCGTTCGCTGGCGCTGCGGCCAGGCCATGACGACTGGATTTACTGGCAGTACCACAACCGGGGCCGCGTCGACGGCATCAGCGGCGACGTCGACCTGAATGTTCTCCAAGGCGGGCCGGCGACGCTGGCAGCGATGTTTGCCGCAGCGCCTGAAGCGACGGCGTCGGATTGACACTATTCCTGTCCGCCCGAAAGCACCCTCAGTGGCGCGATGACAGAACGACGAAGCCTTGACAAATACGGCTATTCGATAGCGTCTCAGTTTCGAGTTCAGCTTACGACCGTTTTGCAGACTTTATCGGCAGAGATACGCTAGCTTGGCCGCATACTCTGGATTAGCCAATGACCGCAGGACCAAAAAAATCTTGGATAGTCGCAAGCGACGTAGCCGACCGGGACGGAATCGGCGTCGAGCTTTGGATTGAAGGCGACCAAGTGTTGGAGATTTTCCGTGACGACACAAGGCGAACCCGAGAGGTAACTCTGTATCGGAAGGATATTCCTTTGGGGTTAGTCGAGGAGGCGATTGCGAGGTTCAAAGCTGAGATTTCATGGGATTTTGTAGATTGATCAATCGCCGCCCGATTCATTGTTTCCCTAAAAGTTGAACGTCACCGTCCCGCCTTTATGCTTCCACCAACTATTCGTATCGGGGCGGCGCTGTGCTAACTGCATTTGATGCCGGAGCGCCCTTCATCGACCAATGACAGCAACGCCCCGCCTGCAGCGGCGGACGGCGGCGACCCCCGCCTGGCATTTGTCTACGCGGAGGCGGTGCGTGGCCTCCAACACCAGCAGGGCGTGGTTGAAAGTCTCAATACGCGCGCCGGCAATCTGATTTTCGCAACTGCGTTCGCGAGTTCTCTCCTTAGAGGCAGGGCGCTCCTGGATGGCGTAGGGCCTTGGGACTGGCTGGCACTGACGTTGCTTTTTCTGATCGGACTGCTGGTCGCGATTATGTTGTGGCCGTATTATAACTATGCGTTCCGTTTCGATCCCAAGAAGCTGCCCCAGGACTTCGTCGACCAGCACCCTCCCGCAACCGTGGACGGGATGCAATGAGCGCTTGCTGCGCATCAAATCCGACATGGCCAGCAATTGGCGGATCATCCAACGCCTGCGCGTCGCGCTGCAGCTTGCACTGTTTCTGTGGTTGCTGGATCTCCTGGCCTGGTTGTTTGCGATCGCCCGAATCTAAGGCTCGTGCCCTGGCGGGCCTCGTCCGACTCTATGTCTTCAGAAAAGCTTCTATCTGACTGAAGACGTCGACGAACATCGCTTCCGTCAACACGCCGGTATTGGTGTTGTAGCGCGAGCAATGATAGCTGGAAAACAGCGTGATGCCATTGGCCTGCTGCTGCCCACCATGCCGGAACGGATAGGCGGCAACGCGTTGGCCGAGCGCCCGCACGGTCGACTGGTGCGCGATCGAGCCCAGCGCCAGCACAGCGCGCAGATTTGGAAACCGCGCAATCGTCGGTACCAGGAACGTCCGGCAGGTCGCTATCTCGGCGCCAACCGGCTTGTTATCCGGCGGCACGCAGCGCACCGCATTGGTAATCGCCGAACCGACAAGCTCCAGCCCGTCATCTGGTCGCGCTTTGAATTCGCCGCGCGCAAAGCCGTGCGCGATCAGCGTGTTGTAGAGCAGGTCGCCGGCAAAATCGCCGGTGAAGGGGCGCCCCGTCCGGTTCGCCCCGCGCAGGCCAGGCGCCAGGCCGACGATCAGCAAGCGCACCGCATCCTCGCCTTCCGGCGGCAAAAAGGTCGGCACTGGCGCGTTGAACCAGGACGGCTCGCGCCGCCGCCACTCGGCGATGAAGTCGTGCAGCCGCGGGCAGAGCGGGCAATCGCGATCGGGTTCGGGCGAGACGACCAGGGGCGCGGTCAAGGCAACGACCGTCAATAGTCTTCCTCGTCGACTTCGGCCGGTTCGGGCCGACGCACCGGCCGCTCCGACGGATCGCGGCCGACTTCGTTCTTGAGTGTCATCAGGTCAATGAAATGGTCGGCCTGGCGGCGCAGATCGTCGGAGATCATCGGCGGCTGCGACGCCATCGTCGAGACGATCGACACCTTGCGCCCGCGCCGCTGCAGCGCCTCGACCAGCGTACGGAAATCGCCGTCGCCTGAGAAGATGACATAATGGTCGACGACGTCGGCAAGCTCCAGCGCATCGACGGTCAGCTCGATATCCATATTGCCCTTGATCTTGCGCCGGCCGGTCGAGTCGGTGAATTCCTTGGCCGGCTTGGTCACCACCTTGAAGCCGTTATAATCGAGCCAGTCGATCAGCGGACGTATCGAGGAGTATTCCTGATCCTCGACCAGCGCGGTGTAGTAATAGGCGCGCAGCAGATAGCCGCGTTTCTGGAAGCTCGACAAAAGTTTGCGGTAGTCGATGTCAAAACCCAGCGCGCGCGAGGTGGCGTAGAGATTTGCACCGTCGATAAAGAGAGCGATTTTTTCACGAGGATCGAACATGGAAAAATGTCCTTTTTCGAAATAAGCGGTCGTCTAAATGCGTCGCGACTACCGGCCAGTCTGATACCGGTCTGATAATAGACCTGTTGGCCTTCATTGTTCGAGATAACGCCAGTTTTACGGCAATCCAAGGCGCCATGCCGCACTGCAAGCAATTGTGATCGGCGCTGTGTCGTCGCAGGCGGCCCGCGTCGGAGCTGCGCACCGCCATAAAAGCTTGTATTTTGGCGGCGTTCGGGTTATGGACCGCGCCTGTTTTCCATTAAATCCAGGCATGAAAGGGGCAACTCATGGCCCGCGTAACCGTTGAAGATTGCATCGACAAGGTCGACAACCGCTTCGAGCTGGTGCTCCTGGCCGGCCACCGCGCCCGTCAGATCAGCCAGGGCGCGCAGATCACCGTACCGCGCGACAACGACAAGAACCCGGTCGTTGCGCTCCGCGAAATCGCCGAAGAGACGCTGTCGCCGGACGACCTCAAGGAAGATCTCATCCATTCGCTGCAGAAGCATGTCGAGGTCGATGAGCCGGAAGCCGATGGCGAGGCGATTGCCGACCAGACCGGCAGCGCCGTTGCGGCCACCGATGCCGACGACGCCGAGGACAACGTCACCTTCGATCGCATGACCGAAGAAGACCTGTTGGCCGGCATCGAAGGTTTGGTGCCGCCGGAAAAAAGCGACGATTATTGATCTTAGCGACAACTGCCGACACTTTCGCGTCGGCAGTTTCGTGGCTATCTATGACATGCGCCGTACGCCAGTGCGGCGCATGATTCATTTCAGCATTGCGAGATCCCGCCCATGATGCGTCAGTATGAGCTTGTCGAGCGCGTCCAGCGCTACAAGCCTGACGTCAACGAGGCGCTGCTCAACAAGGCCTATGTCTACGCCATGCAGAAGCATGGCCACCAGAAGCGCGCTTCCGGCGATCCCTATTTCTCGCATCCGCTCGAAGTCGCCGCCATCCTCACCGAAATGCATATGGACGAGGCGACGATCGCCGTTGCCTTGCTGCATGACACGATCGAGGACACCACGGCGACCAGGGCCGAGATCGACGAATTGTTCGGCCCGGAAATGGGCAAGCTGGTCGAAGGCTTGACCAAGCTGAAGAAGCTCGACCTCGTCTCCAAAAAGGCCGAGCAGGCGGAGAACCTACGCAAGCTGTTGCTGGCGATCTCGGAAGACGTTCGCGTGCTGCTGGTCAAGCTCGCCGACCGCCTGCACAACATGCGCACGCTCGACCATGTGCCGGAAGCCAAGCGCCTGCGCATCGCCGAGGAAACGATGGATATCTATGCGCCGCTGGCCGGGCGCATGGGCATGCAAGGCATGCGCGAGGAGCTCGAGGAGATCGCCTTCCGCTTCATCAATCCGGAAGCCTACCGCGCCGTCACCGCACGGCTGGCCGAAATTTTCGAGCGCAACAAGGGCGTGCTGTCCGAAATCGAGAAGGCGCTCTCCACGCTGTTCGACAAATATTCGATCAAGGCCGAGGTCAAGAGCCGGCAGAAGAAGCCGTGGTCGGTGTTCCGCAAGATGGAAGCCAAGGCGTTGTCGTTCGAGCAGCTGTCCGACATCTTCGGCTTTCGCGTCGTCGTCGATACCGTCGAGGACTGCTACCGGGCGCTCGGCGCCATCCACACCACCTGGTCGATGGTGCCGGGCCGCTTCAAGGACTACATCTCGACACCGAAGCAGAACGATTACCGCTCGATCCACACCACCATCGTCGGCCCGTCGCGCCAGCGCGTCGAATTGCAGATCCGCACCTACCAGATGAACAAGATCGCCGAATACGGCGTCGCCGCTCATTCGATCTATAAGGATACCGGCGGCAAGATGAATGGTGCCGCCCATGCGATCTCGAAGGAAACCAATGCCTATGCCTGGCTGCGGCGCACCATCGAGCAGCTTGCCGAAGGCGACAACCCCGAGGACTTCCTCGAAAACACCAAGCTGGAACTGTTCCAGGACCAGGTGTTCTGCTTTACGCCGAAGGGCATGCTGATCGCGCTGCCGCGCGGCGCCACGCCGATCGACTTTGCCTATGCCGTCCACACCGATGTCGGCGACACTTGCGTCGGCGCCAAGGTCAATGGCCGCATCATGCCGCTGATGACGGAGCTGAAGAACGGCGACGAGGTTGAGATCATCCGCTCGAAGGCGCAGGTGCCGCCTGCGGCATGGGAATCGGTGGTGGTTACCGGCAAGGCGCGGTCGGCCATCCGCCGCGCCACCAAGAACGCTATTCGGAAGCAATATTCAGGTCTCGGTATCCGCATTCTGGAGCGCGCCTTCGAACGGTCCGGCAAGACCTTCACCAAGGAAAGCCTGAAGCCGGTGCTGCACCGCCTCGCGCGCAAGGACATCGAGGATGTGCTGGCCGCGGTCGGCCGAGGCGAAGTTGCCTCCACCGATGTCATGAAGGCGGTGTTTCCCGACTACAAGGACGAGCGCGTCACGCTGGTCGCGCCCAAGCAGCGCGAGGAGGGCTGGTCGAAGATCCGCAATGCCGCCGGCATGCTGTTCCAGATTCCGGGCCGCGCCGCGCGCAAGGATAAAAACCAGCCGCGCGACGATGCGGTGCCGATCCGCGGTGTGCGCGGCGATTTGCCGGTGCGCTTCGCGCCGGAAGGGGCAGTGCCAGGCGATCGCATCGTCGGCATCGTGCAGCCGGGAACCGGTATCACCATCTATCCGATCCAGTCGCCGGCGTTGCAGGCCTTTGACGACCAGCCCGAGCGCTGGATCGACGTGCGCTGGGATATTGACGAGCGCACCAAGGAGCGGTTCCCGGCGCGCGTCTCGGTCACCGCCATCAACGCGCCGGGTTCGCTAGCCGACATTGCGCAAGTCGTCGCATCCAACGATGCCAACATCCACACTTTGTCGATGGTGCGCACCGCGCCCGATTTCACCGAAATGCTGATCGATCTCGAAGTGTGGGACCTCAAGCACTTGAACAGGCTGCTGTCGCAGCTAAAGGACAATTCGAGCGTCAGCGACGCGCGACGCGTGAATGGGTGAATAGTGAATAGTGAATAGTGAATAGTGAATAGTGAATAGTGAAAGAGAGTGCACTCACTACTCACTACAATTCACCATTCACATTCACCATGGGCATGGAGTGAAAGATGAACACCGACGAAGTGCTGGGCATTTTCCGCGAGGCCGGCGCCGTTCTTGAAGGGCATTTCATCCTGACGTCCGGCCTGCGCAGCCCGGTCTTCCTGCAGAAGGCGCGCGTGTTCATGCATGCCGACAAGACCGAGCGCTTGTGCAAGGCGCTCGCCGAAAAGATCCGCACTGGCGTGCCCGGCAGGATCGACTACGTCGTCGGCCCGGCGATCGGCGGGCTGATCCCGGCCTATGAGACCTCGCGCCATCTTGGTGTGCCGGCGATCTGGGTCGAGCGGGAAGGGGGCGAATTCAGGCTGCGCCGCTTCGAGATCGCCAAGGGATCGCGCGTCGTCATTGTCGAGGACATCGTCACCACCGGCCTGTCGATCCGCGAGACCATCGACTGTCTGCGCGCACTTGGCGCCGATGTCGTTGCCGCTGCGTGCATCATTGACCGCTCGGCCGGCAAGACCGATGTCGGCGTGCCGCTGATCGCGCTCGCCGAATACGAGGTTCCGGCCTATCCGGCCGACAGGCTGCCGCCCGAGCTTGCCGCCCTACCGGCGATCAAGCCGGGCAGCCGCAATATCTAATGCATGTCGCCCAAAGCTTATCCTCGGGCTTGAACCGAGCATGTGCAGCGGTTTTGGGACAAAGAAATGCATAAAACAAGTCAAGAGGCGCTGCCGTGATTGCTGGTATCGACCATTTCGTGCTGACGGTTCGCTCCGTTGAAGACACCTGCGCCTTCTATCAGCGCGTGCTTGGCTTCAAGCGCCTCGACGAGCCGGACCGGCCGACGGCGCTGCTGTTTGGAACGCAAAAGATCAATGTGCATGAGGTCGGGCACACCTTCGAGCCGAAGGCCAAGGCGCCGACCCCGGGCTCCGGAGATTTCTGCTTGATTGCCGCCCGTCCGCTCGCCGAGATATGTGCCAACCTCGCCGCCAATGGCGTGGTGATAGAGGTCGGCCCGGTCGAGCGTGCCGGCGCTCGTGGCGCGATGATGTCGGTCTATTTTCGTGACCCGGACGGCAACCTCGTCGAGGTCAGCGAATATCGACCCTAAGTGGCGCTCCTTAAATTCGCCGCGATCATGCCCTGTTCAGAACGGCGATACCCAAGGCTGGCGCGACCGGCCACCGAGCGGATGCCCTCGGCCTCGTTGTTCTTCGGCCAGCGCATCGCTATATCAAAGTCGTAGTTGCTTTTCGGCGACCGCAGAGCGCAGCATGGGGCTGTCGCGCCCGGCTGGAGAAGCCGGCGTGAAGCTATTGACGGAACTAGGAACAGGAACAGAGTGCTTTTTCGACGGCGCAAGCCTGATGGTTTCTTAGAGCGGGTGCGTACTTATTTGTGGCCGCGCCGCTCGTTCTCGCGCTCGCTGCGGTATTTTTCCAAGCGCATCCTGCGGCTTAGAGCCACGCCGCATGCCGTGGCCGCCGGTGTTGCGGCGGGCGTATTCGCGTCGTTTTTCCCGCTTGGCTTCCACTTCATCATTGCCGCCATCCTGTGCTGGCTGATCGCCGGCAATCTGGTTGCCGCAGCACTCGGCACGGTCTTCGGCAACCCCCTTACCTTTCCGCTGCTATGGGCCGCCTCCTGGGAGGTCGGCAAGCTGATCCTGCATGAACACCTGCCGGCACACGGACCGCCTGCCCATCTCGGCGACATGCTGCACAATCTTTCCTTTGCGCAATTGTGGGGACCGGTGCTGAAGCCGATGACGGTTGGCGCAATACCGCTCGGCCTGGTTTTCGGGCTGCTGTTTTACGGCATCACCCGCTGGGGCATGGTCACTTTCCAGGAGCAGCGCCGCAAGCGTCTGGCCGAAAGAGCGGCAAAGGCTGGAAAAACCGGGCCGGAAGTTCCCGCCGAATGATTATCGGTATCGGCAGCGATCTCATCGACATCAGACGCATCGAGAAGTCGTTGGAACGTCACGGTCAGCGCTTCATCCAACGCATCTACACCGAGATCGAACAGGCGCGCTCTGAAAACCGCGCGGCGCGTGCGGCCTCCTACGCCAAGCGTTTCGCCGCCAAGGAGGCCTGCGCCAAGGCGTTGGGCACCGGTCTTGCACAGGGTGTGTTCTGGCGTGACATGGGGGTCGTCAACCTGGCCAGCGGCAAGCCGACCATGGCGCTCACCAACGGGGCGGCAGCGCGGCTGGACGAAATCCTGCCTGAAAGGCACCGAGCCGTGATCCACCTCACCATAACCGATGATTTTCCGCTCGCTCAAGCCTTTGTGATCATTGAAGCGTTGCCGGTCGAAGAAGCGCCACATTGATTGCATCTGACCACCGGCATGACGTTGCCCAGCGCGCGCCGAGACTCTATACCATCCAACGCACAATCGAGGACGACATGAGCGTGGCTGAAAAAACCCAGAAGAAATCCGGTGGACTTGGCGAAACCGTCAGCGTCATCGTCCAGGCCCTGCTGCTTGCGTTGGTCATCCGCACGCTCCTGTTCCAGCCGTTCTCGATCCCGTCCGGGTCGATGCGGCCGACTTTGCTCGAAGGCGACTATCTCTTCGTCACCAAGTGGTCCTACGGCTTCTCCCGCTATTCGCTGCCGTTCGGGCCGAACATCTTTTCGGGCCGCATCTGGGGCTCCGAGCCGAAGCGCGGCGACGTGGTGGTGTTCAAGTTTCCGCCGGATCCTTCTGTCGATTATATCAAGCGCGTCGTCGGCCTGCCGGGCGACAAGATCCAGGTCAAGGATGGCCAGCTCTTCATCAACGACGTGGGCGTGCCGCGCGTCAAAGTCGGGCAGATCGACAACCGCGACATCACCGAGGAGAACGGGCCGGTCGATGTCTATCGCGAGACGCTGCCGAACGGCGTCAGCTACGACACGCTCGACCTGACGCAGGCTTCGATCGGCGACAATACCAAAGAGTTCAAGGTGCCGCCCGGTCACTATTTCATGATGGGCGACAATCGCGACAACTCGTCGGACAGCCGCTTCACCGTCGGCTTCGTGCCGGACGAGAATTTGGTCGGCCGCGCCAACCTCATTTTCTTCTCGATCGGCGGCAGCGCCAGCCCGCTCGAAATCTGGAAATGGCCGTCGCAGATGCGCGCCTCGCGCCTGTTCCATTTCGTCAATTAGGACCATGGCGGCGACGAAACGGCTGACCGCCGATGCGCTCGCCGAGGCGCTCAAGGAGCGCACCGGCCACAGTTTTGGCGACCACCAGCGCCTGCAGCGGGCGCTGACCCATGCCAGCGCTCGCGGCAGTCATGCCGGCGTCGACTACGAACGTTTCGAATTCCTGGGCGACCGCGTTCTCGGCCTTGTCGTTGCCGATATGCTGCTGGCGGCATTTCCCGACGCTGCCGAGGGTGAGCTGTCGCTCAGACTGAACGCCCTGGTCAACGCCGAGGCCCTGGCGGAAATCGCCGATGAGATCGGCCTGCCGGAACTCATTCGCGCCGGTTCGGACGTACGCGGCCTCGATGGGCGCAAGCGCGTCAATCTGCGCGCCGATGCACTGGAATCGCTGATCGCCGTGCTCTATCTCGACGGCGGGTTGGAAGCGGCCCGTGCCTTTATCCACAGATACTGGCAGCCGCGCTCGCAAGCCATTGACGCCGCCCGTCGCGATGCGAAAACCGAACTCCAGGAATGGGCGCATCAGGCGGCAAGCGCAGTGCCGGTTTACATAATCGACAGCCGCGAGGGACCGGACCACGATCCGCTGTTCACCGTCAGTGTGAAGGTCGGCGCCTATCCGCCGGCGACCGGTAGCGGGCGCTCCAAGCGCGAAGCGGAGCAGGCTGCAGCCGCGGCACTTCTGCAGCGGGAAGGCGTCTGGCTCGATCAAGGGAGTGCCGCATGACCGCCACCGAAGCTCCCGCAACAGAAGCGCCCGCTACCCGCTCCGGCTTCGTCGCGCTGATTGGCGCGCCCAATGCGGGGAAATCGACGCTGGTCAACCAATTGGTCGGCGCCAAGGTGTCGATCGTGACACACAAGGTGCAGACCACGCGCGCCATCGTGCGCGGCATTGCCACCCACAACAACGCGCAAATCGTTTTCGTCGACACGCCGGGCATATTCAAGCCGAAGCGCCGGCTGGACACCGCGATGGTGACCACAGCCTGGGGCGGTGCCAAGGACGCCGATATCGTGCTGCTCTTGATCGATGCCGAGCGCGGCATCCGGGGCGATGCAGATGCCATCCTCGAGCGGCTGAAGGATGTCCGGCAGCCGATGGTGTTGATCCTCAACAAGGTCGATCGGGTCAAGCACGAGACGTTGCTTGCATTGTCGGCGGCAGCCAACGAAAGGGTGCCGTTCAAGCGCACCTTCATGGTTTCGGCGCTGACGGGGTCCGGCTGCAAGGACCTGCTCGACTATCTCGCCGAGACCCTGCCGGCCGGACCCTGGTACTACCCTGAAGACCAGATCTCCGACCTTCCGATGCGCCAGCTCGCAGCCGAGATCACCCGCGAAAAGCTCTATCTCAGGCTGCATCAGGAACTGCCTTATTCCTCCCACATCGAGACAGAGAAATGGGAAGAGAAGAAGGACGGGTCGGTGCGCATCGACCAGACAATCTATGTCGAGCGCGACAGCCAGAAGAAGATCGTGCTCGGCCATAAGGGCGAGACGATCCGCGCCATCGGCCAGGCCGCGCGCATGGAAATCGCAGGCATCCTCGAGCAGAAGGTGCATCTCTTCCTGTTCGTCAAGGTGCGCGAGAACTGGGGCGACGATCCCGAGCGCTACCGCGAGATGGGGCTCGAATTTCCGCACTGAGCTATCCAAAGATTTGGCCGATCGGTCGAGCTGTCTCTTGGTCGTCTCAAGATTCTGAGCGGTCCCCAAGTGCCAACGACACGCCGTTGGCAAGATGCTCGGCGTCGGACGCGTTTTCGAACGGGATGCCCGTTCTTGTATAGTCGAGCGGTGAGAAATCGGAGCCGTCGGCGTTGATCAGCGCAGCCTGGCGCCTTGCCGCTTGCATGTCGCCGAACTGAGCGTAACAGGCGGCAAGCCGGGTGCGGATCCACGGCGTCGGTCGCGTCGCCAGCTCCAGCGCCTCGGCAGCCGTGCGGTATTCGCCCAGCATGTATAGCGCGAGCGCGCGATCGTACTGATACCAATGAGGATGCAGCGGGTTGATGCGGATGGCGCGCGCCAGCCAGGCGAGCGCGTCGAGCGGCCGGCCACGCATCGTCAACAGATGCCCCATCTGCTCGATTCAGTCTGCGTCACCCGGATTGAGCTCGAGCGCGATGCGTAAATGATGCTCGGCCGCCTCGTGGTCGCGCATATTGAGCCGCACCAGCGACTGGATGCGGTGTGCCGTTGCCTGGTCCGGCGACAATGCGATGCCCCGGTCGGCCAGGTCGCGGGCCTTCGTCAGCACCGCGTCGCTGCTCGGTCCGAATTCGCTGTTAAGCACATGCGACAGCGCCAGATAGGTGTAGGCAAGGCCATGGGCCGGGTCCCTGACGATCGCAGCCTCGAAAAACGCCGCCGCTTCTTTCAGTTCGCTTTGCGCCGGATCGCGCAGCAAGGCGACGCCGCGCAGCACCAGTTCATGGGCGGCGAGGCTGGCTACCGGCTGCCGCGAGGCACGTTGCAGGCCGGCATTGTTCACCCGAACCACCAGCCGGCCGACGATCTTTTCGACGATCTCCTGCTGGATCGCGGACAGCCCGGCGTAATCGGCCTGGTAGCGATCGCCCCAGAGCTGGGAAGCGCTGGCTGCGTCAATGAGATTGACCGCACAGACGATGCTGTCTGCCTGCCGCCGCACCGAGCCCTCGACGACATAGTCGGCGCCGATGCACGAACGCACCACAGGCCATTCGCCAGGCGAATAGGAGGCAAACGAGAAGCTCGAGTTGCGCGCCAGCACCGTCAACGTGCCGAAGCGGGCGAGGCCATTGATAATGTCTTCGGCAATACCATCGACGATCGCTTCGTCGGCCGGATCGGCGCCGTCATTGCGGAATCTGAGCACCGCCACGATCGGCTGGGCGCCGGGTTCGGGCACCGGCTCAGGGATCAGCATGTAGCCGCGCTTCGATACGGTCCGTATCGTTTCCTCGCCGAGCACCTTGCGGATCTCGCGAATCGACTGCGTCAGCGAATCCTCGGTGACGAAAACACCCGGCCAGACCGCATCCATCAATTCCGACTTCGGCACCACACGGCCGATATGGCGGGCGAGATGCGTCAGCAATGCGTAGGCTTTCGGCCGCAGGAAGGCCGGCTGTTCGGCCCGGCCAAGCGTACCTTTGCCCAGATCGAGCGTGAAACCGCCAAACTGAAAAACCTGGTCAGTGGCCGAACCCGCCATCGAAACGGCCGCTCCCTGAAGCCGTGCCTGTATTGGCCTACGGCTGGAGGGCTAGGTCAAGGTCTGTCGCCGCCGAAAGCGGCGCTTTGGATTTGGACGCCGCAAATTAGACGGCGCCAGCAAGGGCGGGCTGCGTTGCCGGCCTGCGGACGAAGCTCTCGGTGCCGTAGACGGCAACGATCGCGATCGCAGCCATCGCCCAGATCGCAACATCGATCCATTGCTGCTGCACATGGTCGGCGTCGATGAACGCCTTGCCCAGGAAGCGCACGCTGTTCTGATGGGTGACATGCATCAGAATGGCGAGAAGCACACTGCCGGTGTTCTGATAGAGCCAGGTGAACACCACTGCCGCCAGCACGACGTTGATCGTGCCATAGAGGCTGAGATCGCCGACCAGGCCGAGCGGAAAATGCCAGATCGCCCAGATCGCGCCGAGGATCAGGCTTCCGGCCAGCGCCGAATGCTTGGCCAACAGACGCGGTGTCGCAAAGCCGCGCCATCCCGGCTCTTCGCCAAGCGGGCCGCTGAAGACCGCATAGAGCGCGATGATCGGCAGTATCTCAGTGACGGCTGGAATGTTGCCCCAGGCCGGCGTCGCCGAGCCGAACAGCGGATTGACCAGGATCGAGGCAAGCTGCGTGCCCAATGGCAGGCTGAATGCCACCAGATACCAGAGCGGAGATACCCGCCACTTCACCATGGAAGCGAGAATGGCCTTGACCGAAGCCCAGCCTCCGGAAAGGGCGGCGATGACGAATCCGGACACCATCGGGCCGAAGGTAAACCAGGGAATGCAATCGCCATTCGATAGGTAGAATGGGATGAAGGCAAACCAGGTCAGGGCAAGCGCCAACGAAAAGAAGGCAGCCAACTGATGCTGCCGCACCAGGCGCAGGAAAGAAGTCATGTCGGGCCTCTCACGGGCAGATGACAATGGGAGGTCGCCGGGCTGCCCAATCGGTCGATTTGCATCTTGAACAGCCGGCCGAATCATTCCGGGAGGCTATGCGCCGACCACCTCGGTCGACCCGTTTCTTATTGGCACCGGCGCTACGCGAAATCCTGAGCGGGTTCTGAGAAATTTCCGATATTTCATGCAGAACCGGCCGGTCAGACCGGTTGGAACGCCTGCCGACACTGCGGTCGTCCAGCGTTCCCGTTCGTCGTCTCTCCGTCATACACCCTGCCTATAGGCTGTGCGAAGACCCCCGCTTCCGAGCAAACCGGAACCGGCAGGCAAACAGCCAGATCAGGACATGACCGGGACTTGGAATAGCATCGACCCCATCCGTCAGATCGAGTTTGCAAACGCCGTCGCTGTTGAGATCGAGCGCGTGCTGGCGCGGCAAGGCAAGGTGACGAACAGCGATGCGGTCGTTGCAGCGGGCAGGGTCGCCGGCGCCGTTGCCGCCGCCGTCGCTTTGCTTGCGCCGGCCGACATCAGTGCGATCGACACCATGCAGGAAAGATTACCCGGCATGGCGTCGCGTTTCGTGCGGATATTGGCGGCCGAAGCTGCGGAGCGCAGTGCCCGAACGCGTCTGTCGAGCGCGCATAGAGGCCAAAGGACGGACGTCCAGCCGGCTGGAAGCGGCGACCTCGACGCGATGCGGGTCGAGGACTGGGCCGGTCGGGTCGCCGGGTCGACGTTCCTGCAGCAAAATCTCGGCATATCGCGTTCGACCCTGCATCGCTGGCAGCGGAGCGGCACGGTCGTTGCGTTGCGCACCGGTGGCCGCAAACATGTATTTCCTTTGGCGCAGTTCGTCGACGGCAGGCCCGCGCCGGGTATCAAGGAGGTGTCGTCCGCGATGCCCGATCCGCGGCGTGCCTGGGCGTGGCTGATCGGCCCCGCGCCTGGCCTCGCCGGACGTACTCCCATTGAAATGCTCAAGCAGGATCTGGTGGCGGAAGTCGTTCTTGCCGCACAGAACGCAGCGATGGCGAAGTTGGCTTGATCTCGCTGCCAAACGTTAGAAGTCTACTCCGAAAAAGAACACGTAAAAGGAATGTATGTCGGATTCCGATCGGTTTGCCGGCTAACAGCATAAGTATATTTTTCGTACAATTGTGACAATGTCTCGTTTGTGCCGAGGGAAAATGTGAAGAAAATATGAAGTGATATTTGTGCAACATTGATTTATTCTGTTATGCAAATATCGATTATTTTTGGAATCGTCATTGAGACTGGAATTCGGATGAGTATGTTCGCCGCCTGAAGAGGGGTGCGGTGCGCGCCTTTTTCGACGTGGGTGAGGCGTTCAGCCGTTCAACCCATGAATCCAAGCCATTTTAACTTTGACTGGAGAGGTCAGAAAATGAATATCAAGAGCCTTCTTCTCGGCTCAGCCGCGGCATTCGTCGCGGTCTCCGGCGCGCGCGCCGCCGACGCTGTTGTGGTCGCCGAGCCGGAACCGGCAGAATACGTCAAGATTTGCGACGTCTACGGCGCCGGCTACTTCTATATCCCGGGCACCGAGACCTGCCTGCGCATCGGCGGCTATGTCCGCTATGATATCGGCGTCGGCGATGCCGGCTCGCTCGATGGCGTCAACCATGTCCCTGACCATCAAGGCGACGACACTCATTCGACCTACTACAAGAACGCCCGCTTTACGCTGAAGACCTGGACCGGTCAGGAGACTGAGCTCGGTACGCTTAAGACCTACACCGAGACCCGCTTCAACTTCGGCAACAGCAGCGGCGACTACCTTAATCAAAAAGCCTCCAATGCCAACGACTGGCAGGGCCGCAACAAGTCTCTTTCGCTGCGTTACGCCTGGATTCAGCTCGGCGGCCTGCGTGTCGGCAAGGACGATACGGCTTTCGATACGTTCATCGGTTATGCCGGCGCCGTCATCCAGGATACGCTGATTCCGTATGGCGGCCAGGAGAGCAACGTCGTTCAGTATTACTTCGACGCGGGCAACGGCTTCTCGGGGTTGGTCTCGCTCGAAGAAGGCGCCGGCAGCGTCGGCACCATCGACAGCTATATTCCGCATGTCGTCGGCGGCTTGAAGTACAAGGGCGACTGGGGTGCGATCACCGGCGTCGTCGCTTATGACAGCAATTACGAGGAAGTGGCCGGCAAAGTTCGTTTGGACGTAAAGGCCACCGACGAACTGTCGCTGTTCATCATGGGTGGTTACGGCACGGACGACAACCTCAACGACAATGCAGGCAACGCCATTGATGCGAGCGGTCGTGGCTTCTACAAGCAGTGGGGCGGCAATTGGGCAGTCTGGGGCGGCGGCACCTACAAGTTCAACGAAAAGACTTCGTTCAACGCCCAGGTCTCTTACGACGACTGGAAGAACCTCGGCATCGCCGCTAACGTTGCTTATACCGTTGTGCCCGGCTTTACGGTCACGGCTGAAGTCGATTACCTCAATGCTGGAAAGTTCGAAGACGCAGACTTCAACAACTGGACCAAGGCCAACAAGAAGAGCAGCGTCGGCGGCATTCTCCGCTTCCAGCGCTCGTTCTGATCAGCTGAAGATTTGACAGGCGGCCCGCGGTGCAAATGCTGCGGGCCGTTCTATTTTCTGGCAGGACGATTCGGGCATCTGACGACCTAATCTTGATTTCGCCATCCAACCGGTGACAAGCTCTCGTCATGGAATGGCGCGACGAAGGAATCATTCTGGGCACCCGCAAGCATGGCGAAACCAGCGCCATTCTCGAGGTGATGACGCGCGTGCATGGCCGCCATCTCGGCCTCGTGCGCGGCGGCCGTTCGCGCAAACAGCAGCCGGTCTTGCAGCCCGGCAATCGCGTCGACCTGTTGTGGCGGGCGCGGCTCGACGAGCATCTCGGTACCTTCCAGGTCGAGGCGATCGAGATGAACGCCGCCCGGCTGATGGACAGCGCCGTTGCCGTCTACGGCCTGCAGACGATGGCCGCGCATTTGCGTCTTCTGCCCGAGCGTGACGCCCATGGCGGCCTTTACGAGACGCTTGCAGTGATGATCGCTCATCTCGCCGATGCCGATGCCGCAGGCGAGCTGGTGGCCCGCTTCGAGCTGCTGGTCCTCGACGAACTCGGTTTCGGCCTCGATCTCAGCCAGTGTGCGGCGACCGGCACCAGGCAGGACCTTGCCTATGTCTCGCCGAAATCCGGCCGCGCCGTGTCGCGGGCGGCGGGCGCGCCCTGGCGCGACAAGATGCTGGCGCTGCCTGCCTTCCTGCAGCGCGGTTCGGGCCTGCGCGCCGATCCGGCGGCGATCGAGGATGCCTTCCGGCTGACCGGCTTCTTTTTGACCCGTCATGTCTACGAACCGCGCGGCATCGAGCCTCCCGGCGCCCGCGCCGGGTTTCTCGCCGCCTTGCGCAAGCATCAATCACCCGGCCATGAATCCGGCAAGGCGAGCGCCGCAGAAACCGCCGGGGAGACCACCAGATGAGCGACGTTGAACCTTATCCCGGCAACGTTTCGCCGCTCGGCCTTGGCACAAGGGCGGCATGCTGGCGGTTTCGGAAGCGGCGCTGAAGGATGTCAACGGCAAGCTGCTGGCTTTCGGCACTGAAGCATGCTCGATCTTTCCGGCGGCCGATCTGGTGGCACGTTGAATGGACCGGCCGTTTGGCCGCCGCATTTGAATGTCACTGAACATTGAATGTCAGTGACAACTGGCCTGGTTTGGGGGAACCGCCATGTTTGAAAGCCTGATTGGCCTCGTCGCCATCATCGCGATGTTCGTCATCATTTCACGCCAGCAGAGCCGTATCGGCCTGATCGAGCGCGAGCTTGGCGCCTTGCGCAGCCTTGTGCTTTCGGGCACGCCTGCGCTGCCGCCGCAAGCCAAGGAACCGGCAGCAAGCGACAGCAAACCGGCGGATGCCGCAATACCGTTTGCGGCCGCAGCCGACCTGGCATCGCCAGGGACCGCAGCGGTCGCATCAGCCACAGAGGCCGATGCCGATACCGCGGCGCCATCCGCGCCGGAGTCGGCGCAACCGGCGGCCGCGGCGAAGCCAGCTCGCCAGTCCGACGTCGAAACGGCTCTCGGTACTCGCTGGGCGGTCTGGGTCGGCGGCATCGCGCTGGCGCTGGGCGGCCTGTTCCTGATCCGCTACACCATCGAGGCCGGCATTTTCGGGCCGCGCGTGCGGCTCGCCATGGCGGCGGCACTCGGGCTGGTGCTGGTCGCCGGCGGCGAGTTCATCCGGCGCACCGGCTTCAGGGTGCCGGTGCAAGGTGCCGCCGGTGCCTATATCCCGGCAATCCTGACGGCCGCCGGCGCTTTCATCCTGTTCGGTACCGTCTACGCCGCGTACAGCATTTACGGCTTCATCGGCCCGACGCTCGCTTTCACGCTGCTCGGCGCCATCGGGGTGGCGACGATCGCGGCAAGCCTGGTCCACGGTCAGGCGCTGGCCGGCGTCGGCCTGCTCGGTGCCATGGTGACGCCGCTGCTGGTCGCCTCGCAGGCGCCCAATCCGTGGGCGCTGTTCGGCTATCTGGCGATCGTGCTCGTCGCCACCGGCGTCATCGCCCGTATCCGCGACTGGAGCCTTTTGATGGCCGCTGCCTTCGTCGCCACCGGCATCTGGACCATCTTCTACATGACCGAAGCGCCGGGGACGAACCTTTCCGTCATCCTTTTTATCGACGGGGTGACACTGGCCGTGCTCGCCTTCGTCTGGCTTGGCCGCCGCGACGAAGCGGTCGCCGGCAGCGGCTTCGATTGGCCGTCGATCGCGCCGGGCTTCTTCGTCGGGCTTTCGGCGCTGGCCCTGTTCGTCGATCCGGCCTTCGCCGCCATCCGCGGTGCATTGCCGGGTGCCGCCCTTGTCGCAGCCCTGGTGGCGGTGGCGCGATATCGGCCGCGGGCGCTGGCACTGCTGCACGCCGCCGGGCTGGCGACGGTACTGGTCTATCTCGGCATCATTCCGCCGACCACGATCGCTTCCGATTTTTCGGGCGGCGCTCTTGGCGTCGACGGCATGCCGGTTGTGGCGTCCGATGCCTTGATGCTCAGGGTCGGCATCGTTCTCGGCCTGGTCTTCATCGGCCTCGGCTTTTGGGCAGCGCGCCGTTTTGCGGCCCATGGCTGGCTGCGCGCCGCCACAGGGGCGGCCTGGAGCGCTGTCGCGCCACTGGTCATCCTGCTGGCGCTCTGGTCTACCTTCGGCAATCTCGACCGTGACCTTGCTTATGCGGCGGTCGCGGCCGTTTTGGTCGGCGTCTTCGTCGCCGGCGGCGAATGGATAGCGCGCGGCGAAGCGCCGCCGCTGACCGGCGGCGCTGCTGTCTCCTTCGCGCTCGGCGGCGCGGCGATTGCCGGCCTGCTGATGCTGCACATGGCCTTTGGTTCCGGCTGGACAACCATCCTGCTCGGAGCAGCCGCCGCCGTGCCGGCGCTGGCGACGCGCTGGCGTAGCTATCCGGTGCTTGGCTGGATTTCCGTTGGTGCGGTGATTGCAGTGCTTGGTCGCGCTGCCTTCGACCCGACCATCGTCGGTGCCGAGTTCCTGTCGAAGACGCCGGTGTTCAACTGGCTGCTGCTTGGATATGGCGTGCCGGCGCTCGCTTTCGGTTTTGCCGCCTGGCAGCTTGCCCGAACCACCAATGGCCGACCGCGCCTCGCGATGGAGGCCGGCGCCGCGCTGTTTTGCCTGCTCACCGTCGCCATGCTGGTGCGCCATGCCATGCATGGCGGCGTCATCGATACGGCTGCTGCGACGCTTGCCGAACAGGCGATCTATACGCTGATCGCCATCGGTGCCGGTGCCATCCTGGTCGCTATCGACATGCGCTCGCCAAGTCAGGTGCTGCGTTACGGCTCGATTGCAGCGGGCGCGGTCTCGGTCGCCTTCATCGTCCTCCAGCATTTTCTGGCGCTGAACCCGTTGCTGACGGATGAATCGACGGGCAGCATTCCGGTGTTCAACCTTCTGTTCCTCGCCTATCTCTTGCCGGCGGTCGCGGCAGGCGCACTGGCACTCTATTCCCGTGACAAGCGGCCGCAATGGTATGCGGCGATGTTGGCGGTGGTGGCGGCGGTGCTCGCTTTTGCCTATGCCACGCTGTCGGTCAGGCGCCTGTTCAAGGGTGAGTTCATCGGACTGTGGAGCGGTCTCGGCCAGCTTGAGACCTATACTTATTCGGCGCTGTGGCTGGTCATCGGCGTGGTGCTGCTCGCCGCCGGTGTCTGGCTGAAGTCCCAGGTGCTGCGCATAGCGTCGGCGGCGCTGATCTCGATCGCCGTGCTCAAAGTCTTCATCTTCGACATGTCGGAACTGGAAGGCGTGTTGCGGGCGCTGTCCTTCATCGGCCTCGGGGCGGTGCTCATCGGCATCGGCCTGTTCTATCAGCGGCTGCTGACAAGGGCGGCGAGAGAGGTAAATTAGGTCGTCCACTGCAAGAAGGTCCAGCCTGGAGGACAGCGCGTTGCTCATAAACGACATAGCTACGATCGGCATCATCACGGCAGGCCCTGGGGGACCAATCGAAGGCTTCAAGGAGGGGCTGAGAGAACTGGGATTTGCCGAAGGCCGGAACATTCGGTTTGAGCAGCGATCGGCCAATGGTGATTTGGGCAGGCTTCCCACCCTGGCGACGGAACTGGTTAGGCTGAACGTCGACCTTATCGCCGTGATCGGGGCGGTAACCGCGCGTGCGGTCCAAAAGGCGACAACGGAGCTCCCCGTCGTTTATTCTGTCGTCGTCGATCCGGTCAGTGATGGCCTCGCCGCAAGCCTGGAGAAGCCCGGCGGCAACATGACAGGAGTAACCAGCTTCGATCCAAACCAGGCGCGGACGCATGTCGAGTTGTTGCGAGCCGTCTTACCAGCGCTCTCCCGCATCGCGATCTTGAGCGATAAGGGGGTGTCCGATTGCCTGTCAGCCTCCAATGCTGGGGCAATACAAAAAATTTGGGCTGAACCCGCAGGTTCTCCGCATTATAGGGCCTCAGCCCGATCTTGACGGCGCTTTTGCAGCGATGGATCGCGAACTGGTCGAAGCGCTCATCGTCCTCGAGGAGCCGATTATTGCAGCACTCCGCGCAAGAATCGCGGAGCTTGCCCTTGCGCGTCGCTTGCCAACCATCTTCGCGCGGGAGCAGATCGATGCGGGAGGTCTGTTCTGCTACGGCACCAGCTTGCGAAGCGCAACATATCACATGGCCCTGTGCGCGAAGAAGATTCTTGATGGCAAGAGCCCCCGCGACATACCAATTCAGACTTTGTCCCAGCACGAATTGGTGGTGAACTTGCAGACCGCGAGAAAGCTCGGTCTAACGGTGCCTTCAAATATAGTAAATAGAGCGGTGCGTGTGATTGAATAGTACTGCGGCCGCTGACCCGCAGCAAGGGAGACATAGGATCAAATGGCACTCTATATACATATACGAGGCCCTGAAGTGGATGCTTCAGCGACTATGTTGCAGCGCCAGACGGACGCTCCAAGCAAAACGGAGGCGGTGCGGACCGCGCTTGTGCACGAACTCGAACGCAGTCGCACCAATGTGTCGCTTCGCGACCGGATTGCCAGGCTGCAAGCCGAGGCGATGAGGATCGGCCTGCCTAATCCTGACTTCGATATGAAGAAATTCACAGACGAGATGTGGGAAGACTGACGTTTGTCGACACGCCGCTATTCGTCACCACGCATTTCTTTCAACTTTCGGATGCAACCCGGGAATAAACCTGCCACCGGCAGCGTTATTCAGTTGCTTGGGTGACCGGGGCGGCCGACCGCTTCGCGCTGGCCGCTTGCGCCGCGCTGCAAAGGCGCGTTCAATCACCACGGACAGGGGCTCCAGAACCAGCGGTCATGGACGAAAAGAAGGCAGCAATCCTGGGTGAAATACCGCGTCTGCGCCGCTATGCACGCTCGCTGTTGCGCGACCGCGATTCCGCCGACGATCTCGTCCAGGATTGTCTCGAGCGGGCGCTTGTGCGGCTCGACAATTGGCAGACAGGAGAAAGCCCCAGGAGGTGGCTGTTTACGATCATGCACCATTTGTTCATCGACCAGATGCGCAAGGTGAACCGACGCGGCGAGGCGGCGATGCTGCCGCTCGAGACAAGCGAGGCGCAGGCAGCACCCGCCGAGCAGGTCGAGAGCATCGCCTCGCGCGAGATCGTCGACGCGCTGCAGGCGATCAGCCCTGACCGGCGCGCGGCACTTGTGATGGTCGCCATCGAAGGGTTTTCCTATGCCGAAGCCGCCAACATCCTTGGAGTGCCCGCTGGCACTTTGATGTCGCGCATCGCGCGCGGGCGTGACGAACTGCGAGCGCTGCTGGATGATACCGCGCGCCGCCGCTCGATAAGGATCGTTGAGAAATGAGCCGGCGCGATTTCTCCGAACGCGACATCCACATGGCTCTCGATGGCGAGTTGCCGGGCGACGAGCGGACGGCCTATGAGGCATGGCTCGAGGCCAATGCCGAGATGAAGGCCAAGAGCGCACGCTACGCCGCCGACCGGGAAGCGTTGCGCGCAGCCTTTAATGGCGTGCTGGACGAACCCGTGCCGGTGCGGTTGAGCAAGGTGGTGCTTGGCGAGGCGCCGGTGGTCAGAGTATCGCCGTCGCGCTCGCGTTGGTGGCTTGCGGCCGCCGCTGCCGCCATCCTGGCGATTGGCGGTGCTGGCGGCTACCTTGCTGGCATCGGCCGCCTCGGCCTGGAAAATACCGCCGAGGACCAGCTTGCCGAAGAGGCGATCGCCGCCCACGTCATCTATGCCGCCGAAACGCGGCATGCGGTGGAAGTGCCGGCAAGCGACAAGGATCATTTGCAGAGCTGGTTGTCGAACCAGGTGGGTCTGAAGCTCGTCGCGCCGGATCTGGCCGCGCAAGGATTCCAACTGGTCGGTGGCCGGCTGCTGCCCGCCGGTCAGGGCAAGGCCGCGATGCTGCTTTACGAGGACGTCAAGGGCGAGCGCATATCGCTCTTCGTCACCGCCGAATCGGCAGCCAAGGCCAGGGGCACCTATGGGGAGGACGATGGTCCTGAGGCCGTCTATTGGCTGGACAAGGGTTATGGCTGCGCCGTCGTCGGCTCGCTGCCGCGCGAGCAACTGGCCGCAGTGGCCAAGAGCGCCTATGGCCAGCTTTTGGCGGGCTTGCAAAGCTGAGCAGGCTCTCGCTCTTCCGGAGCCGCGCCGTTGCCTAAACACGGAGGTCGTTCAAAGCCTTTGCGCGACCTGCCTGCCGTCAAAACTGTCACAATTCGGCCCTAATCGAGGTGCGATAGCGCTTGCTGAATGCTGGCACTTCGGCTGGTGTGACCGATGTTTAGACTAGGGCCGTTTCCACAACCCAATCGAGGTTTTCTGAGCCCGCATGCCTGCCGAGATTCGCAAGGCCCGCGCGTCCGACGTCGATGACCTCGCCGCCATCGAAAAAGCCGTTTTCTCGAGCGATCGCATTTCTCGCCGCTCCTTTCGCCAACTGATCGAACGCGACACCGCCGAACTGCTGGTTGGCGAAAGCGATGGCCGCGTCGCCGGCTATGCAGTCGTGCTGTTTCGCAAGGGCAGCGGCGTCGCGAGGCTTTATTCGATCGCCGTTGGTCCATTTTTCGGCGGCCGTGGCCTTGGCCGGCTGCTGCTGGAAGAGGCCGAGGCCGCCGCTTTCGAGCACGGCCGCATGATGCTTCGTTTGGAAGTCCGCGAAGACAACCCGCGCGCGATCCAGATCTACGAGCAGAGCGGCTACCGCAAGATCGGCCGCGAACCGGACTATTACGAGGATGGCGCCACGGCGCTGCGCTATGAAAAGACCTTGCGCGGCGACATTCCGGTCGCCACCGAAGTGCCGTTTTATCAGCAAACTTGCGAATTCACTTGCGGACCATGCTGCCTGATGATGGCGATGGCTTACTTCGGCCCCGGATTCGTGCCGGATCCGGTGATGGAAATCAGGCTGTGGCGTGAGGCGACGACCGTTTTCATGATGTCGGGGCCGGGCGGCTGCGAACCGTTCGGGCTTGCCGTCGCCGGCTATGAGAGCGGGCTTGCTGCTGAGATCTATGTCTCCTTCTACGGCGCGCTGTTCCTGCAGTCGGTGCGCAGCGAGGACAAGCGCCGCGTCATGGAGCTGGCGCAGGTCGACTTTCGCCGCCGCGCGGAACTTTACAGCATCCCGGTGAATTACCGTTCATTCGGGCTTGACGACATTCGCACCGCGATCGCAGAGGGAAAACTGGTGCTGGTCCTGATCAGCGGCTTCCTGATGTTCGGCAAGAAGGTTCCGCACTGGGTATTGGCCATCGGTGACGACGGCGATCATATCCTGATCCACGACCCCTGGGTCGAGGGCGAGCGGCAGGAGACGATCCTCGATGCTGCCAACATTCCCGTGCCTTACGGCATCTTCATGAACATGGCGCAATTCGGCCGCGACGGATTGCGCGCCGCCATCACTCTCGGAAAGCGCGATAGCCAATGACCTGGGTCATCCTTACCGGCCGGCAGAACGATCTCGACCAAGTGGCGACGCCGCACAAGATCATCACCAATCGCGACTACCTTGCCCATCCGGCACTGTTTCGCGGTCAGCGGCCGAAGGTCATCAACCTGTCGAACAATTACGGCTACCAGAGCCGCGGCTATTACGCGTCGCTGCTGGCTGGTTCGCGCGGCCATAAGGTCATCCCGACGGTCGAAACGATGATCGACCTGTCGGAGCGCAAGCTCTATGAGCACGCGTTGCCGGAACTCGAACTCGCACTCAACAAGTGCCGCAAGGATCTGGGTGGCGCTTTTCCCCAGAAGGTCTGCATCTTCTTCGGCATCGGACCATCCAGGATCTGGGACCGCTTCGCAAAACTTCTGTTCGACTGGTTCCGTGCCCCTGCGCTCGAGGTCCACATCAGGGACAGCGCCGAATGGGCCTCGATCCGCAAGATCGGCTTCCATCCCCTGGCCAGGATGACCGAGGACGAGGAAACGCACTTTCTCCAGTGCCTGGAGACCTACACCAACCGCGAGTGGCGCGACACCAAGGGCCGCACGCCGGCGCGCTACACTTTCGCCACGCTGGTCGATCCGCACGAGGAACTGCCACCGTCGGAGATTTCGTCGCTGCGCCACTGGGCCAAGATCGCTGAAAAGATGGGCGTCGAAATCGAGCCGATCACCAAGCGGGATCTGGCCAAGCTCGCCAACTACGACGCGCTGTTCATCCGCGAGACCACCTCGATCTCCAACCACACCTACCGCTTTGCCCGCCGCGCCCAGCAGGAAGGCATGCCGGTCATCGACGATCCGCTGTCGATGATCCGCTGCACCAACAAGGTCTATCTCAACGAGCTGATGACCTACAACAAGGTACCGGTGCCGCCGACGGTGATGATTGCCGGCACCGCGGACCTGGAAGTTGCGGCACAGACGCTGGGCTTCCCGCTGGTGCTGAAGATCCCGGACTCCTCATTTTCGCGCGGCGTCAAGAAATGCGGCACCTTCGACGAGCTGAAGACGCTCGCAACCGAATGGCTGGAGGATTCCGACCTCCTGATCGCGCAAAAATTCATTCCGACGGAATATGACTGGCGCGTCGGCGTCCTCGGCGGCCAGCCCTTGTTTGCTGTCCATTATCTGATGGCCAAGAAACATTGGCAGATCGTCAATCACAAGGCCAACGGCAAGCCCGACCAGGGCGGCATCAAGACCTTCACCCTGAAGGAAGCGCCGGCCCATGTCGTCGAGACGGCGGTGAGTGCGGCGCGTTGCATCGGCGACGGCCTCTACGGCGTCGACCTCAAGGAAACTAGGGACGGCGTCTTCGTCATCGAGGTCAACGACAACCCCAACCTCGACCACGGCTGGGAAGACTCTGGCGAAAAGGACGAGGTCTGGGTGCGGCTGACGCAGTGGTTCCTGGAGCGGCTGGACAGGCCGGGGCGATGATATACGATTGTGGGGGAAAAGATGCTGTTCTTCGTGATCGAGGATTTTCGCGGCTGCGACCGCAAGGAGATCTACCGCCGTTTCCGCGACCAGGGCCGCCTGAAGCCGGACGCGCTTCTCGTGCACCACAGCTGGATCGCAGCGGATATGAGCCGCTGCTTCCTGCTGGTGGAGGCCGATGACATCACGCTCCTGCAGCGGTGGGTCATCGAATGGGCGGATCTGGTCGAATTCGAGATTGTTCCTGTGGCGACGAACAAGGATATGGTTGAGGCATTGAACGGGCACCTCTGACCCGGCAAGGAACCTCCTGGTTCGCCACACCTGAATTCCGCCTTCTCTATCAAGGAATTAACACGCGAATCGAGCGTCATCTCAAGCAGATCTAAGCCGGTTGCCCGCGCTTCCGCGAGACTGTCGCACTTAGCCGGACTGCCGGATCGTCGCGCTCGACTTCAGCAGCCGATTGATGTCCGACGCCTTTGACGGCACGCCGATCAAATAGCCCTGGGCCTCGACACAACCCTCTTTTTGCAGGAATTCAAGCTGCGCTTCGGTCTCGACACCTTCGGCGGTGACGGTGATGCCCAGCTGTGCGCCAAGCCCGATGATGGTGCGCACGATCGCCGCGGTATCGCGACTGTCGATGTCACGGGTGAACGAGCGATCGATCTTGATCTTGTCGACGGGAAAGCGCCTGAGGTAGCCCAGCGAGGAATAGCCGGTGCCGAAATCGTCCAGCGCGATGCGGACGCCCAGATCGCGTAGCTGCCTGAGTGTCTTGAGCACCAGATCGCTCTCGTCCATCAGCACCGTTTCGGTGATTTCCAGTTCAAGTCGGTTGGCCGGCACGCCCGAGAACGCCAGTGCCGAAATGACGCTGCGGGCAAAGGTACCGCTTTTGATCTGCACGGCGGAGACATTGACTGCGATGCGCCAAGCCGCCCAGCCTGCCGCGGCCGTGCAGGCTTTTCGCAGCGCCCATTCTCCGAGCGGCACGATCAGCCCGGTCTCCTCGGCGGCCGGAATGAAGTCGTCCGGCCGCACCAGGCCGCGCACCGGCGATCGCCAGCGCATCAAGGCTTCGGCACCGACGATTTCGCCGGAGGCGATGTTCATGATCGGCTGGAAATCCAGCTCGAATTCGCGGCGCGACAGCGCTGCCCTGAGATCGATTTCGAGCGCCCGGCGTGCCCGCACCCTCGCGTCCATGGCCGGTTCGAAGAAGCGGTAGAGGTTGCGCCCTTCGCTCTTTGCCCGATAGAGCGCCATATCGGCATTTTTCAGCAAAGTCTCGGCGTCCTTGCCGTCATTCGGAAACAGCGCGATGCCGAGACTGATGCCGACACGCATGTCGTGTCTCTTGTCGCGAAACGGCTTTCCGATGATCTCGACTATGCGTTTGGCCAGCTTTTCCGCGTCGCCCGGGCTTTTGAGATTGAACAGGATTATGACGAATTCGTCGCCGCCGAAGCGGGAGACAACGTCCGTTTCATTGCGCAAGCACCGTTGCAGCCGTTCGGCCACGCATTTCAGCAGCCAGTCGCCGGCGGGGTGACCCCAAGTATCATTGACTGCCTTGAAGTGATCGAGGTCGAGCGAGAATATCGCCAGCGATCCGTCTCTCGTCTCGCTCAGGGCTTGGTCGAGCCGTTCGCGAAGCATCGAGCGATTGGGCAGGTTGGTCAGTGTGTCGTGGTGCGCAAGATGGGTCATGCGCTCTTCCACACGCCTGCGCTCGGTGACATCGTCGAACGTCGCGACCCAGCCGCCGCCGCTCATCGGCCGGCGCGCAACCAGCAGCGTCCTGCCGTCGGCGAGATGACGATGCGTTACGTGTGTTTTCCCCGCCCGCAGGCAGGCTTCGATTTGCGAGATTTCGCTGTCGGGGTCGAGCTTTGTATAAATGCCCAGTTCCAGCAGCCGCTTGAACGCATCACGGTGGCTCATGCCAAGCGGGAAGTCGGCGGGCCTGACATGATAAAGTTCCAGGAAACGTTCGTTGCGCACGATCAGCTTGCCGTCCGCATCGTACATCAAAAGGCCTTGCGACATGTTGGCAAGTGCTGCGTCGAAACGGCGGTGCTGCTCTTTCAACTCCTGCTCGGCGCGCCGTTGCTCGGTGATGTCCTCGTAGATCGAGACCCAGCCACCTGACGCCAGCGGCCGGTGCGAAATGTTGACGATGCGCCCGTCTGCAAGCGTTTCCTCATAGGTGGAAGGTTTTGCCTGGTCGATATAGGGCTTGCGGATGGCATAGAGTTGCTCGGCGCTTTGCGAGGCGATGCCGATATCCACGCTGTGCTGGAGGATGTCGAAAAACCGGATGCCGGGCCGCACCACTTCGGCGTCGAGGCGAAAGATGCTGATGTAGTTCCTGTTGCAGATGATCATCCGCTCATCGGCATCGAACATGCACAGGCCATGCGACATGTTCTCGATCGCTGCCGAAAAACGCTCGTTCTGTTCGCGTAGCTCGTCTTCGATCCGTCGCGGCAGACCAACGCCTTTGGCCCTCCGTCGGCGGACGGATGAACCAGCCTTGATACCGGCAACGGGCATGAGGCAAGCCTATGGACCATGGTTAACCACGGCACTGTTGTCCCTGCCGGTTAATTTACCGTTTTCAGCCGGCTGGAACGGCAGTCTGGCGTCGCGACTTTTCGATTGCCGCAAACCGTTTGAGAAAGGCATTCTGCGCCCAGGTCACCGAGCGCGGCGTGACATCGAAGCGCTCGGCGTTGAAACCGCGAGGCCTGCCGAAGAACTCGGTCGCCTCTGCCGTCGAAAAACCCGCAAGCAGCGTTGCTTCGAAATAAGCGGCGATCTGATCCGCTCGCTTGATTTCCTTGCGCAGCCCCGCGTCGAGTTCGGCCGGCAGTGAAAAGCGCAGATGGATGGCGCGCTGCAGTCTGATCTCGCAATCCCTGTAGCTGCCGCCCATCACGGATTTGAACGGCGAAATCATATCGCCGATGACGTATTCCGGCGCGTCATGCAGCAGCGCCGCCAACCGCGCGTCAGCGTCGGCATCCGGCATCAGTTCGCCGACAAGCGTTTCGACCAGCAGCGAATGCTGGGCGACCGAAAAGGCGTGATCGCCTCTGGTCTGGCCGTTCCAGCGTGCGACGCGGGCAAGGCCATGGGCAATATCGGAGATCTCGATGTCGAGCGGCGAAGGATCGAGCAGGTCGAGCCGGCGGCCGGACAGCATACGTTGCCAGGCACGCGGCGGCGCCCCGGCGCGGTCGGCCGCCATCAGGCGTCCTCCGCGCCAACGGCTTCCTGCGGAAAGCTGAACTTCGCCCAGGACGGGATGGCGAGCGACACGGCGACGTCGTCAGCCAGGATCGGCAGGCCGGCGTCGAGCGCTGCCTTGACCCGGTCGATGCGGGCAATGGCAAGGCCTGTCGTGCCGGCGGTAGAGCCAAGCGTGCCGACTGGTCGCCCCGCCACGGCCAGCTCTGCGCGCGAAGTGGGCAGGGGGCGTTCGGCCGAGACGATCAACACTCGGCGCCTGGCAGTGCCGCGATGCTGCATGCGCGAGACGACCTCCTGGCCGACGTAGCAGCCTTTCTTGAAGCCGACGCCGCCGATCTCGTCGAGCAGCACATCATGCGGAAACGCGTCGCCGAGCTGATAGTCGCTGCCGCTTTCGGCAATGCCATTGGCGATGCGAAAGGCTTGCCATGCGGCAAGGTCGCCGCCGTCTGGCGCGCCACCATAGAAGCGCGTGACGATAGCATCGACAAACCGCGCATCGGCAAACGGCGCCGATTCAAATTGCGAGGCCGTTGAATCGCTTTCCCATACGACGGTCACAACCGACTGATCTGCCTTGGCAATTTCGACTTTGGCGCGCAACTTGTAGAGCGTCAGCCGGCGCATGAAGTCATCGATGGTCTCAGCACGGCATTCGAGCAGGAAAATATTTTCGCCAGCGCGCGAGATCAGGAAGTCGAAAAGGATCTTGCCTTGCGGCGCCAGCAAGGCGCCGGGCTTTGCTTCGCCGCGGCCGAGCGCGTCGAGGTCGGTGGTCAGGATGTTCTGCAAAAAGTGCTCGGCATCCGGTCCGGACACGGAAACGAGTGCGCGATCTCTGAGCGAGGCAAAGGGCATGGTGGGAAAACGAGCCTGATCTTGCAAAACTATCGGTCATTACGTAAGCCGCTGGCACTTCCCCCGCAAGAGACCGGATCCGCATGGCCCCCCTCTACGATCTCATCCTGACAGGCGGCACCGTGGTCAATCACGACGGCGAGGGTTTTCGCGACGTCGGTATCAATGGTGGGCGCATCGCTGCCATCGGCGACCTCGGCCAGGCATCGGCGGGCGAGACGATCGACTGCCACGGGCTGCATATCCTGCCGGGCGTCGTCGACAGTCAGGTGCATTTCCGCGAGCCGGGACTGGAGCACAAGGAAGATTTGGAGACGGGCTCCCGCGCAGCGGTGCTTGGCGGCGTCACCACCGTCTTCGAGATGCCGAACACCAATCCGCTGACCACCAGCGAGGCAACCCTTGTCGACAAGGTGCGGCGTGCCACCGGCCGCATGCATTGCGACTTTGCCTTCTGGGTCGGCGGGACCCGCGACAATGCAAAAGACGTTGGCAATCTCGAGCGGCTGCCGGGTGCGGCCGGCATAAAAGTGTTCATGGGCTCGTCCACCGGCGACCTGCTGGTCGAGGATGACGAAGGCGTTGCCTCGATCCTGAGGAACACACGCCGCCGCGCCGCCTTTCATTCCGAGGACGAGTTCCGGCTGCGCGAGCGGCTTGGCGAGCGCATCGGGGGCGATCCGTCCTCACATCCGGTGTGGCGCGACGAGATCGCTGCATTGCGCTGCACAGAGCGCCTTGTGCGCATCGCGCGCCAGGTTCGCGCCCGGATCCATGTGCTGCACATCTCGACCGCCGAGGAGATAGGCTTCCTCGAACAGCATAAGGATGTCGCGACCTGCGAGGCGACGCCGCATCATTTGACGCTGAGCGCCGATGACTATGCGCAGCTCGGTACGTTAATCCAGATGAACCCGCCGGTGCGCGCCACGCGCCATCGCGAGGGGATCTGGCAGGGCATTGCGCAAGGGGTTGTCGATGTCCTCGGCTCCGACCATGCGCCGCACACGCTGGCCGAGAAGGCAAAACCTTATCCGGCGTCGCCGTCCGGCATGACCGGGGTGCAGACTTTGGTGCCGATCATGCTGGACCATGTCAACGCCGGCCGGCTGACGCTGCAGCGCTTTGTCGACCTGACCAGCCACGGCCCGCAGCGTATTTTCGGCATCGCCAGGAAAGGCCGTATTGCCGCCGGCTACGATGCCGATCTGACCATCGTCGATCTGAAGCGCCGCGAGACCATCGCCAACGCCCAGCAAGGCTCCAAGGCCGGCTGGACGCCTTATGACGGCAGGCAGGTGACCGGCTGGCCGGTCGGCACCATCGTTCGCGGCCGGCGCGTGATGTGGGAAGGCGAGATCGTCGCGCCGAGCCAGGGCAGGGCGGTGGAGTTTTGCGAGGCGTTGGCGGGCTAAGCTCCCTGCCTCATAAGGGCCAGGCTAAACCACTCAATCCCCAGCAACGAAGAACGTCCATTGTCCGGTCGGCGTGATGCCGACTCGGTAGAAGATGTACGCACCGAACTGCTTCATATCGTCATAGTCGCTGGCGGTGACGATCTTGAACAGCTCGACCCGCTGCCTGGCATCGAGTTTGTCCAGCGGCAGGGCGAAGAAATAGGGCCAGACATAGAGATCCTGCGGCGTGCCGGCATCGACATGGACATAACCGGCACTGAGCACCTCTTCCAGGATGGCGAGGATCTCCTGGCCTTCCGTATCGCCCGAAAGGCCCTTCAGGAAGGCGATCGGGTCGCCCTCGATGTCACCCAGCGACAATTGGGTCATCATGTCTCCCGTGCCGATCAGCGGCCGAAGCTTTTCGATGTCGCCGCTTTTGCACGCCTCGACGATCAGATCGTGCATGCGCCTGACCGGTTCCGGCAACTTGGCCAGGTCGTAGACGACTTCGGGCACAGGCGCGTCCGGCTCGACATGCGGATTGGCCATCCCGCCATCGTCCGTTGGCCCTTTCGGTTCGGTTTGCTCTGGCTCCTCGGACGGAGTCGGCTGGCGGGCTGGAGGTGGTACCGTGCCGAGTGGGCCGGGCATCGGGACGGTACTTCCAGACGGCGACATGTCGCCGTCCGGCGGCGGCGTGACCGGCGAGGGCAGGTCCTCGCGTTTGATCTCGCTGAGGGGGTGAGCGGGACTGCTCGCAAGAAACAGTGCAAGGGGAATTGTGGCGCAGGAAGCAGTAAGCCAAATGCCGAGGACCAGGCCGCGTGGCTTGCCTGATATCGAAAAATTCACCGCCTGCTACTCCCTGGTTCCAGCCCATCCATGTGCCCGGACATGATGTCCGGCGGCGCGCCCTCCTCAAAGAACCGGGATCAGTGCCGCAGTCTTTCGGGCTCGAAGGCTCCGGCAATCACCTTTTCACGCATGCGATCGAGCAGGGCAAGCGCCGAGGTCTCGCCATTGGCGCGCAGCATTTCGCCGAATGCCGTTTCGAGGGCTGCCTCGGCGATGATTTCCGGCTCGATCCCCGCCGACAATCCTTCTGCCCAGGCTTCGCTGTGGCTTTCCACGGCAGTCAGGCGCTTCTCTTCCCTGACCAGCGCGTCGATGTCGTTGACGCCATGTTCCATTGCGATGTCCACCCTTTCAAGCGGTGATCCGTTGGACAGGGATCAAGCTTGAGTTGTCCCTTTTACACGCAGGTGCAAGTAAGTAGTTGTAAATGCGACATTTTTTTGGTCGTTGTCTACAAATTCCGTCGCGTCCAGCAAACCTGCATCCGATCCGTTTCAAACTTAGCCGATTAGGTCGGCCAAGGGGACGGAAACCTTCAGTTTGAGTTAATTTCACATCTGCGCGCTAACGTTTCGTTAACATAGTTGCAAAAGTGCAACATTAGGTTTGCACCAAGACCTCAGTCGAGGCAAGCGGAGAAGTGTCGAACGCGTCCGCCGCGACGGCGCCGAGCCTTGATGCGGCTTTTCCGGAAGGCGGCTGCCGTCGTCAGTTTCCGTAGCGCGAAGCGATGTCGCGAGACAGCGTCTCGCCTTCCTTCATGTAGCGGCTGATGGCTTCCGTCGCCGAGGCGGTGCATTGCGTATAAGTGCCGCCGAACGACCGGTAGCCGCGGTTGAAGCTGGCGATGAAGCGGGCGCGCCGCTCCGGGTTCGGATTTTCCGATGCGATCAGTTTTTCCATCTCGGCTCGCCACCGATCGCCCTTCTCGCCACACAGATTACGCAGGAAATGCAGCGAGCCGAGCACTTCCGCCAGCCGCATCAGCCCGGGCTCGAACGGTGCTTCGGCGGCAATCGCAGGGCGCGCACCGACAACCACACTGACGGCGAGGCATGCGGCGAGAAACGAAGACGTGCGGCTCATGAGGCTTTGTGCTGGAACAATTTGTCGCCTGCAAGGCGATTCTCTGGCTCACGTTTCGCCGTCATTTTTGGGACCGAGTAGATCGTCGGCAATTTCAAGCACTGCATCGGCGAGCGGCATCGCCATCATTTCGGCCAGCGTATAGAAAGCCGCGGTTTCGGCGTCGTCGCTGGCAACCGCCTCGCCGCCGGCATAATCGGCCCCAAACACCGTCAGCCAGTAGTCGACCGGATGTCCGTCTCCGCTGCCGTCGATGTGGATTTCCCGTAGCGGCCGGTAGCTGCGCGCCTGCAATCCGGTCTCTTCCAGCAATTCGCGCCGTGCTGCCTGTTCCAGCGTCTCGCCGGCTTCGACCTTGCCGCCGGGAAAGGCATAGAGGCCTTGCGAGGGCGGCCTGGCCCGCTTGACCAGCAGCACCGTGTTCTCGCGCACGACGCAGGCCGAGACTGCCGGAATGATCTTGCGTGCTTCCATGACTCCGGATCGCTCGATTGGCACAGCCCGTTGTGGACCGACCGTCGGCGAACAGCTTTAGCGGTTGCGAAAGGCAGGTTCCATGGCCACTTTCATACGCCACCAATCGAAAGCTGAATTCATGTGCGGACGCTTTGCTTTGACAGCCACTCCGGACCAGACCGCCGCCTTTCTCGGCCTGGCGGAACTTGAGGAGTTTCCGGCCCGCTACAATATCGCGCCGACGCAGCCGGTGCTGATGGCGCTCGCCGGATTGACGCAGGCGCCGGGCTCGAACCTGCCCGACCGCCGCTCGATTCTGGTGCGCTGGGGCCTGATCCCTGCTTGGGTGAAGGATACGCGTAACTTCCCGCTGCTGTTCAACGCGCGTTCCGAGGGGGCTTCGGAAAAGGCGTCGTTTCGCGCTGCCATGCGCCATCGCCGCGCCCTGGTGCCGGCTTCGGGATTCTACGAATGGCACCAAACCGGTGGCAGAAGAGGGCAGCCCTATTGGGTGCGGCCAAGACAGGGCGGGCTTGTCGCCTTCGCCGGGCTGATTGAGACCTATGCCGAGCCGGGCGGCTCGGAAGTGGACACCGGCGCCATTCTGACCGCCCATGCCAATGCCGATACTGCCCATATCCACGACCGCATGCCGGTAGTGATCCATCCCGAGGATTTCGCACGCTGGCTGGATTGCCGCACGCTCGAGCCGCGCGACGTGGCCGATCTGCTGAGACCTGCCCAGCCCGATTCTTCGAAGCGATCCCGGTTTCCGACCTCGTCAATAAGGTCGCCAATACCGGGTCGGAGATTCAGGAGAAGGGCGTCATCGAGCCTGAGCCCGAGAAGGTCAAGCGCCAGAAGTCCGGCGCGAACGACAGTCAGATGAGTTTATTTTAGCAAAAGCTACTGTTACTGGTTCGCCGTGAGCGCCTCAATCTTCACCCGACCGCATTCTCAGGCAGCGCGCGGCGAGACGATCTTCTGTGCCGGCTTCTTCTTCTTCGCGGTGTGCAGAAGAGCGGCGACGATTGCTGCCGGGCCGATCGCTCGGTAATAGCTGGCGAGCGCCGGTTGCTTGGCACGGCTGGGTTCCTGCTTGGGCATTCTTCTCTTCCCTAGTAACGTCTTCGTGTCTGCGTTTGCTGGCCGAATCCGACCAAATCGTGACGCTTGCTGATCTAGCCGGCGAATGTTTCATGACAGTGCCGACATGTTTAATAAAATGTTTCAGTGCCGCATTTCCTGTGATCCAACGATATTTTTGGCGAAGGTAGCGACTTGACGGCAACACCGGGCAAGGCGATAAAGCCGGCCATGAAAACGCCTTTCGCCATTTGTGGCATTTGCATTATCGGCTAGCCTCGCGCTGGTCCTGGACGTTTTCGCCTCATCTCCTCCAAGATTGGACAAACGCCCCGGCCAGCAGGCTGGAGCCCGATTTGCGCCTCGGCGTAACTGGCTTCATCCAGAGCACGATCCCAAAGATCATGCTCAACCAAAGTAACGCACCGGGAACGCACGTATGTCTGACGCATCGAAGAGCCTGCGCCTCTACAACACGCTAACGCGGAGCAAGGAGGATTTCTTCCCGATCGATCCGCGCAACGTGCGCATGTATGTCTGCGGCCCGACGGTCTATGACTTCGCCCATATCGGCAATGCGCGGCCGGTGATCGTCTTCGACGTGCTGTTCCGTTTGCTACGCCATCTCTACGGGCAAGCGCACGTCACTTACGTCCGCAACATTACGGACGTCGACGACAAGATCAACGCTCGCGCGCTGCGCGATTTCGGCGGCGAGATTGCATCGGGCAAGCTGTCGCTGAACGAAGCGATCAGGCGGGTCACCGAAAAGACCGCCGGTCAGTTCCACAAGGACGTTGCGGCGCTCGGTTGCCTGGAACCGACGGTCGAGCCGCGCGCCACCGAGTTCGTCGAGCCCAGGCCCGACGGCAAAGTCGACATGATCTTCTTGATTCAACGCTTGATCGAACGCGGCCATGCCTATGTCGCGGCTGGAGAAGTCTTGTTCGATACCGCTTCCATGCCGGATTATGGGCAGTTGTCGAAGCGCAATCTCGATGAGCAGCAGGCCGGCGCCCGCGTCGCCGTCGATGCGCATAAGAAGAACCCGCAGGATTTCGTGCTGTGGAAATTGTCTTCGCCCGAGGAGCCGGGCTGGGACAGCCCGTGGGGCAGGGGTCGGCCGGGCTGGCACATCGAGTGCTCGGCGATGTCGGCCGCCTATCTCGGCGAGGTGTTCGACATCCATGGCGGCGGTCTCGACTTGATCTTTCCGCACCACGAGAACGAGATCGCGCAATCGCGTTGCGCCCACGGCACCGAAACGATGGCCAAGGTTTGGATGCACAACGGTTTCCTGCAGGTCGAAGGGCAGAAGATGTCCAAGAGCCTGGGCAATTTCTATTCGATCACCGAATTGCTGGAGACGGATACCTTTGGCGGCCGCAAATGGCCGGGCGAGGTGCTCAGGCTGGCGATGCTGATGACGCATTATCGCGAGCCGATCGACTTTTCCGTGCGCAAGCTGGAAGAGGCGGAGAATACGCTGCGCAAATGGAAGCGGGCGGCCGATCTGGCGCCGCCGACGGCAAAGCCGGTGCCGGCGGATGTGATCGAAGCGCTGTCGGATGACCTTGCCACCTATGCCGCATTCCAGTTGCTGACGCAGTTGGCTGGCGATGCTGTTGATTTCAACGCTGGTAGCGGCAACGCTGCCGCCGAAGACAACGATGCTGCCGCTTCACTGAAGGCATCGCTGTTGTTCCTCGGCTTCGACGTCACAACAGCCAAGGTGGATGAAGACGCCGTTGCCAAGGCGATCGCCCAACGCCTCACGTTGATCGCCGCCAAGAACTGGGCCGACGCCGACCGCATCCGCGACGAGTTGCTAACGCAAGGCATCCAGTTGAAGGACGGCAAGGACCCCGTCACCGGCGAACGCATCACCACCTGGGAGGTAAAAAGATGATCGATCATCTCGGCATCACGGTTTCGGATTTCGACGCGTCGAAGGGTTTTTACGACAGGGCGATGGCGCCGCTCGGCGCCTCGCTGCTTTACATGGTGCCGCAGGAATATACCGGCGGCGCCAAGGTCGGCGGCTACGGCCGCGACCGGCCGGTGTTTTGGCTGCACGCCGGCAAGGACAAGTCGAAGCATCATCAGCATGTCGCTTTCACCGCGCGCAGCCGCGCCGAGGTCGATGCCTTTCACGCCGCCGCAATCGCCGCCGGCGGCAAAGACAATGGCGGGCCTGGCCTGCGCCCGCACTACCATCCGAACTATTATGGCGCCTTCGTCCTCGATCCCGACGGCAACAATGTCGAGGCGGTCTGCCATGCTCCGGAGTAGTGCGCGATGAGCCTCGACAACAGACCGGTGTATACAGGCGGCTGCCAGTGCGGCGCGGTGCGCTTCCGCGTCGAAGGCACGCTCGGCGATGCTTCCGTCTGCCATTGCCGCATGTGCCAGAAGGCGAGCGGCAATTTCTACCTGCCGCTGGTCTCGGTGCGCGGCACTAGGCTGGACTGGACGCGCGGTGAGCCCAAACGCTTCCGCTCGTCCAACGCGGCTTTGCGCGGTTTCTGCGCCGAATGCGGCACGCCGCTGACCTTCGAAGCGCCCGATGGCGTGGCGCTCGCCATCGCCGCATTCGACCACCCCGAGGAGATTGCGCCGACGATCCAATGGGGTGTCGAAGCCAAGCTCCCCTATGTGGATCATGTTCACGAATTGCCCGGTGAGGAAACGATGGCCGACGTCTCGTCTGCCTCCTATCTCGCCGACCTCGTCTCCTACCAACATCCCGACCACGACACCGAACAATGGCCGCCGGAGGAAAAATCATGACCGAAACCGTTCGTACCGGCGGCTGCCAGTGCGGCGCCGTGCGCTTCCGCATCCACGGGGCGCTCGGCCGCCCGTCCATTTGTCATTGCCGCATGTGCCAGAAACAGTTCGGGTCGTTTTTCGGCGCGCTGGTGACAGTGCCGAGCGACGGCGTCGAATGGGTGCGCGAGGAGCCGAGTTACTTTCAGTCGTCGGTCAACATCGATCGCGGCTTCTGCGCCCGCTGCGGCACACCGCTGACCTACCGCCAGCCCGGCGCGCTGGAGATCGCCATCGGCGCCTTCGACGACCGTTCCGATCTGGCGCCGCAGATCCAGGTCAACTACGCCGCTAGGCTGCCTTGGGTCGAGACGATCTTCGACGCGCCGATCCATGACGACCCGGATTTCTACGCGCGACAGGAATCCATCATCTCCTTCCAGCATCCCGATCACGAGACGGCCAACTGGCCGCAGCAGGGCCTGAAATTATGAGCAGCGAATTCCGTACCCTCTATCCCGAGATCGAGGCTTTCGAGTCCGGCATGCTCGACGTTGGCGATGGCCATCAGGTCTATTGGGAGCGCTCCGGCACCAAGGGGGCCAAGCCGGCTGTATTCCTGCATGGCGGGCCGGGCGGCACCATTTCGCCAAAGCACCGGCGGCTGTTCGACCCGAAGCTCTACGACCTCGTTCTGTTCGACCAGCGCGGCTGCGGAAAATCGACGCCCAATGCCTCGCTCGAAGCCAACACCACCTGGCACCTGGTCGCCGACATCGAGCGCCTGCGAAAAATGTGCGGCTTCGACAAATGGCTGGTGTTCGGCGGCTCGTGGGGTTCGACGTTGGCGCTGGCCTATGCCGAGACCCACCCCGAGCAGGTCAGCGAACTGGTCGTGCGCGGCATCTACACGCTGACCCGCGCCGAACTCGAATGGTACTACCAGTTCGGCGTCTCGGAGATGTTCCCCGACAAGTGGGAGCGGTTTTTGGCGCCCATTCCGGAGGCTGAGCGCGGCGACATGATGGCCGCCTACCGCAAACGGCTGGTCGGCAGCGATCCTGTGGCGCGGGTCGAGGCCGCCCGCGCCTGGAGCCTGTGGGAGGGCGAGACGATCACGCTGCTGCCGGAACCGGAAACCAGCGGTCCCTTCGGCCAGGATGATTATGCCCTGGCTTTCGCCCGCATCGAGAACCACTATTTCGTCCGTGCCGGCTGGCTGGAAGAGGGACAGCTGCTGCGCGATGCATGGAAGCTTAAGGATATCCCGGGTACCATCGTTCACGGCCGCTACGACATGCCGTGCCCGGCGCGCTATGCCTGGGCGTTGCACAAGGCGTGGCCGAAAGCGGACTTCCATCTGATCGAAGGCGCCGGCCACGCCTATTCGGAGCCGGGCATCCTCGACAGGCTGATCCGCGCAACGGACATGTTTGCCGGGAAATGACCATGGCTCGCGAGCGCCTTTATCTGTTCGACACCACGCTGCGCGATGGTCAGCAGACACCGGGTATCGACTTTTCTGTCGAGGACAAGATCGCCATCGCCAAGCTGCTGGACGAGTTCGGCATCGACTACGTCGAGGGCGGCTACCCCGGCGCCAATCCAACCGACACCGCCTTCTTTGCCGAGCGTCGCACGGCCGATGCCAAATTCGTTGCCTTTGGCATGACCAAACGGGCAGGAGTGTCGATCTCGAACGATCCTGGGCTTGCGGCGCTGGTCCAGTCGAAATCGGACGCCATCTGCTTCGTCGCCAAGAGCTGGGACTACCACGTCCGCGTCGCGCTCGGCTGCACCAATGAGGAGAACCTCGAGGCGATCAGGACCTCGGTCGAGGCGGCGCTCACTGCCGGCAAGGAGGCGATGGTCGACTGCGAGCATTTCTTCGATGGCTTCAACGCCAACCCCGATTATGCGCTGGCCTGCGCCAGAACGGCTTATGAAGCCGGCGCGCGCTGGGTGGTTTTGTGCGACACCAATGGCGGCACCCAGCCCTCTGAGGTGCGTGCCATCGTCGAAAAGGTGATCGCCGCCGGCATACCGGGTGACCATCTCGGCATCCACGCCCATGACGACACCGGCCAGGCGGTGGCGAATTCGCTTGCCGCCGTGGAGGCCGGCGTGCGCCAGATCCAGGGCACGCTGAATGGCATCGGCGAGCGCTGCGGCAACGCCAATCTGATCTCGATCGTGCCGACATTGGCGCTGAAGCCGGCCTTTTCGGGCCGCTTTGCTACAGGCATTTCGGCAGAGGCGTTGACCGGTATATCGCGTCTGTCCCGCGCCTTCGACGAGTTGCTGAACCGCGCGCCCGAAGCGCAGGCGCCCTATGTCGGCGCCTCCGCTTTCGCCACCAAGGCCGGCATCCATGCTTCGGCGCTGGCCAAGGAGCCGGCGACCTACGAGCATGTGCCGCCAGAGACTGTCGGCAACCGCCGCCGCGTCATGGTTTCCGACCAAGGTGGGAAGGCCAATTTCCTCGCCGAGCTGAAGCGGCGCGGCATCGACGTGCCCCGGGATGACCATCGCCTCGACGCTCTGATCGCCGTGGTCAAGGAACGTGAGGCGGAGGGTTACGCTTACGAAGGCGCCGACGCCAGTTTCGAGCTTCTGGCGCGCAAGATGCTGCATGGCCTGCCGGAATTCTTCCGCGTCACCTCGTTCCGCTGTATGGTCGAGCGCCGCTTCGACGCCAACGGCCAGCTGAAGACGGTCTCGGAGGCGATTGTGAAAGTGCTGGTCGAGGGCGAGGAGAAGATGTCGGTCGCCGAAGGCCATGGCCCGGTCAACGCGCTCGACATTGCACTGCGCAAGGATCTCGGCAAATTCCAGAGCGAGATCGCCGATCTCGAGCTGGCCGACTTCAAGGTGCGTATCCTCAATGGCGGCACCGAGGCGATCACCCGCGTGCTGATCGAATCCCATGACGGCACCGGCGCGCGCTGGTGGACGGTCGGCGTCTCCGAAAACATCATCGATGCTTCGTTCCAGGCGCTGATGGATTCGATCGTCTACAAGCTGATGAAGAACCGCGACATGGCGGGATTGGCGGCGGCGGAGTAGGGAGATGGGCTTCTCGATAAGCTGGCTTGGTTTTCGTGGTTATGAAATAAAGGAAGCTGCGGCCTTGTTCGGGCGCGAAATTGGCGATTCATCGGAGATTTTCGAAGCGCCAGTGAATGCCTATGCCAGCGAAAAGAACTGGGCGATTATCATTCTCGATCCCTGCAGCTTCCCAAACCCACCTCAACAATATCTGGTTGCGATCTCGCAAGGGCGGGAAGTGGTTATCGCGCACATAGAAGAGCATGTCATGTTCGCCCGCGCCGAGCTCTGGCGCGACGGAAGGAACATTTGGAAAGTCTGGCACAGCGGTGACAAGACTGTGAGGGACTTGCATGTCACGGGTGATCTCCCCGCTTCTTTTGAAGCGCTGAAGCAGCAGTGTTTTTCCAAACAGGATGAAGAAGATACCAAGGGTTCCGAGCTCGATTTTGTTTTTGACCTTCCCCTCGATCCTGCGGCAGAGCTGACGGGCTTCAGGCACGATGAGGGTTCGCCCGACAGCGTCTTTTTCGAACTTAACGAGAAACCAGCTCAGCGTTGAGACCGCATGTCGTGTTGGTTGGGCCTTTTACCCTCTCGTACACGGCGCGATTGTTCAATGTTTGGTGGTCGGGTTGAACCATCAGCGAGACTCCATTGATCCATCAGCAATTTGCGATGGTTTTGGGCAAGCCGCTGGCGCATAGCCTTCGCCCATGACTACCCAAGCACTTCACATCGAGGCCGACACCAAAGCTCGTCGCGGCTTCCTGCTGGCGCTCGGCGCCTACCTGCTTTGGGGGCTGCTGCCCTTCTACATGAAGGCTGTCGCACATCTGCCGCTGGCCGAAGTCATCGCCCACCGCATCGTCTGGTCGGTGCCGATCGCGGCCGCTGTCCTGGTCTGGGCCGGTCGCACTGCCGATTTCAAAGCGGCAGTTCGTTCGCCGCGCATCATTTCGATGGCGGTGCTGACGGCGGCGCTGATCTCGGTCAACTGGGGCATCTATGTCTGGGCGATCGCGGTCGACCGCACCATCGAGACCGCGCTTGGCTACTACATCAACCCGCTGGTCAGCGTCGTTGTCGGCGCGCTGCTGCTCGGCGAACGGCTCGACCGCCTGCAGGTCGTGGCGGCGGTGCTCGCGGCAATCGCCGTCGCGGTACTGACCATCGACGCCGGCAAGCTGCCTTGGGTGTCGCTGGTGCTGGCCTTTTCCTTTGCCGCCTATGCCTTCTTCCGCAAGACGCTGCCAATCGGCCCGAGCCAGGGCTTCCTGCTTGAAGTGCTGCTGCTGTCGGTGCCGGCGCTCGGCTACATCATCTTCCTGATCGCCACAGGACAGGATCATTTCGTCTCCAGCTCGTTGAACGACACCGCCTTGCTGATCGGCTGCGGGCCGGTCACCGCCGTGCCGCTGCTGTTGTTTGCGTTCGGCGCCAGGCTGCTGCGCCTCTCCACCATCGGCATCATGCAATATATCGCGCCGACCATCGTCTTTTTGATCGCGGTGCTGATTTTCGGCGAACCCTTCGGCAGTGTTCAGGCCATAGCCTTCGGGCTGATCTGGGCAGCACTGGCGATGTACTCCTGGTCGATGTTTTCTTCGGTGCGCAAGACCGTTTCCGCATCAGCTCGAGCCGCGTAACGAAGAAAGGCGGTTGGCCGGTCATTGCGGATTTAAGGAAGGCAGTAGGGAAAGGAGTGAATAGTGAATAATCAGTAGTGGATAGACAGGCGCGGTCTGGAACGTCTTGTGTTTCACTATTCACTGTTCACTCTACATCTTATCAATCACCGACTGTACGCCCTCCGTCGGAGCGTCGACGGACGATCCCGCCACCATGATGGCGGCGACGATTGCTTCCGGATCCTCGACCACCAGCGGCTTTACCCGTTGCGCCGTGTGGATGAAGCCTTCCGTTGCCATGTGGTCGAGCAGCGCTAGCATCGGATCCCAGAACCCTCCGACGTTACCGAAGACGATCGGCTTGCGGTGGTGGCCGAGTTGGGCCCAAGTCATGATCTCGACGATCTCCTCGACCGTGCCGATGCCGCCGGGCAACGCCACAAAGGCGTCGGATTTCTCGAACATCCTATGTTTGCGCTCATGCATATTGTCGGTGATGACGAGCTCGTCGAGCCGGTTAAGCGCGGTTTCGGTCGCCTCCCGGTTGATCAGAAAACGTGGAATGATGCCCGTTACCTTGCCGCCGGCCTTTAATGTCCCTTCAGCGACGGCACCCATGATACCTTTAGTGCCGCCGCCATAAATCAGACGCAGGCCGGACTTGGCGATCGAGCGGCCAAGCAGGTGTCCGGCCTTGATATAGGTTTCATCTCGGCCCGGGGACGAGCCGCAATAGACGCAGACAGATCGAATCGTGTTCATGTTATGATTGGTGATAGGGACTATTGGCATGGTCAAGCCCTGGGGCGGGCTTTTTCTTGTCGGATTTGGTAAAACAGGCTAGACCAAATTAGGTGGCTAAGGGGCAGGGAAACATGGCAATTAATCCGTTGAAGGCGTTTTTGTTCGCGGCTGGCGGCTCTGTCGCCGCGGCGGGAACCGCCTATCTATCGGGCGCGCTCGACCCGTATCTCAATTCTACCCGGCCTGCGGAGGTCGCGGCGTTGACGCCGCCGGCTTCGAAACCGGTCGCTCCGGCGACCGAGGGGCGGCTGCCGCCTGCGCCCGCGGCCTCCACCGATGCGGCAGCGCCCGCTGCGCCGACCGCAGCAGGTGCAATCGTGCCGACCTTCGACATCGTGCGCGTCGAAAGCAACGGCTCGATCGTCGTCGCCGGCAATGCGGCGCCCAACGCCAAGGTCGAGATTCTCAACGGTTCGACTGTGCTCGGCTCGACGGTCGCCGGTCCCGACGGCGCCTTTGCCATTATTCTCGACGATCCGCTGAAGCCCGGCGACTACACGATCACGCTGCGCTCGACGGCTGGCAATGTCGTGACCGCCTCGGCGCAGACCGCCGTCGTTTCGATCCCCCAGAATTCCACCGGCCAAGTGCTGGCAATGGTCGAGGAGCCGGGCAAGCCGTCCGAACTGCTCACTGTTCCGGCCCCTGAGGCAAAATCTGATGCCGCGCTGCCTGCCCCCGGCACCGAACTGCCGGCCGCCGCCGCGCCGGCCGCCATTGAAGCCGCACCGGCCGCCATTGAAGCCGCACCGGCTCCGGTGGCGCCCGCCACACCGGTAGCGCCTGCTGCTCCCGCGGCGGAGCCCAAGATCGTCGTCGAAGCCGTCGAAATCGACGGCAACAAGATTTTCATTGCCGGCGTCACCGATCCCGGCCGCAAGGTGCGCGCCTATGCCAACGATATCCTGCTCGGCGACGCGAAGACCTCGCCCGACCGCCACTTCCTGGTCGAAGCGACACGTGACATCCCGGTCGGCACCTACACCATCCATGTCGACGCGCTCGATGCCGACGGCGTGAGCGTGGTGGCCCGTGCCGCCGTGCCGTTCGAACGCGAGCCAGGCGAGGCGGTTGCCGCCGTGGCGCCGGCCGGGCCGAAGCCTGCCGAGATAAAACCGGCCGAGCCGAATGCGCCAGCGACCGAAGCCGCGCCGACTACACCGGCAACAGCCGCCGAAACGCCCGCAACCACCCCCACTCCCGCCACCGAGGCCCCGGCCGAAATGGCCGCGACAACGCCTTCGGGCGAAACTCCCGAGACCGTCGCTCCTAAGCTCGAACATGCCGATGGCGCAGTCATTATCCGCCGCCATGACACGCTGTGGCGGATTTCGCGGCGAGTGTATGGTCAAGGCATGCGCTACTCCACCATCTATCTCGCCAACCAGGACCAGATCAGCAATCCGAACCGCATCTGGCCGGGACAGGTGTTCAAGGTGCCGGAGAAATCGAAGGAAGGCGAACCCGCCGATCTCAAGGCAATGGGCGACCAGATGACGACGGCGCCAGCCAAGACCGAGTAGCCGTTCTGCCCATCAGGATAGCTTGCGGCAGGGCCAGTCATCGTTTATCGCCGATGCACGATGATCGAATCTCCCCCCGTAATGGACCGACGCCGGGCGGCAGATGAACGCGCGCCGGCCAATTGCACGCCGGCCAACTGCACGCCGGCCAACTGCACGCCGGATAGCCGCGCTGTCGCTGTCCGGCTCGCGGCCCTTTCGCATCCGGCGCGGATCGAAATTCTCAAACACCTTTCCGCCAGCCGTTCGTGCTGCTGTCGCGAGGTCGTCGAGCATCTCGATCTGGCGCAGTCCACCGTTTCCCAGCATTTGAAGATCCTGGTCGAGGCCGGGCTGATCCGCTTCGAGCCTGACCGCCAGCGCTCGCGCTATGAGCTCGACCGCGCCGCGCTCGCCGATGTTTCGGCATCGCTGGCCGCGCTGGTCGATTCCTGCTGCTCCGGCCGCTAAGATATAAAAGGTAAACAAGAATGGCCGAGAAAACCATTTCCGCCGATTCCGGCTCGACCTTCAGAACGTTGCGCAATCTCTGGCCCTACATGTGGCCGGCCGACCGCGCCGACCTGAGGGCCCGGGTGGTGTGGGCCACCGTGCTGCTGGTCGTCGCCAAGCTGACCCTGGTGGCCGGACCCTATTTCTTCAAATGGGCGACCGACGCACTGGCCGGCGATAGCAAATCGCCGCCGCCGCTGCCGGCCTTTCTGCTGGCGCCGGTCATGCTGGTCGTCGCCTACAATGCCGTGCGGCTGGTGCAGCTCGGCTTCAACCAGCTGCGCGACGCCCTGTTTGCACGGGTCGGCCAGCATGCCGTGCGTCGGCTCGCCTTCCGTACCTTCGTGCACATGCACGAATTGTCGCTGCGCTTCCACCTCCAACGGCGCACCGGCGGACTGTCGCGCGTCATCGAGCGCGGCACTAAAGGCATCGAGACGATCGTCCGGTTCACCATGCTGGCGACTGCGCCGACGATCGTCGAATTCGCGCTCACCGCCGGCATCTTCGCCGTCACCTATGGCTGGCTGTACGTCTTGGTGATCGCGGTCACGGTCTGGCTCTATGTCTGGTTCACCGTCAGGGCGAGCGATTGGCGTATTTCGATCCGCCGCGAGATGAACGACAGCGACAATGAAGCCAGCACGAAGGCGATCGATTCGCTGCTCAACTACGAAACAGTCAAATATTTCAACAACGAAGCCATGGAGGCCGAGCGCTTCGACCGTTCCACGGCGCGCTATGAGGTGGCTGCGACCAGGACCTGGACCTCGCTTGGTTGGCTGAACTTCGGCCAAGGCGTGATCTTCGGCATCGGCATGACCGTCGTCATGGTGCTGTCGGCGCTCGAGGTGAAGGCAGGCACACAGAGCGTCGGCGATTTCGTCTTCGTCAACGCCATGCTCATGCAGCTTTCGGTGCCGCTGAATTTCATCGGCATGATCTACCGCGAAATCCGCCAGGGCCTGACCGACATCGAAAACATGTTCGATCTGCTCGACGTCAAGCGCGAGATCGTCGATCGGCCGGGCGCCAAGCCACTGGTCGTCAGCGCCGGCAATGTCGAGTTCCGTGACGTGCATTTTTCCTACGACCCCAACCGCAAGATCCTGAAGGGTATCAGCTTCGACGTGCCAGCAGGCAAGACGGTGGCCATTGTCGGTCCCTCCGGAGCCGGAAAGTCGACCATTTCGCGGCTTTTGTTTCGTTTCTACGATATCCAGCGCGGCAAGGTTCTGATCGACGGCCAGGACATTCGCGACGTGACGCAGGAGAGCTTGCGCGCCGCCATCGGCATGGTGCCGCAGGATACGGTGCTGTTCAACGACACCATCGCCTACAACATTCGCTACGGCCGCATCGGCGCCAGCGAGGAGGATGTGCGCAAGGCGGCAGAACTGGCCCAGATCGGACCGTTCATCGAGCGGCTGCCCGACGGCTATCGCTCAATGGTGGGCGAGCGCGGGCTGAAACTCTCCGGCGGTGAGAAGCAGCGGGTGGCGATTGCCCGCACCATCTTGAAGGCTCCGCCGATCCTGATGCTCGACGAGGCGACCTCGGCGCTGGACAGCCACACCGAGCAGGAGATCCAGGCGGCACTCGACCTGGTCAGCCAGGGCCGCACCACCCTCGTCATCGCCCATCGGCTGTCTACAGTGATTTCGGCCGACGAAATCATCGTCCTGCAGGACGGCCAGATCGCCGAGCGCGGCACCCATGCCGCCTTGATGGCCAAGCGCGGCCTTTATGCATCGATGTGGGACCGCCAGCGCGAGGCAAGCGAGGCCGAGGAGCGGCTACGCATTGCCCGCGAAAGCGACGAGTTCGGCGTCGTCGTCCGCCGCCGCACCTCGGAGGTGAGCTGAAAATTTGTGCTTGACCTCAACTTAAGTTGAGATCGTAGGCCGTTTTGGATCGCAGCAAGATGCGTCGTTCAAAAACGGAGACAATCGACATGAATGGGATAAATCAGGCAGGTAGCGGCGGCAGCGTATTCCGGGTGGACAAGTTTGTCGTTCCAGCCAACGCCCGCGAGGAGATTCTTGCCAAGGTCCGAATGACGCATGAATTGCTGCGCCAGCAGCAAGGGTTCGTCCAAGATTTCCTGCTTGAGCAATTCTCGGGGCCGGGCGAGTTCAACCTCGTGACCATTGTCGAATGGGAAGGGCAGGCCGCTGTCGACAAGGTCGTGCCGATCATCAAGGCTGCGCATGAGCGCAGCGGCTTCAATCCTCAGGAGACCATTGCGCGACTTGGCGTCAAGGCCGATATTGCCAACTATCAGCGGATTCCCGGGATGTAAGCTCTCTACGGCCAGCCGGCGCCCGGCGCAGTAGCGTCGACGCTGAGCACTTGGCCGCTACGGGCATCGCTGATCATATGTTCGAAGCCGCGCCATTCGGCGGCGACGATGAACAGCGTTTTTCCCTCGCTGCCGCCGAGCATGCAGGCAAAGCAGCCGCGGTCGACATCGACGCTTTCGAGCATCGCGCCGCCCTCGCGCACCCGCACGCAATGCCGGTTCGGAACGTCGGCATACCAGGCCGCACCTTCGGCATCGAGGCAGATGCCGTCTGGAAAACCGTTGCCGAGATTGGCCCAGATCCTGCGGTTGGAAAGGCCGCCATCGGCAGCGATGTCGAAGGCGGTCAGCCGGTTGGCGTGGGACTCGGCAACGATAAGCGTCTTATTGTCAGGCGTCACCGCCATGCCATTGGCGAAGGCGAGGTTCTCAGCCACTTGTTGAACCGAGCCGTCAGGTGCGACCAGCACGATGGCGCCGGGGCCGAATTGCTGGCCGGGACCCGGAGCAGGCCCACCACCATTGACATAGATGTTGCCGCGTCCATCGACGACGATCTCGTTCCACGGGCTCTTTGATAGTTGTCTCAGATCGGCATGGGTGACCAATGTCCCGTCTACCTCCTGCCTGAGGATCAGCCCTTCGCGGCCGGACACGACAAGCAGGCGCCCGTCCGGCAGCCAGTCAATGGAATAGGGCAGGGTGGCCGGCACGGTGAGCACGATCTCACTGTTGCCTAGGGCGTCAACGGCGATGATCTGGCCCGTACCCCAGTTGCAGAACCACAGCCGGCCATCGTGCCAGCGCGGTGACTCGCCGAAGGCCAAGCCGTTCATCACCACTTGCACTTGCCTAGCTGCTGATTTCTGCATGGGCCGAGAACCTCCGAGTTTGCGCAAATCGTCAAGGCCGAAAGGCCGATGAGAGGCGCTGTCTTGCCAAGGACGGGCGAGAGTGCTGCGTTCCGACAAATGAGGATGGCGACGGCGTCGTTTATATTTGACCTGAGTAGCCGCACGGAACCGCGCGATGCGCCGTGCGCCTCCACTCATCCTTCTTCAATGAAGTATAACCGGCCGGTGCTTGCGGACGAGAAAGTCAAATGCAAGAATCACGTTGGCCCGCAGAATCCTGTAGTGGCAAGCAGGAAGGGCGTTTGGCGTGTTTGAAAGATTTTCCCGCTGGGCTAAGAAGAAATTTCAGCGATCAGCGACCATTTCACCGACTCGGTCCAAACAGTCATTCCCAGGCAAGCCATCATCTTCGGTGATCGTGCCGCGCTCAGTCGTGGAAGACGCGGCCGACAATCCTTTCGGTCTCATTGTAGCCGTCAGAGAATTCGTCGAAGCCATGGTCTCGCAAGGCCTTTACCGTTCCACGGAAATCAGCCCCAAGGCAATGCAGGCCTGTCATGCCGATGACTATTTGGCTGAGGTCAACAATGGCGGCCATAGCCAGTTCATCTATAATTCTGGCGAAGAACTCGACACCGTCATTGCCGACGCACGCACCGCCCTCGCTGAGATGGGCGCGCACGGACAACTGGCGACTTTGGACCAAATGGCTGCCTGGGTCGCGGAGCACCCCGAGGAGACTGAGGAACAGACAGGCTTCGAAGGAGGTACTGACGATAAGCTCAGTACTCTCGACCGTCTATTCTACCAAGCCGATCAGGCCGCATCGATGCTCGCTCTATCGGCGCGCTGGATAAACTCGTGGCCTGAACTCGCAATCGTTGAGGATGCCGACTACCGAGAAGCCATTCATCAGCTGGCCGTGACCAATCCCCGGCGCCAGCCGAGGCTACTCCATCGTTCTGTTGGCAAGCTGGTCAATCAAATGACGGGCTGGCGTGATGTCGGCGTCGGCCTTGCATGCGCCGAGGCGCCTAGGCCCGAGGTCAAGCTGGCGCTCGGCATGGCAAGGGTGCTGGACGTCGAGGGCGAAAAACTGTTGGCTTTTCAGCTGCGCACCAATGCCAAGGAGCCGCGTCTAGCCGTCGCCACGCCCACGCATGCGGCCGTCTATGAATATATCGCCCCGAAGGATTCGTACGTCGCGCGTCCGGGCGAGAATCCATTCGCTGCCGGCGCCCCGCGCGTCGGCAAGAGACTTGCCCGTGTTGAAGCGCAGGCAATAGAAACGGTGCTCGAATTGGCCGCAGCCTATCATGCGCCGGTCGCTGTCGACCTCTTGCTACGCAGGGCCGGGTTCGATCCGACCGAAGCAATTGTCTCGGCGAACTCGGTCGTGGCCAGGGAAGGCGACACGGTTGTGAACTGGGTGGTTATGGCCGACGGGCACGTATTCTTCCTCCAGTCGACCCCGAACGGCGCCGAGCTGCGCGGCAGCCACGAAGAGAGCCTGGCGGAGGCCGATCGGCGCGAGCTCGACGAGTATTTCGACCAAGCGGCGGCAGCGGGTGCCTGAGTGGATTTCGCTTGGTCGTTCTGAGAGACGGCGGCGCGACCGCCAAACCCTCAACCGCCCCCATTGTCGCGTTGCGACCGCGGGGTGTTTCCGCTATTGAGGCCGGACTTGGAACCAAGGTTGTCCTGATCCCATGAGCCTCGTTGACACGATCAAGAATGCGTTCGTTCCGATCCATCGCGAGGGTTATCCCTTTATCGCTGCGTTCGGCGCGGCGACGCTCTTTCTTGGCTATTTCTCCTCGACCCTGTTCTGGATCGGTCTCATCCTGACAGCCTGGTGCGCCTATTTCTTCCGCGATCCCGAGCGTGTCACGCCGATCGACGAGCGGCTGGTTGTCAGCCCGGCCGACGGCATCGTCTCGGCGGTTGGCCCGGCCGTGCCGCCGCGCGAGCTTGGCCTCGGCGGCGGCGAAATGACCCGCATCTCGGTATTCATGAACGTCTTTTCCTGCCACGTTAACCGCTCTCCGGTGCGTGGCCGCATTTCCAGGATCGAGCATCGGCCAGGAAAATTCCTTAACGCCGAACTCGACAAGGCAAGCACCGAGAACGAGCGCAACGGGCTGGTCATCGAAAGCCCCAATGGAACGGTCGCCGCGGTGCAGATTGCCGGCCTGGTGGCGCGGCGCATCGTCTGCTGGGCCGAGCCCGGCGGCGCCATCGGCACCGGCGAGCGCTTCGGGCTGATCCGCTTTGGCTCGCGCGTCGATGTATTCCTGCCCTCGACCGCGACGCCGCGTGTCGCCGTCGGCCAGACCGCGGTTGGCGGTGAGACGGTGCTGGCGGAATTCGGCGGCGTTGCTGCAACGCCGCTCGTGCGGGTCTCCTGACCGGTGGCGCCGCCGTTCAAGAAATTCGAGGCGCATGGCGGCGGTGGCCCGCGCATTCGCGAAATCCCGATGCGCATGGTGCTGCCCAATCTGGTCACGGTGCTTGCCATCTGCGCTGGCCTGTCCGGTATTCGCTTCGGCTTCGAAGGCCGCTTCGAGCCAGCGGTGGTGATGGTGCTGCTCGCCGCCTTCCTTGATGGTATCGACGGCCGTCTGGCGCGAATGCTGAAGGCGACTTCCAAATTCGGCGCCCAGATGGATTCGCTGGCCGATATCGTCAATTTCGGCGTGGCACCGGCGCTGGTGCTCTATGCCTTTCTGCTCGATAGGGCAGGTTCGCCGGGCTGGATCGCCGCACTGCTGTTCACCATCGCCTGTGGGATGAGGCTTGCCCGTTTCAACGTGCTCGACGAAGAGCTCGACCGTCCGCAGTGGCAGACCGAATATTTCGTCGGCGTGCCGGCGCCGGCGGGTGCGGTGTTGGTGATGCTGCCGCTCTATCTGTTCTTCCTCAGGCTTGGGCTTGAACCCAGCCGCCTGGCGGCCTTCATTGCCACCGGCTTTACAATATTGGTGGCGTTCCTGCTGGTCAGCAGATTGCCCGTCTATTCCGGCAAGAGCGTCAGGATACCGGGCGACAGGGTGCTGCCGATCATTCTCGCAGTCGTTCTCTACGTCCTGCTTTTGATGACCTATCCCTGGTATACGCTGACGGCCTCGGTTGCCGGCTACCTGGTCTTCTTGCCGTTCAGCGTGCGCGCCTATTCGAGACGCGCCAAGCGCGAAGGCGAGAAGGTGCCGTCGTCGGACATTGGCTGACGGATTTTGACTTGGGAGCGGCTCGCAGAGCACGCGGCGCTGTGGAACGCAGCTCAAAAACCCGTTTTCGGAACTTGCTGGGCGGCCAGATCGTTTGTGTTGGTAGGTCCGTTTGAGCGGCGGGTCGTGATACATCGTCAACGTCGCGCAAGCTGCCGCATCGGGCGCAAACCATCGGAAACGAGGAGAAATGGCTGTCATCCTCATCGGCGCGTTACTGACTGTCGCCGGCCTCGTCTATATGGCGGTTGCGGCCATCATGCGCGGGCGGCTTAGTGAGCCGGCCGCTGTCTCCGCCGCGCCGGATAGTCCGACGCCCAATCTCGCAACACCAGGTCCGACTCTGGAGCCGCGACGACGCGGGCTCCGTTTTCTCGGCCTGTCGCAGAACTGGCCGGGCCTGCTGATGATGGCCGTCGGCATCATTCTGCTGTTGTCGGTAGTGGTCTTCTAATGGATGTCGCGCAAAAATGTGCAGCGGTTTTGCGATAACGGCATACAAAAGCAAGAATCTAAGCGCGTCGCACAAGGCCGGTCAAACGCGACGCGCTTTGGAGTTTCGACAGCAAACCTCAGGCGGCTGCGCTCAGTCCCAGCCTCTCGAGCGCCAGCTTTCTAGTCGAGACATAGTCGGTCTTGCCGGAGCCCAGCACCGGGATCTCTTCGACCTTGACGATGTCGTTCGGCACCATCAGTTCGGCCGCCCCGGCTTTTTTGCCGAATTCGCGCAATTCGTCGGGATCCGCATTGTCGGCGGTGGTGACCAGAACGAGGCGCTCGCCGCGCCGCTTGTCCGGCACTGCCACCACGGCGTGATGTTCTTCCGGCCACAGCGACTGCACCAGCATCTCGACCGCACCAAGCGATACCATCTCGCCGGCTATCTTGGCGAAGCGCTTGGCGCGGCCGCGAATGGTGATGAAGCCTTCGCGATCGACCGAAACGATATCGCCGGTGTCGTGCCAGCCTTCGAGCGGCTGCAGCTCGCCCGGCCTATCGGCGGTCATGTAGCCCATCATCAGGTTCGGCCCGTCGAGCCACAGCCGGCCGGCGTCGCTGATGCCTTCGACCGGTTCGAGTTTCATGCGCATGGCCGGCAGCAGCCGCCCGACCGTTCCGTCGCGGCCGTGGATGGCGGTGTTGACGGCAACCACCGGTGCGGCCTCGGTCAAGCCAAAACCTTCGATGATCTCGGCCTGGAAGCGCTCGCGGTACACCCGGCGCGTCTCCGGCTTCACCGCCTCGGCACCGGCGACGACGAAGCGCAGGCTGGAAAAATCGCCGTCCTTGGCGGTGCGGGCATAGTTGGCGAGGAACGTGTCGGTGCCGAACATCACCGTTGGCCGGACCTTGCGCGCCACCTCCGGAATAAGTTTGTAGTGGAGCGGTGACGGGTAGAGGAACAGCTTTACTCCGGTGACCAGCGGCAGGATGGTGCCGCCGGTCAACCCGAACGAGTGGAACACCGGCAGCACGTTTAGCAGGATGTCGGCAGGCGAGATGGTGATGCGGGCTTCCGCCTGCATCGCATTGGCAAGAAGGTTCCGGTGCGACAGCACCACTGCCTTGGGCGTGCCTTCCGAGCCGGAGGTGAACAGGATCACCGCCGGCTTGGCCGCATCCTGGCGCTGCAGCGGCCAGCGCCACAGCAAGGCGGCTGCGGCCTTGTCCAGCACGGTCACGCTTGCGCGGACATCCTCCAGCCACAACAGTTTCGCCCCGCCCTTTTCCACCGCCTCGACGATGTCGGCGAGGTTGGCCTTTTCGACAAACGCGCGTGAGGAGACCACGGTGCGGATCATCGCCGTGCGGACGGCGGCGGTGACGCTGGCCGGGCCGGCGGTATAGTTGATCATTGCTGCCACCCGCGCAGCCGACAAAAGTCCGACGAACGACAGCACGACGCCATTAGCGTTGGGCAGGAGCAGCCCAACCGCTTCGCCCGGCGCTGTTATTGCCTCGAAGCGGTGGCCCAAAACCCTGGCGCCGATGAACATTTTCCGGTAGCTCAGCGCGCCACCAATGACGTCCTCGACAATTGGATGGGAAGCGCCAACCCGGTCGGCGGCATCGCGCATGGCAAGAAACAGGCCGCGATCGAGATCGTTGCCGAAAAGCCTGGCCTCAGCGAAGCGATCGAACAACGCATTTGTGTTGGAGGCCTGATCAGGATTCCGCGCCACCAACTCGGCAATGGTCATCGGCTCCAGCACGCTGATCGACAGCTGCGGAAACCAGTGGCGGGGCGCCTTGTCCGCTGGCGTCAGTGAAGCCGGCAGGCTGCGTGCGCCGGCAACGAAGATCGGCACGATGCGCGCGTCGGCCTGCATGGCGATACGGGTGATGGCGCGAAACAACCGAAACGACTTGACGTCGGGCTCGACCGCATCCGGCAGGTAAACGGCGAGCCGGCCCTTGCCCTTCAGCACCCGCACCAATCTGCGGCTGACGAAGACATGCTCGGCGTTGAAGGCGATGGTGCGGCCGAGCTCACGCCACGGCTCCAGCCACGGCGACCTGGCCGAAGCCTGGTCGAGGATGTGCAGCGTGTCCTCCGGCAGCAGCGACAGCATCAGCGCCGGCTCGATGCGTGACTGATGCCAAACGACGTAGATGACCGGGGCCGCCGACTTGCGGGCAATCTTGATGCGCTCGTCGCTGATCCGGTAGGCGAGCTTGAACGGCACGTAGAGCAGCGCCTGGCTCAAACGCAGGCCGAGGCGGAACGTCTCCACCACGCCGATCAGCAGCCACTCCGCGACAAGACCCGCAAGCAGCGCCAGTGTCAGGATCATCGCCGCATCTCCCAACAATCTCACGTCACGGCTCTTCAGTGGCCGCTTCGGGTGAGAACCTAGCCGAAGTTGGATCAACGTCAATGCGGCTCCATTTTCCTTTTCTCCTGTCATCACTGGATTCGGCTGCCTATCGCAGCTACGCCGCTTTCATCCTTCCGCTGATGAAGCGGAATTCCTGCGTTTTGCCGCCAAAGCCATAGGCCGCCGCAGGTACTTCATGCACGAGGGCGTAGCTTTCCTCATGCACCTTGCCCAGAAGCCGGCCGAATGCGGCAAAAATTGCCTGCAGATACGCCTCCAGCTCGAGCTTGGTGTTGGTGCCGTCGACAACCTTGATGTCGAGCCAAGCCGTGTTGGCGCCATGCTCGGCCAGCGACTTGCCGCCGGCGAACCAGTGCTCGGGGTCGTGATAGGAAATGGCAACAGCTGTAATCGTTGCGTCTTTGCGCAGATGCATGGCCGTCAGTTCGGTTACCTCCTTGGCAATGGCGGCTGACAAACCGGCATCGGGTTTGCCGGTAACGCTGACATTGATGATCGGCATGTTTCTTCTCCTCGGCTTCAAGCGGCGTTTCTCGCCGTCCAAAAAATCGTGCCATCATTATTAAATCAAAAAAATCGAATTGTTTTTGATAAACACTTTGATAATATCGAATTATGCAGGTGTTCGATCCCGACCTCCTCAAGACTTTCCTCGCTTTCGTCGATGGCGGTTCCCTGGCGCGGGCTGCGTCGATCGTCGGCCGCTCGCCGTCCGCAGTGACCGCGCAGATGCAGCGGCTCGAGGATGTTGTCGGCGAAGCGCTGCTGGTACCGCAGGGGCGAGGACGCGGTCTGACGCCGGCAGGCGAGGATCTTGTCGGCCACGCGCGTCGCATCCTTGCCGCGCACCGCGAGGCGTGGCTGGCCCTCAAAGGGGCGCGTGCCGACGGGCGCGTCGCCATCGGCACCACGCAGGACTTCGCCGACAGCGGCTTGCCGCAGCTTCTCAGGGCTTTCGCTGTCAGCCATCCTCGCGTCAGGATCGAATTGCGCGTCGGCCGTTCCGCCGAACTGGCGCAGGCTTTGCAGGCCGGCGCCCTTGATCTGGCCATTGCCATGCGGCAGGTGCCGACACGCGACGAAATCGGCGTGCTCAAGGAACCGATGATCTGGCTTTGCTCACAGAATGGGCTGGCCACCCGCCATGACGAACTGCCCTTGGCACTGCTCGATCCTCATTGCGGGTTTCGCGAAGCGGCGACCAGTACACTCGATGCGGCCGGCCGTCGCTACCGTATTGCTGCCGGCAGTGCCAGCCTTGCCGGCCTGCGCACGGCAGTGCACGCCGGCATCGCCTTGACGTTGAGGACTGCGCGCTTCGCTCATTCCGGCATCGTCGAGGCGCCGCGCGATCTTGATCTGCCGCCAGTGCCGGTCGCCGAATTCGCCATCCGCTTGCGTGAGGATGCCGATCGACCAGCGCAGGATCTGGCCGCGTTGTTCAGCGGCAACCTGGCCTTGGCCAACTGAGCCAGCAAAGAAAAAGCCGACCTTGCGGTCGGCTCTGAGTAGGACGGGCCGAGGGGTTTGGGGGGACTTGGGGTGGCCCGTCGCAGCCATAATGACTGAGCCCTATGATGGTTCCATGACTTTTCAAATTTATTTTGAGGAACGGACTTCTCGTGATCGGACCGCCAACTCGCCCTCGGACGCGGCGAGGATTGGTCATGCATCCGCTGCGCGCTGCTTGGCCATCAGCCAGTCTCGGCCGGCGTGAGCGAACACCGCGCAAAGCACGATGGCCCCGCCGAGCATGCTGGCTGCCGGCGGGATCTCCGCGAGGAACAGGAAGGCAAACAGGATCGCGAATGGCACTTCGGCCGAGCCCAGCAATCCTGACTCGGCCGCCGGAATAAGCCGGGTGCCCTCCGTCCACAGGATCGAGGCCAGCGCGAACGAGGCGCCGAAGGTGGCTAGAAGCACAGCGTCGCGGGCCGAGACGGCCAGCGGATCGGTGATGAGCCAGCCGAGCACGAACAGGAGGAACGCCGACATGGCACCCGCCCACACCACCGGCGTATCGCGGAAGGCCCGCACCATGATCATGTAGAGCGCGCTGCCGATCGTCATCAGCAGCGCCAACCCGTCGCCGAACAGATGGCCGGTGCCGAAGCCGGACCAGACCATGATCGCCACACCGCACAGTGACACGGCGGCGGCGGCAAGCGTCTGCAGCCGGAACGGCTCGCGGACCAGCATGAAGGCAAGCAGCGCGGTGACGAAAGGGGCCGTGGCATAGATGATCGCGACATTGGCGACAAAGGTGAACTTGAACGCCGAGATGAAGGCGATGCTGGCGAGCGCGCCCTCGATCGCCAGCAGCCAGCCGCGCCAGCCGAGCCGCAGGCTGTCGCGACCGCCGGAGCGCTGGCGACGCCATAGCACATAAAGGCTGATCAGGATCGAGCCGACGAAGCCGCGCCAGCAGGTGATGGTCAGCGGGTCGGCATGGATCGATTTGGTCAGCACGCCGGTGAGGCCGAAGACGGCCGCCGATGCCGAGACCAGGATGATGCCGAGGGTACGTTCGCGGGCGCTTTCCACTGTGCCTGACATGTCCAGCGATTCCGTCATTTTACCAGCTTACGCTGCCCCGTCCTGACACCATAGTGTCAGCTTGATCGAGGCGTCGTGCATCGAAACAGCAGACGGCAGCGCCGTTGAACAGGAGGCCCGCAAGAACCCTTTCGCGGGTTTCCAGGGTGGCGATATCGGCCATATGTCCGGCGGCCTTACGAATGTGTTGCGAGAGAGGGTGTGAAGGCGTTGGATGTCGGGCACCCGTATCGTCAGGCTATACGGGCGAAACCCTGCCAAGCGCTACGCCAGCGGGGACTTGCGTTTGGGGCAGGCGACACCGCCGTTAAGCGGCGAAGCCAGACAACTATGGGAGAGAAATGAAATGGACGCGATCGCATTGAAGGCCATGCAGGCGCCGCTGAAGGAGGCCTATCGCGACGACGCCTCGCGCGCGCTGATTACCCTCAAGGCCAAGGGCTCGATCGACGACCAATCGATCGCCTGCAAGGTCGAGACGGGCAGGGCGATTGCCATTGCCGGGCTGCATCCGGCGACCGGCGGCACCGGGCTCGAACTCTGCTCCGGCGACATGCTGCTGGAGGCGCTGGTGGCTTGCGCCGGTGTCACGCTGAAGGCAGTGGCGACGGCGCTGGAATTCAAGCTTGGAGCCGCCACGGTGGAAGCCGAAGGCGATCTCGACTTTCGCGGCACGCTTGGCGTGGCGAGGGATGCGCCGGTTGGCTTCCGCGCCATCCGGCTGACATTTGGGCTCGACACCGACGAACCGCAGGAGCGCATCGATGCGCTGCTCAAGCTGACCGAGCGCTACTGCGTGGTGTTTCAGACCATCAGCCAGAAGCCGGAGCTGACGGTCAGCGCGCGACGCTGACGATCTCCCCTTGAGGGTCCTCAGGGGGAGATGTCGCCGAAGGCGACAGAGGGTTGTCTCGCGTGAAGCGCCAACCGCTGCAGCAGGCCGAGCCCGATCGGACCAACCCCCCTCTGGCCTGTCGGCCATCTCCCCCTCATGTGGGGAGATCACGCTGTCCTACTGCGCCGACGGCTCCTCGGCGTCGCCCTCGTCGGCGAAGGGCGAGGCGCTCGGCACGCACTGCACCGACCAGCCGGCCGGCGTCGGTTGCTTCTGGTATTCGGTTATGGCGAAGGCGCACTGTTCGCGGGTGTCGAATGTGCTGGGCAGCACGACCATGCCGCCTTGCGGGCCGGCGATCACCAGATACCAGACTAACGCTACGCTCGGTGCCGCCATGAGTATTTCCTCGCTCTGCTTGTTTGGGAGTCGCACGATCCTAGCAACTCCGGCCCAGCGGCGAAAGCTGGGCCAAAGCGCGGCGTTAAGCCACGGCATCACAGCCGCGTGATGTCGGTCGTTTTCCGGCTGTGGTTCAGTTCACCGCAAAACAATAGAACAGGCCGTCGCCGCCGGTGCCCTTCAGCGCCTCCTGGCTGCAGCCACCGCGTGACGCATGCGAGGAATTCCACGATTTGGCGGCTGCCGAATCATCGAGGCCGGTACGATCGTGATGACCCATCATCGCCACACCTTCTGCTCCGCTCAGCGTCCAGTCGCCGCAGGTCTGGTCGGCTATTTTCGCGCCATCCGGCTTGGAGCCGGTCAAAACGTCGTGCCGGTTGGGCGTGTCGCCGCGGCCGTTGACCATTTGGCCCTTTTCGTCGAGTGCCGTCTGTTTGGTGATGGCGTTGGCATCGCTATGCAGGGAAGCGACATCATCGGCGATCTTGACGCCCTTGGCGTTGAACCACGGGCCTTTGCCGATACGGTCGCGTGCATCGGTATCGCTGGTCGAGAGATAAGCGCGCCATGTCTTGCCGGTAACGCCCGCGGCTTCGGCCAGTGAACTACAATGGGCGTCGGCGCCGGCCACACCGCCGAGATCGGCGCCTTTGCCGGAGCCGACGCTGGTGACGAAAAAGCTCATCGTTGCCTCCTGCGACGACGTGGCGCCGATAACTGCAAGCAGCGCGGTGGCAGTCAAGAGAAGCAGTCTCCGCATATGGTCCTCCGTTCCTCGAATTGTGGCACCCGAACAACGTTGGTGCCGGCGCAATTCTTCCGGCAAAATGCGATGTGTGGCTACTCCGGTTGCCGGTAGGCGACAAAGCGATTGTGCTTGGCCTGGAAGATCAGCCCGGTCTCCTTGAGCGTAGGGCTGGCCAGCGGCACGATACGCTTGGCGATCTCCGAAGGGTGCGGCAGTGTTTCAGGATCCTCGCCGGGTACGGCCTGCGCCCGCATCGCGGTGCGCGTTGCCCCGGGATCGGCGGCATTGACCCTGAGCGGCAGGTTTTCGGTCTCATGCGCCCATGAACGCGTCATGGCCTCGACCGCCGCCTTCGACGCCGCATAAGGCGCCCAGAAGGCGCGTGCGGAGTGGGCAAGGCTGGAGGAAAGCACGATGGCGCGACCGGCATCGGAGAGCCTGAGCAGCGGGTCGACCGAGCGGATCAGCCGCCATGTTGCGGTGACGTTGATGGTCATCACCTTCTCGAAGGTCTTGGCCTCGACATGGCCGATCGGGGCGATGACGCCGAGCACAGCGGCGTTGGCGACCAGTATATCGAGCTGGCCCCAGCGCTCGTGGATGGCGCCGCCCAGCCGGTCGATCCCCGCCATGTCGGCAAGATCGAGCGGGACCAGCGTCGCCTGTCCGCCACCTGCCTTGATCTGGTCGTCGAGTTCTTCCAAGCCGCCGACGGTGCGAGCAACCGCAATCACATGCGCACCGGCCGCGGCAAGCTCCCTGGCGATGAAATAGCCGATACCGCGCGACGCGCCGGTGACGACCGCAACGCGGCCGGAGAGGTCAAGGCTCATACGATGGATTCCGACAGGCAAGGTGAAGCCGCCGTAAGGGGCCAAGCGGACGGAGACAAACGGACCGGCAAGGCCTACGACCCGCCGGCCGCTAACAGCGACAGCGTGCGCACATTGTCGGAGCCTTCGAAATCGGCAAGCCGGGTCGGATACTGACCGGTGAAGCAGGCGTCGCAGAATTGCGGCTGCTCGTTGTCGCGGCCGGCTTCGCCGACGGCGCGATAGAGCCCGTCTATCGACAGGAAGCCGAGCGAATCGACGCGGATGAACTCGGCCATCTCCTCCACCGACATGCGCGATGCCAGCAGCTTCGATTTCTCCGGCGTGTCGACGCCGTAAAAGCAGGAGGCGCGCGTCGGCGGCGAGGCAATGCGCATATGCACTTCCTTGGCGCCGGCATCGCGCACCATCTGCACGATCTTCTGGCTGGTGGTGCCGCGCACGATCGAATCGTCCACCAGAACCACGCGCTTGCCTTCGATCATGCGGCGATTGGCGTTGTGCTTGAGCTTGACGCCCATGTGGCGGATCGAATCGCCGGGCTGAATGAAGGTACGGCCGACATAGTGGTTGCGGATGATGCCGAGCTCGAACGGAATGCCCGCGGCCTGTGAAAAGCCGATCGCCGCCGGCGTACCCGAATCCGGCACCGGCACGACGATGTCCGCCTCGACCGGGCTTTCCAGAGCCAGCTCGGCGCCGATGCGCTTGCGCACTTCGTAGACATTGCGGCCTTCGACAGACGAATCCGGCCGCGCGAAATAGACATATTCGAAAATGCAGAAGCGGGTCTTCTGCGGCTCGAACGGGAACAGGCTTTCGATCCCCTTGCTGGTGACGACGACCATTTCGCCGGGCTTCAGGTCACGCACGAAACGCGCCCCGATGATATCGAGCGCACAGGTTTCCGAGGCGAGGATCCAGGCACCGTCGAGATCGCCGAGTACCAGCGGGCGGATGCCGAGCGGGTCGCGGCAGCCGATCATCTTCTTGGACGTCATCGCCACCAGCGAGAAGGCGCCTTCGACCTGGCGCACCGCATCGATAAAGCGCGAATTCAGGTCGCGCTCCTTGCTGGTGGCAACCAGATGCAAGAGCGTCTCGGTATCGGAGGTGGAAGAGAAGATGGCGCCTTGCTTCTGCAGCGCGCGCTGCACGGTCATGGCGTTGGTGAGATTGCCGTTGTGGGCGACGGCAAAGCCGCCATCGGCAAGTTCGGCGAAGAAAGGCTGGATGTTGCGCAGGCCGGAGCCGCCGGTGGTGGCGTAGCGCGTGTGGCCGATGGCACGGTTGCCTTGCAAGCTGTCGATGACACGCTGCTTGGTGAAGGTGTCGCCGATCAGGCCGACATGGCGTTCGACATGGAATTGGGTGCCGTCGTAGGAAACGATGCCGGCCGCTTCCTGGCCTCGATGCTGCAACGCATGCAGGCCGAGGGTTACGATGGCTGCGGCGTCCTGCCGGCCGAAAATGCCGAACACGCCGCATTCGTCGTGGAAATGGTCGTCGACTTCGGCGGAAAGCACGTCGTCTGCGTCTGCCATTGGGGGCTCAAGCTCCGCTAAAGTCGCCATATAAGGTCATAGCGCATCGAAAGCAACGCACGTCGTGCGGCGTTCACATGATCGTCAGTCTTGATGCCTCGCCAAGTCTGCAGATTGGCAAGTCTGTCGAAATCAGTTTGCCGGCGCCGGGTTTGCAGGTGCCGGCGTCGCGGGCGCATTGTCGGCCGGTGGCGCGTCGCTGTCATCGGGTGCCGGAGCGGTGGCGTCGTCGCCGGCGGCAGGTGCTTCCGCTGCAGGGGCGTCTGGGGCCAGAGGCGTCTCGGTGGCTGGCTGATTCGGATTGAGCTTGTTGAGGATAGCGTTTTCCGGATCCTCGGGCAGCAGGCTTTCGAGCTTGGCGCCGATCGATTCGAGCAGCGGCTTTGACTTGGCGTTGGCAATCCAGCCTGGGGCCTTGGCGCCGGCCAGCCAATTGAAGAAAAGCAGCGCAACCGCGACCACCAGGATGCCGCGCGCCGCGCCATAGAGGAAGCCAACTGTGCGATCGAGCGCGCCGATCCTGGAATCGATGATCCAGTCGGCGAGCTTCATGGTGATGACCGAAACGACGATCAGCGCTACAATGAAGACGATGCCGGCCGCCGCCGCCATGGCCGCCTTGTCGTTGTCGATATAGGGCTGAATGTAAGGCAGTACCGGCTTGTAGAAGAAGAAGGCGGCCGCCGCGGCGGCTGCCCAGGAGATGATCGACAGGATCTCGCGCGAAAAGCCGCGAACCATGGCGAGCATCGCCGAGACCAGGGTGAAGCCGACGAGAATTCCGTCAAGCAGCGTAATCGGCATGTTTTCGCCCCACTCCGATCTCTTTTTCGCGGCTCGACGAGCCGCATCACTCTCGCTCGTCGACGCGGCTGCGCCGTGAGCCGGCTATGCGCGCCACGAGATCGGCAAGCTCGGTGGGCTGGAAAGCGCCGGCTCCGATCCCCCCGACCCCATTACCACCGACAAGTTCCTCGCTGCCCAAGGGCAGAACCGCGCTTCCGAAACCCAGCTTTTCGGCTTCCTTGAGGCGCTGCTGCGCATGCGCAACCGGCCTCACCGCACCCGAAAGGCTGATTTCGCCGAAATAGACGCAATCGGCGGGAAGGGCAAGACCGGTGAGCGAGGAAACCAGTGCCGCCGCCACCGCCAGATCGGCCGCCGGCTCCGAAATGCGGTAGCCGCCGGCAACGTTGAGATAGACGTCGTGGGTGCCGAAGCGGACGCCGCAATGAGCTTCCAGAACCGCCAGGATCATCGATAGCCGGGCACCGTCCCAGCCGACGACGGCGCGGCGCGGCGTGCCCAGCGTCGACGGCGCCACCAGCGCCTGGATCTCGACCAGCACCGGCCGTGTGCCCTCCATGCCGGCGAAAACCGCGGCACCCGGCGACTTCGCATGGCGCTCGCCGAGGAAAAGCTCGGACGGGTTGGCGACTTCCCGCAAGCCCTTGTCCGACATTTCGAAGACGCCGATCTCGTCGGTTGGCCCGAATCGATTCTTGACCGTGCGCAGGATGCGGAAGTGGTGGCCGCCTTCGCCCTCGAAATAGAGCACCGCGTCGACCATGTGCTCGACGACGCGTGGGCCGGCGATCTGGCCCTCCTTGGTGACATGGCCGACCAGAACGATCGCCGCCCCTGTGGATTTTGCATAGCGGATCATCGCCTGGGCGGCGGCACGCACCTGGGTCACCGTGCCGGGCGCCGAATCGGCCATGTCGGTCCACAGCGTCTGGATCGAATCGAGAATGACCAGATCCGGCCGCTTGCCGTCGGCGATGGTGGCGAGGATGTCCTCGACATTGGTTTCGGCGGCGAGCTCGACCGGGGTGCCGGCGACGCCGAGCCGCTGCGCGCGCAGCCTGATCTGGGCGACCGCCTCTTCACCCGAGACGTAGACGATGCGGTGGCCCTTTGCCGCCAGCGCGGCCGCGGCCTGGGTGAGCAGCGTCGACTTGCCGATGCCGGGATCGCCGCCGACCAGCAGCGCCGAGCCTCGCACGAAGCCGCCGCCCGTGGCGCGGTCGAGCTCGCCGATGCCGGAGACGATGCGCGGCGCGTCCTCGATGTCGCCGGACAAGGTGGTGAGCACTACGGCGCGACCCTTGCGCGCGTTACGGCTATTGGCCGGACCCGAGCCGATGCCGCCGGACGTACCTTCCTCGACCAGCGTGTTCCACTCGCCGCACGCATCGCATTTGCCGGCCCAGCGCTGATGCACCGAACCACAATTCTGGCAGATGAACTGGACGCGCGATTTGGCCATCAGCGTCGCGTCGCTTGCCAATTGCCGAGGCTCGGCGATCCGGCCCACCCCCCTCTGTCCTGCCGGACGTCTCCCCCGCAAGGGGGGAGATTGGCTGTCATCGACGCTGTCGCCAATCTCTGATGTCGCAGGAAGAGAGCTGGCGGCAAAACTGCCGATCTCCCCCCTTGCGGGGGAGATGGCCGGCAGGCCAGAGGGGGGTGTGACGGAGCGCGACGGTTGGTCAAAAAGCTACTCGAACCGATCCGGCAAATGATGCTCCTCGGCAAGGTCCGAGAAGCGGGTGAATTCGCCCTGGAAGGCGAGGCTGACCGATCCCGTTGGACCGTGGCGCTGCTTGGCGACGATGACTTCGGCCTTGCCGCGCATTTCGTTCATCTCGTGCTCCCACTTGATGTATTCGTCGGTACCCGGCTTCGGCTCGCGGTTCTTCAGATAATATTCCTCGCGGTAGACGAATAGCACCACGTCGGCGTCCTGCTCGATCGAGCCCGATTCGCGGAGATCCGAAAGCTGTGGGCGCTTGTCGTCGCGGCTCTCGACCTGGCGCGACAGCTGCGACAGGGCGATGATCGGCACCGCCAGCTCCTTGGCCAGTGCCTTGAGGCCGGTGGTGATCTCGGTGATTTCCTGGACGCGGTTTTGCGACGATTTCGCGCTCGATCCCTGCATCAGCTGGATATAGTCGATGACGATGACGTCGAGGCCGCGCTGGCGCTTCAGGCGACGCGCGCGGGCCGACAGCTGAGCGATGGAAATGCCGCCGGTCTGGTCGATGAACAGCGGGATTTTCTGCATTGTCTGCGAGCAGGCGACCAGCTTTTCGAAATCCATCTCGCTGATCTCGCCGCGGCGGATTTTCGACGACGGGATTTCCGTCTGTTCGGAAATGATGCGGGTGGCCAGCTGTTCGGATGACATTTCGAGCGAAAAGAAGCCGACGACGCCGCCATTGGCCGCCTTGAACGAGCCGTCCGCCTGCTGCGCCGGGACATACGCCTCGGCGATGTTGAAGGCGATGTTAGTGGCGAGCGAGGTTTTGCCCATGCCGGGGCGGCCGGCAATGATGATCAGGTCGGACGACTGCAGGCCGCCCATGCGGCGGTCGAGGTCGCGCAAGCCGGTGGCGACGCCCGACAAATGCCCGTCACGCATATAGGCGGCATTGGCCATGTCGACGGCGGTCTTGACGGCATCGGTGAAGCTTTCGAAGCCGCCATCGTAGCGGCCCGTTTCGGCCAATTCGAACAGGCGCCGCTCGGCATCCTCGATCTGGTCGGAGGGCGACATGTCGACCGGCGCGTCATAGGCGATGTTGACCATGTCCTCGCCGACGGTGATCAGCGCGCGCCGCGTCGCCAGATCGTAGATGGCGCGGCCATAGTCGGTTGCGTTGACCACCGTGACGGCCTCGACCGCCAACCGCACGACATATTGCGCCACCGTCATGTCGCCGACCTTCTCGTCGGCCGGCAGGAAGGTCTTCAGCGTGATCGGCGTCGCGATCTTGCCCATGCGGATGAGCTCGGCCGCGACCTCGAAGATCTTTCTATGCAGCGGCTCGTAAAAATGGCCGGGCTTCAGGAAGTCGGAGACGCGGTAGAAGGCATCGTTGTTGACCAGTATGGCGCCGAGCAGCGCCTGCTCGGCCTCGATATTGTTCGGCGCCTCGCGATAGAGCGGTGTTTCCGCCACGCTGAATTTTCGTGCTGCCTCTGCCATGATGTCCCCGGTCCTGATCCCCGTCTCTCGATATCAGAACGAGACAAGTCGGTGATGACTTATCTGCATCAGTCCCCAACCAACCAACTTTGATGCCCGCGATTCACAGCCGTGATCTTTCGGTGGAAAGAATCTCGATTGACTCGAATCAAGATGGCGAGCCTAGCCGTTCTCAGGCGAGAACAAAACAGGAAAATAGCTGCCGGTCATTCCGGCAAGGCATCACCCCAGTCCAGTCGCCGCGCGGCCTTGAACGTCTCGCCGTCGCGCTTGGTGAACAGTCGCTCGGCAGCACTCCCATCCTGTTCGCAAAGCTTCAGCAAGACCTTGCCCGAGCCCGATTTCGGCGGTGCGATCACTCGCGCTCGAGGCGGAGCGGCCGGATGACGGGAGGCCGCGACAAAGATGAATTTCTCGTCCTCCCACGGCACCTCGGCATCCTTGGCCAGACGGTGCAGGCGCGAGCGGGCGACGCGGCGGGCGAAATGACACCAGTCGGGAGCGACGAGCGGGCAGGGCGCCTCATGCGGGCAGGGCGCAAGCACGTGCGCCCCCGCCTCGATCAGCTGCCGCCGCACGGCAAGGATACGCTGCCAGCCGGCCGGCGTGCCCGGCTCGACGACCAGCAGCGTGTCTGCGGTCAACTGCCAGAGCCGGTCGACGAGTTTTGCCAGCGATGCCGGCGCGATCTCATCCAGCACATAGGCTGAAGTCACCAGCTCGGCCGGCTCGAGATCGACCAGGTCGATGGTGACGTCGCCAGTCCGCCAGGCGGTCCTGGCCGTGATCGCATCCGCGGCAAGCGCCTCGCCGACCCGCCGCACCGCGGCGCCGGCCTCGAGCAGCACCGCCTGTTCGAGATCGGGCCAGAGATTGATTGTGGCCCAAAGCACCGTGCCGGGGCCGGCGCCGACATCGAGCAGGGTTCTCGGAGCATAATCGGGCCGCGCCTCGCTTACCGCATCGAGGCTGGCGCGAACGGCAGCATAGGTCGCCGGCAGCCGCGTTGCCAGATAGGCCTTCACCGCCATGTCTTCGGCCATGTGCAGGCGGCCGTCGCGCAACTCGGCGCGGTAGCGGTCCGACAGCGTCTTTGCCGCTTGCTTAAGCATCGGCAGCGGCACCTGTTCGAGAAGGCGGTCGACGCCTTGTCTAAGCGGGACGGGCAGTTCCATCGCTTAGGCAGTCCGAGGCGAGAGCAGAATGACCGAGGCGCCAACGATGCAGATCGCGGCACCGGCAAGGTCCCAGCGGTCGGGGTGCACGCCTTCCGGCAGCCACAGCCAGGCCAGCGAGGCGGCAATGTAGATCCCGCCATAGGCGGCGTAGGCCCGGCCCGCCGCGCTGGTGTCGACCAGCGCCAGCAGCCACGCGAATAGCACCAGCGAGACGAGACCGGGCGCCAACCACAGCGGCGACCTTTCCAGCCGCCACCATGCCCAGAACGAAAAGCAGCCGGCGATCTCGGCAAGTGCGGCAGCGACGTAGAGGAGGTAGGTCATAAAAAAGGTCCCGCGTTGACGGGAGCCTTTTCAGCGTGCCAGTCGGCAAATGGCAAGCGGCAATGGCGCGATCGCCGGCCGTCTACTCCGGATCCACCATTTTGCGGCGGCGAGCGGGCTTGGCGGCCGGAGCCTTTTCACGACGTCCAAGATCGCGCATCTCCAGCGCCTTCTCACAATTGACCATGTAGTCGCGCGTCATCGGCAGCGTGTCGTTCTTCTTGGCAATCTGGATCTGGAAGATCACCAGATCCTGCCAGCGGAAGGCAGCTTCCGAGGCGGCAAGATAGAACTCCCACATACGGCAGAAGCGCTCGTCATAAATCGCCTTGGCCTTGTCGCGGTTGGCGGCGAAGCGTTCGCCCCAATGCTTCAGCGTCTCGGCATAATGCAGCCGCAGAACCTCGATGTCAGTGACGACGAGCCCCGATTTTTCGATGGCCGGCATCACTTCAGAGAGCGACGGAATATAGCCGCCCGGGAAGATGTATTTGCGGATGAAGGCGCTGGTCGCCCACGGCACGCCGGAGCGGCCGATCGTATGCAGCAGCATGACGCCGTCCGGCTTCAGCAGCGTCGCCGACTTGTCGAAGAAGGTGCGGAAATGATTGACGCCGACATGCTCGAACATGCCGACCGAGACGATGCGATCGAAACGTTCATTGAGTTCGCGATAGTCCTTGATGTCGAAATGAACCCGGTTTTGCAGGCCTTGCGCATGGGCGCGGTCGGTGGCGACGCCGTGCTGCTCGGTCGACAGCGTCACGCCCTGTACGTCGACGTCGAACGCCTTGGCGAGATAAAGGCCAAGCCCACCCCAGCCGGAGCCGATATCGAGCACCGTCTGGCCAGCCTTCAGCCTGAGCTTGGCGGCAATATGGCGCTTCTTGGCCGCTTGTGCCTCGTCGAGGGTCATATCCGGCTGCTCGAAATAAGCGCAGGAATATTGCATGTCCTCATCGAGGAAGAGGCGGTAGAGGTCGCCCGACAGATCGTAATGACGCTGCACGTTGCGGCGCGCCCGCGACGCCGTGTTGATCTGCTGCAGGCGCCGGAAGGCGTGGCGCAGACCTTCGATCGCCTTCGACCAGGTGGCATCGATACCACCGCTGCCCATGTTCTGGAAGGCAATGCGCATCACCCCCAGCACGCCGCCCTCGAGAATGTCGAGTTCACCGTCCATGTAGGCTTCCGGCACCGCCAGCATCGGATCGAAAGTGATGGCGCGCTCGGCATGCCTGGTCTTGATGTGCATGTGCACCGGTTCGCCGCTGCCGTCACCGAAAGTCACCATCGAGCCTTGCGGCCCTGTCACCTTGAGATTGCCTGTGCGGACCAGGCGGTCGAGAATGCGTTTCAGCAGAATATTCATGACCAAATGTCCCCTCTCGGTCAGACAGGCTGTCTTATTCTGCATCAAGATATAGGGGTTCGAAAAGTTCCATTTGGCATAAAAATGCCCGAGTACGAGGCCCGGGCATTGGTCCAGAATAGCGATTAGCCGGCGAATGCCGACGAATGACGATCAGCCGTTGTCTTCGCCGCCCTCGAACTCCGCATTCGGATCGAAGAAGTTTTCCGGCCGCGCATTATCGTTGATGTCCTCGCCATAGATGGCTTCGGCGGTGGTCAGCGTTTCGCCCTTGGCCTGGCGCTCGGCTTCGTCGGCCGTGCGGGCAATGTTGAGCGTGATGGTAACCTCCACCTCCGGATGCAGCGCGATCGCCACATTGGTGACGCCAATGGTCTTGATCGGCTGGTTGAGCAGGATCTGGTTGCGGTTGACCGAAAAACCTTCCGCCGTCACCAGCTCGGCGATGTCGCGTGTCGAGACCGAACCATAAAGCTGACCGGTCTCGCCGGCCGAGCGCACGGCGATGAAGCTCTTGCCGTCGAGCTTTTCTGCAATCTGCGCGGCCTCGGACTTGCGCTCCAGGTTGCGGGCTTCCAGTTGCGCCCGCTGTCCCTCGAACTTCTTCTTATTAGCTTCGTTGGCGCGCAGCGCCTTGCCCTGCGGCAACAGGAAATTGCGGGCGAATCCGTCCTTGACCTTGACGGTGTCGCCCATCTGGCCGAGGCGGGAAACGCGTTCGAGAAGAATGACTTCCATGGTTTTGTTCCTTCGCTTGGGCGCTATCCTCAGGATCGGCGCCGAGTTGTCTGGAACAGGTCAGGAAGCTGGGGCGTCGCCGCCTGTGTCGCTGTCCTGCCTGTCGCGGCAGTTAGGATCTCTTGTCGAAATCCAACCCGGGATTTGGTGTTCGATCCGGCTGCGCCCGTCGTGGCCGGTGACAAAAAGCGGGCGGCGAACCGCCCGCGTAGATTTAGCGGACCACGTAGGGCAGCAGGCCGAGGAAGCGGGCACGCTTGATCGCCTTGGCGAGTTCGCGCTGCTTCTTCTGGCTGACGGCGGTGATGCGCGATGGCACGATCTTGCCGCGCTCGGAGATGTAGCGCTGCAGAAGCCGCACGTCCTTGTAGTCGATCTTCGGCGCGTTGGCGCCAGAGAACGGGCAAGTCTTGCGGCGGCGGTGGAAGGGGCGCCGGGTTGGGATCTGATTGATGTCGACCATTATTCTGCCGCTCCTTCAAAGCCTTCGCGCGGACGGCGCGGGCCACGATCGGCACCGCCATCGCCGAAGCTGCGCGGCGGACGATCACCGCGGTCACTGCGATCGCGGTCGCCGAATGAGCGCGGGCCACGGTCGCGGTCGCCGAAGCCGCCGCGTTCCGACCGCTCTTCGCGCTTCTGCATCATTGCCGACGGACCTTCCTCATGCGCATCGACCTTGATGGTCAGGAAACGCAGTACGTCCTCGGACAGACCCATCTGGCGCTCCATTTCGTTGAGCGCGGCCGGGGGGCAGGTGATGTCCATGAGTGTATAATATGCCTTCCGGTTCTTGTTGACCCGGTAGGTGAGGGACTTCAGTCCCCAGTTCTCGACCCGGCCGACGGACCCGCCATTCGCGGTGATGACGCCCTTGTACTGTTCGACAAGCGCATCGACCTGCTGCTGCGAGAGGTCCTGCCGAGCAAGAAACACATGTTCGTATAGAGCCATAGTGTTCGTGCCTTTCTTCGTTTCTCTCCCGGTTCCCGGCGGCAAAAGCCTCTGCAACTTCTCTGACCCGCAATCCTTGCGAAGGCGGGGAAGAAAGGAGCATGACGAGACGGTCGAGAGCGGAGACACGGGAGGCGGAAGCGCTTCTGGCTTCACGCGAAGGTTTCGAAAAACCTCCGGCCCTCCGTTCAGCCCCCAGCAAGGACCGGCAGATTGCGGGCGTCTATACAGGAATTTGGCTGCAAGGCAAGGGCAAACGGCCGACGTGTCGTAAGCAGATGAGTTGCACGCGAGTTGTCCGGTTTTATTGGGCTGCTGGCCTCATTCGCAAGGTCTTACGCATTTCCTGCCCGGACCCAAGAATGTTTTCCTCGCCTGACAAAACAAACCGGATGCCCTGTTCGTATAATCGCGGGGGACGATCGAGGTAACGCCAACAAATCGAACAGCTCTACGCAGTCGGCAATCAGCTACAACAATTCCCATCTCTCGACGACACGATCGGAGTTCGCGCATCACGCTGCAACTTCAGCTGCCTCAGCTCGTGTGCGCAGCCACTTTGCCTGTGGTTTCGGGGAAGAAATCGGGCGCCGCATGGCGCTTGCCGAACATCATGTCGTATTGCAGCAGACGGAAGTCGCGGATTGCCGGGTCGATCTCTTTCTGACGCGACCAATCGGGGGTGGCCTCGCCCCCCGGTGCCAACAGCAAATTACGGTCGATGACGCGGTAGCGCTCTCGCAACTGGCCGAGGAAGCCGGTGTAATAGGGATGGCTGATGCCGGCCGTTTTCAGGATATGGTAGGGCAGGAAGGCCGGGCTGACGGCGCCCAGATCCTCGGAGGGGCCGCTGCGGTTCGACCAGACGATCAATGGCGTCTGGTGGTGCTGCAGCATCTGGTCGGCCGGCTCCTTGCGCGGCGCGACATTGTCCTTCAGGAAACCGGTCTCGACGTAGACCGGCCCAAGCGGCGGCAAGTGATCGCCGAAGAATGCGATGACGGTCGGCCGCTCGCGTTTCTTCGCCCATTCGATCAGCCGCTCGAGGCCGCGGTCCGCGTCGGAAGAGCCTTCGGCGTAGCTCAACAGCGATTCACGTGCCCATTGGCTGATCGGCGCCTGCACCTTGTGGGTCGGATTGGTATAGCGATACGGCTCATACGGCCCGTGGTTCTGCAGGCTGACGGCGAAAAAGAAGACCGGCTCGGCGCTGGTATCGGCTTCGCGGATGATCTCGTCGGTCATCGCTGCGTCCGACGCGAGCGGTCCGCGCTTCTGCATGGGCGGCAACGTCTCCTCGGACTTGAAGTCGTTGAAGCCGAAATCGGCATAGACGGCCCCCCGGTTCCAGAACCAGTTGGTGCCGGGATGGATGGCGCGCGCTCGGTAGCCCTGACTTTTCAGGAAGGTCGCCAGCGAGGGAGTCGGTGTCCGCACATATTGCTGGTAGGGAATGCTGCCCGCCGGCAGGAAGGCGTTGGAAAAGCCGGTCAGGGCCTCGAACTCGATGTTGGCCGTCATGCCGCCGAACTCGGGCGAGAACATGTAGCCCGTGCGCAGTGCCCGCACATTGGGGATAGGGTCGGGTGTGATGGTGACGCCGGGCAGCTTGGTCGGATCCCAGAAGGATTCGCTCATCACGACGATGATGTCGGGCTTCTCGGCAGGTACCGAGGCGATCACCTGCGGTTTGCCGATCGCTTCGATCGCCTTGTCGGAATAGCCGGGCGGCGCCGAGACATGCGCCATCGGGACGTTCAGCGCGAAGGCGAGCGCAAAACCGTTCGAGGCATAGTTTTCCTTCTGGTCCCACATAATCGGGATGATCTGCAGCCGGTCGCGCGTCCACGAGAAAGTGGCATAGTCCATGATGGAGACGAAGAAAGCGATCAGCGGCACCGTCAGCGTCAGCCGGGCAAGGCGGCCCTTGTGGCTGAGCGCCGGAACGCGGCGGCGCCATAACCGCCAGCCATAGACGAGCAGCGACAGCCCGCCGACGATGCCGATCGCCAGGGCAATGGCGGTTCCCGGGCGATCGCGGACCAGGAGTGGCATCAGTGCCACGATCTGCCGGGAATAGAGGAAATCGGTCGGATAGAGCGGATCGCCGAGATAGAGCGACTTCTGGTGGCCGACGAACGCCAGCGACAATGTCAGCGGCGCGACGATCATCAGGCTCTGATGGCTGCGGCCGAGCACGGCGTCGAGGCCGATGAGGATCAGCGCAAAAATGATGATCGTGGTCCAGCCGGGTTTGAAAGGCTGCAGAAAGAAATCAATGGTGCCGGCAAAGTTGCCGCGCACGATCAGTTCGATGGCAAACACCAGGATGGCCGCAGCCAGCAAGCTGATAAGGCCATAGCGGATGACAGGCCATCTGCGCGCCGGCAGATAGCCAGTCGACGGATCGCCTTCAAGAAACTGTGGCGCCGCCTCGGCTGCGCTCTGCTTGGTCTTTGCCACTTCAATAGTTCCCCGGCCCGCAACAAAGGCATCACTCGATTGTCATCGAACTGTCACGCAAAGCCTAGCGCCTGCGGCGGAAATAAGAAGAGCCAACAAACAAATCGTGAGCGGTTTTCATCATGAGTGATCGCCAAAAAGCCTGCTGAAACAGGCACTCGGCCGACGCTGAGCGGTCAAGGTTGGACTTGACTTGGGCGCACGCCTTGCGTCACAGGCAGCGAGAACCAGCAGCTGGGAGCCGACCATGGCCATCGCATTCACCTTTCCGGGGCAGGGCAGCCAGGCTGTCGGCATGGGCAAGGACCTCGCCGATACCTTTGTGGAATCGCGGCGGATCTTCGAGGAAGTCGACGACGCGCTCGGTGAAAAACTATCTAAGCTGATCTGGGAAGGCCCGGAAGAGACGCTGACGCTGACCGCCAATGCCCAGCCGGCGCTGATGGCGGTGTCACTTGCCGCAGTCCGGGCGCTGGAGGCGCGCGGCTTCTCCCTGAACGGCAAGGTCACCTATGTCGCCGGCCATTCGCTCGGTGAATATTCGGCACTTGCGGCCGCTGGTTTCGTTTCGGTCGCCGACGCCGCCCGGCTGTTGCGTATCCGCGGCAATGCCATGCAGGCGGCTGTACCGGCCGGCGAGGGCGCCATGGCGGCGATCATCGGGTTGGAACAGGCCGACGTCGAGGCCGCTTGCGCAGAGGCCGCCCAAGGCACCGCCAAAGATCCCGCGCAAGCCTTGGTTTGCCAGATCGCCAACGACAATGGCGGCGGCCAGCTGGTGATCTCCGGCGCCAGGCCGGCGGTCGAACTGGCGGCAAAGCTATGCACGGAGAAGGGCGCCAAGCGGGCGCTGATGCTGCAGGTCTCGGCGCCCTTCCATTCGGCATTGATGAAGCCTGCCGCCGAGATCATGCGGGAGGCGCTGGCCGCCGTGACGAAGCGTGCGCCGGTCGTGCCGCTGGTCTCGAATGTTACGGTGACCCCGACGAGCGATCCCGACGAGATTGCCCGCCGCCTCGTCGAACAGGTGATGGGGCGCGTGCGCTGGCGCGAAACGGTGGAGTGGTTCGGCAGCAACGGCGTTGCGACGCTTTACGAAGTGGGCGCCGGCAAGGTGCTGTCGGGGCTGGCCCGCCGCATCAACCGCGATATTGCCACCACTGCCATCGGATCCGCGGCGGATGTCGAGGCGGCGCTGGCGGCGCTTGCATAATCAACTGGCGATTTGACACCGCTCCATGCAAAGGGTGTTCGCTCAGATCAGGAGGCAAGAATGTTCGAATTGACCGGCCGCAAGGCGCTCGTCACCGGCGCATCGGGAGGTATCGGCGAGGCGATCGCCCGCGTGCTGCACGGCCAGGGCGCCATCGTCGGCCTGCATGGCACACGTATCGAGAAATTGGAGGCGCTGGCCGCCGAACTGGGCGACCGGGTCAAGCTTTTCCCGGCCAATCTTTCCAACCGCGACGACGTCAAGGCGCTCGGCCAGAAGGCGGAGGCCGACCTCGAAGGCGTCGACATCCTCGTCAACAATGCCGGCATCACCAAGGACGGGTTGTTCGTGCGCATGGCTGACGCCGACTGGGATAGCGTGCTCGAGGTCAACCTGACCGCCGTGTTCCGGCTGACCCGCGAGCTTACCCATCCGATGATGCGGCGCCGCCATGGCCGCATCATCAACATCACTTCAGTGGTTGGCGTCACCGGCAATCCCGGCCAGACCAATTACTGCGCCTCCAAAGCCGGTATGATCGGCTTTTCCAAATCGCTGGCGCAGGAGATCGCCACCCGCAATATCACCGTCAACTGCGTCGCCCCGGGCTTCATCGAATCGGCGATGACCGCCAAGCTCAACGACAAGCAGAATGAGGCGATCATGGCGGCGATCCCGACCCGGCGCATGGGCACGGGCGCCGAAGTCGCCTCTGCCGTCGCCTACCTCGCTTCCAACGAGGCAGCCTACGTCACCGGCCAGACCATTCATGTGAATGGCGGCATGGCAATGATCTAACACTTGGGAAAACGCTTCATTCCGTCTTGGATGCACGGGATTTTTCGTGTAATGCCGCCCGCAACCCGGCGGTTCGGGCAAAAACCGGTCCTGTTCCGCTGCGTTTCCGGCAGGACCATCTTTCAGCTTGATTAGCGGCATTCTGCCCGCTAACGAAGACAGACAACCAAAAGACGAGGATGCCCAAATGAGTGACACCGCAGAGCGCGTCAAGAAGATCGTCATCGAGCACCTTGGCGTCGATGCCGACAAGGTGACGGAGCAGGCGAGCTTCATCGATGATCTGGGCGCGGACAGCCTCGACACGGTCGAACTTGTCATGGCGTTCGAAGAAGAGTTCGGTGTCGAGATCCCGGACGACGCCGCCGAGACCATCCTGACTGTTGGCGATGCGGTGAAATACATCGACAAGGCCTCGGCCTGACGCTATTTGCAGTCATCACCGAGGAGGACCTGCGATGAGGCGTGTCGTCGTCACGGGCCTTGGGCTGCTTTCGCCGTTCGGCATGGGCTTCGAGCACAGCTGGAAGGAGCTTCTGACCGGCCGCAGCGCAGCCAAGCGCATCACCGAATTCGAGGTGGAAGACCTTGCCTGCAAGGTCGCCCACGTCATTCCGCGCGGTGACGGCTCCAACGCCACTTTCAATCCTGAAGCCGTTCTCGAGCCGAAGGAACTGCGTAAGATCGGCGATTTTATCCTGTACGGGATCGCGGCCGCCGACGAGGCACTCAAGGATTCCGGCTGGCAGCCGAAGACGCACGAGGATCAGTGCGCCACCGGCGTGCTGATCGGTTCTGGCATCGGCGGCATCGAAGGCATCGCCGAGAATGCGATGATCCTCAAGGAACGCGGCCCGCGCCGCATCAGCCCGTTCTTCATCCCCGGCCAGATCATCAACCTCGTCTCCGGCCAGGTCTCGATCCGGCATGGGCTGAAAGGCCCAAACCACGCCGTTGTCACCGCTTGCTCGACCGGTGCGCACGCCATCGGCGACGCCGCCCGCCTGATCATCTGGGGCGATGCCGACGTTATGGTCGCAGGCGGCGCTGAAGCGCCGGTGACGAGACTGTCGGTCGCCGGGTTCGCCGCTTGCCGCGCCCTCTCCACCGAGCGCAACGATGCGCCGCAGACGGCCTCGCGCCCCTATGATCGCGATCGCGACGGCTTCGTCATGGGTGAGGGCGCCGGTGTTGTCGTGCTCGAGGAACTCGAACACGCCAAGGCCCGCGGCGCCAAGATCTATGCCGAGGTCACCGGCTACGGTCTGACCGGTGACGCCTATCACATCACCGCGCCTGCCGAGGATGGCGACGGCGCTTTCCGTTGCATGACAGCGGCGCTAAACCGGGCGAAGCTGACGCCCGCAGATGTCGACTACATCAACGCGCACGGCACATCGACCATGGCCGACACGATCGAACTCGGCGCCGTCGAGCGGCTGGTCGGCAACGCCGCCTCTAAGATATCGATGTCGTCGACCAAATCGTCGATTGGCCACCTGCTGGGCGCGGCTGGTGCTGCCGAGGCGATCTTTTCGATCCTCGCCATTCGCGACAACATCGCGCCGCCGACCATCAATCTCGACAATCCGGAGCGCGAAACGGCGATCGACCTGGTGCCGCACAAGCCGCGAGCCCGGCAGATCGACGTGGCGCTGTCCAACTCCTTCGGCTTCGGTGGCACCAACGCCTCGCTCGTCTTCCAGCGCTACAATGGCTGACCGCTCTGCCGGTTTCCGTCTGCCGTCAATTTTGCCATATTCGCCCCTACTCTGCCCGAGGGGATTCGTCGCAAGATCAGATGGTAGGGCGCTATGAACACAAATCCGGCCGATAACGGGGAATTCGGGCAACGGCGAGCAACGTCCGGCCCGATCGTGCCGAAAACGGCCAGCGAGGCGTTGCGGCCCGAGGCCGGCACGCCGCCGCCGAAGCGCTCGCGTGCCTCGCGCAGCCAGTTCGTCGTGTTCATGAACTTCGTCATCTCTTCGGTGATGCTGATGGTTCTGGCGGCGGGCGTTGCGCTGTATTTCGGCAAGCAGGAGTTCAACGAGCCCGGCCCGTCGGCCAATGGGGACACCTTCCTGGTCAAGCCGAATAGCGGCGTCCAGGAGATCGCCGACCAGCTTGAGCGGCGAGGACTGATCAGCGACGCCCGCATTTTCCGCCTTGGCGTGCGCGCCTTCGGCAATGATTCCGCCCTGAAGGCCGGCGAATACGAGATCAAGCCGCAGGCGTCGATGCACGACATCATGGAACTGCTGAAGAGCGGCAAGTCGGTGATGTATTCGCTGACTATCCCCGAGGGGCTGACGGTGGAGCAGGCGCTGCAACGGATCGCCGAGCAGGACGCGCTGACCGGCGATATGCCGTCGACCACTCCACCTGAGGGCAGCCTCGCCACCGACACGCTGCGCTTCACCCGCGGCGCAACACGCCAGCAGATGGTTGACAAGCTTCTGGCCGACCAGAAGAAGCTGGTCGACGAGGTCTGGCAGCGCCGAGCGCCAGATCTGCCGATCGCCAATGTTGAGGATTTTGTCACCCTGGCCTCGATCGTCGAGAAGGAGACCGGCAAGGGCGATGAACGCTCGCGCGTAGCCGCCGTCTTCCTCAATCGGCTGGCCAAGGGTATGCGACTGCAGTCGGACCCGACCATCATCTACGGCCTCTTCGGCGGCAAGGGCAAACCCATCGACCGCCCGATCTATCAGTCGGACATCCAGAAGCCGACGCCCTACAACACCTATCTGATCAACGGTTTGCCGCCGACGCCGATCGCCAATCCCGGCCGTGCGGCGCTGGAGGCCGTCGCCAATCCGTCGAAGACCAGCGATCTCTACTTCGTCGCCGACGGCAGCGGCGGCCACGTCTTTGCCTCGACGCTTGATGAGCATAACGAGAATGTCGCTCGCTACCGGGCGCTGCTGAAAAAGCAGGCGCAGGACGCCGCCAAGGCCGGGGCAACCAATACCGGAGCCGACACGCCGGCGGGAGCCATCGTTGACGATGCGGGCGCCACCGCCGCCCAGTAGGGCCGGACGCCATCAGGTTGGCCCTGTGCATGTCCGGGTGGATGTGCAAGGGCTGCTATGGCATTGAAATTCACATGATCCTGCCCGGAGAAAATTGCTCCGGCTTGAGGGCATTCGGCAAAGGGACGCACGGCTACATGAACTTGCAGAGCATGACCGGTTTTGCGCGCAGTGTCGCCGAACACGACGGCACTGCGATTGCCTGGGAAGCCAAGTCCGTCAACGGCAAAAGCGTCGAGGTCAGGCTGCGGCTGCCGCAAGGTTTCGACCGGCTGGAGCCGGCCGTCCGGCAGACGGTGCAAAAGCGTTTTGCGCGCGGCAATTTCCAGATGACGCTGACCATTGGCCGCGCCGCCGGCGCGCAAGCGCAACCCGTGGTCAACGAGGCTTTCCTGAGGGATCTGGCGGGCTTGGCCAAGCGGCTGCAGGAGCAGTTCGGAGTAGCCCCTGCGGCGGCCGACGGCCTGCTTGCGCTGCGCGGCGTCCTCGACATTCCCGAAACCATCGAAACCGAAGAGGCGCGCAGTGCGCTCGATACCGCAATACTGTCGGCGCTGGAAGCAGCACTGAACGGGCTGCAGCAGGCGCGCCAGGGCGAAGGTGCCGCACTTCGTTCCCTGCTGTCCGGCCATATCGATGCCATCGAGGCGCTGACGCTGCGGGCCGAGGCCGATCCATCACGCGAGCCGGCCACGATCCGCGAAAGGCTCGCCGAGCAGATCCGCCTGCTGATGGACGCGTCCGCCAATCTGGACGCCAGCCGGCTGCATATGGAAGCGGCGTTTCTGGCCACCAAGGCCGACATACGCGAGGAAATCGACAGGCTGAAGACGCACGTGACGTCGGGGCGGGCGCTGCTCGCCGGCGGTGGCGCCATCGGCCGCAAGCTCGATTTCCTGGCACAGGAATTCAACCGCGAATCGAATACGCTGTGTTCCAAGTCGAATGCTGCCGCGGTCACCGCCATCGGGCTGGAACTGAAGGCGGTCGTCGACCAGTTTCGCGAACAGGTCCAGAATCTGGAATGATCCCGATGCCAAGCCACATGACTGCCAAGCCCCATGACCGCTAGGGATTTGGGTTCCCGCATTCGGCGCCGCGGGCTGATGCTGGTCTTGTCGTCGCCGTCAGGCGCCGGCAAGTCGACGATCGCGCGCAATCTGCTGGAGAGCGATTCCAGCCTCGAATTGTCGGTCTCGGTCACCACGCGGCCACGCCGCGGCAGCGAGATCGAGGGCGTCCATTACCACTTCCGCACCATGCGCGAGTTCGAGCGGCTACGCGATTCCGATGCGCTGCTCGAATGGGCGGAGGTGCACGGCAATTGCTACGCGACGCCGCGCGAGCCGGCCGAACAGGCGCTGGCCGAAGGCCGCGACATGCTGTTCGACATCGACTGGCAAGGCGCTCAGCAGCTCAAGGAGAAGATGCGCGCCGACATCGTCTCGATCTTCATCCTGCCGCCGTCGATGAAGGAATTGAAGGCACGGCTGAAGCGTCGCGCCGAGGACCAGGAAGCGGTGATCGAGACGCGGCTCAAGAACGCCCGCAACGAGATCGAGCACTGGAAGGAATATGATTTCGTCATAGTCAACGACGATCTCGACCGTGCTTTCGCCGAGGTGCGCGGCATCGTCACGGCCGAACGGCTCAGACGCGATCGCCGGCCGGGCCTGTTCGATTTTGTCTCAGGGCTGCTCGATGAGAAGACGGATTGATCAAGGCGTTGTCCCCGCGACCAGGATCAGATTGCGGCTGAGCGCGGCGTCGCGCAGTTCCAATGCCGCGGCATATTCGGCGGAGCGGTACCAACGCCGCGCCGTGTCCATGTCGGGGAATTCCACGATGATCAGCGGCCCGGGAGACCAGTCGCCTTCCAACCTTTCCACCTCGCCGCCGCGTACCAGATAGCGCCCGCCATGCTGGGCGATGGAGGCAGCCGCGCGTGCGCGATAGGCTTCGATAGCCTCTGTGTCACGGATCGTGACGTCGGAAATGACATAGGCGGCCACTGTTTGTCTCCGGGCAGGGTTTGTCCGGCTATCTATGCCATGAGAGCGGAAATTCCACGCGGACGCTTCCCGGCATCACACCGCGTTGGTCAGGCGAATGAATTCCTCGACGCTGAGCGTCTCCGCACGCCTGGTCGGATCGATGCCGGCGCGGGTGAGCAGTGCCTCGCCGCCGAGGCTTTTCACGCTCTGCCGCAGCATTTTCCGGCGCTGGCCGAATGCCGCTTCGGTGACGCGGCTAAGCCGTTTGACCTCTGCCGGCAAGGGGCTGGCGCGCGGCACTAGATGCACCACCGAGGACGTCACCTTGGGTGCCGGTGTGAACGCCTGGGGCGGCACGTCGAAGACAATCCTCGCCTCCGTCCGCCAGCCTGCAAGCACGCCGAGCCGGCCATAGGCCTCGCTGCCGGGGCTGGCTGCAATGCGTTCGGCGACCTCGCGCTGGAACATCAGCGTCATTGATGCGTAGAAAGGCGGCCACTCGGTCACGGTCAGCCAGCGGATCAGCAATTCGGTGCCGATATTGTAAGGCAGGTTGGCAACGATTTTCACCGACCCCCCGCTTCCCGGCGCTCCTTTGGCAAGCGCTGCAAAATCAGTTTTCAGCGCATCGCCGGCCACGATCTCGAGCCGACCCGGATAGTGCTTCGCGATCTCGTCCAGGGCCGCCAGGCAGCGCTCATCGCGCTCGATCGCGACGACCCGCCGGGCGCCGTTGAGGAGCAGGGCCCGAGTCAGCCCGCCCGGACCGGGACCGACCTCGATAACCGTAACGTCGCTCAGGTCGCCGGCGGTCCGCGCAATCTTGCTTGTCAGGTTAAGGTCGAACAGAAAATTCTGGCCGAGTGCCTTTTTCGCCTGCAGCCCATAGCGCTCGATCACCTCGCGCAGTGGCGGCAGGCCGTCTATGCTCATCGGGCTGGGCTCATCGGGCTGGGCTCGTCGGGTTAAGGCCATCGAATTGGGCTCATTTGGCTCAGTGGCCTACGGCCTTTTCCCGGTATCGGCAAGCAGGCGAGCGAGTTTCAGCGCCGCAATCAGGCTGTCGGCACGGGCAATGCCCTTGCCGGCGATGTCGAAGGCGGTGCCGTGGTCGGGCGAGGTGCGGATGAAGGGCAGGCCGAGCGTGACATTGACTGCCTCGTCAAACGCCAGCGCCTTGGCGGGGATCAGCGCCTGGTCATGATACATGCAGAGCACCACGTCATAGCCGGTGCGGGCGCGAGCGTGAAACAGGGTGTCGGCCGGCAATGGCCCGAAGGCGTCGATTCCTTCCTGCCTCAGCCTGTCGATCGCCGGGCGCACGATCCGCTCGTCTTCGGTGCCCATCGCGCCGCCTTCGCCGGCATGAGGGTTGAGGCCGGCGATGGCGAGCCGCGGCTTAGCAATTCCGAAGCGGTTTGCAAGGTCGGCGGCGGTGATGCGGCCGGTGGCGACGATCAGGTCGGTCGTCAGCGCCTTCGGCACCTCGGCCAGTGCGATGTGAATGGTGACCGGCACGGTGCGCAGGTCCGGACCGGCAAGCAGCATAACCGGCGTCACTTCGGTGCGGGTGTGAAGCGATGCCAGATGCGCCAGATATTCGGTGTGGCCGGGAAAGCGAAAGCCGGCATCGTAGAGCGGCTTCTTGGCAATGGGGCAGGTGACGACCGCGGCAGCGCGGCCGGCCAGGCAGTCGGCAACGGCGCGGTCGATCGCCTCGATGATTCCGGCGGCGTTGGCTGGATCCGGGCGGCCGGGACTGTCGACGAAACGGGCGGAAAGCGCCACCACCGGCAGCGCGCGCGAAAACATACTAGGCGCTAGCGCCGGCGTCGTCTCGGCAATCGCGATATCGGTGCCGAGCCCGTGCGCCCGCGCGGCAATCAGCGCCGGATCGGCAAGGAGATAAAAAGACGGAACGCCGGCGCTGTCGCGGGCCTGCCAAGCGGCGATGGCGATGTCCGGCCCCACGCCGGACGGATCGCCGACGCTCAACGCCAGCGGAAGCTCTGCGTCAGGCATGGCGATCGCGACTTCAGCGCTCGATGATGCGGGCTTTCTTCCGCAACTCCTCGACGTATTTCTTTGAGAGCTCGTCGGCGTTCTTGTCGCTCGAGCCCTCGCTCTGGAACACCATCTGCGCGACTTTGTCGTCCGACACTTCGCGCGACGAGCAGATGCCGACGAATTCGACGCCGCGGTCGGTCTCGCGCGTCGCGGTGGCGCCGCCGACCTTGGTGGCCTTGATCTGCTCGGCCCAGTCCGGCGGCAGTTGCGGCGCCAGCACCCGGCCGAGGTCGCGAACGGTGACGTCGATCAGGCCCTTGGCAAATTCGCGCGTGGTGTTGCAGCCGTTGAAGCGGGCGCGCATGGCGTCGGCTTCGCGCTTGCGCTTGGCCAGCGTCGCGCTGCGCTCGGCTGCCGGCACGACGAAGATGACCTGCTGCAGCATGTATTCGGTGGCGCTCGGCTTGCTGCCGCCTTTTTCGAGCATGCGCTTGACGACGTCCTGCTCGCTTATGGCGCCGCCCCCGTCGGCGGAGCGGTAGCGCGCGGACAGCGCCTGGTTCCAGGCCATCTGCGCTCGGATGAATTCCTTGAAGTGCTCCTTGGTGACGCCTGATTGCGCCATCACACCGTCAAGCTGCTTGAGCTGCATCTTGTTGTTCGTGGCGAAACGCTGATAGGCGGCATCGACCTGCGCATCGCTGATGCGGATGCCTAGGCGCCGGGCCTCGGCCGAGCGCAGCGTCTGATCTATCATTTCCTGGCCGGCATCGCCCTTTCTGCGCTGCAGGCGCAGGAAAGCGGCCCGATGCTGGATGTCGCCTGTGGTGATCGGTACGTTGTTGACGACGTATTTAATCTCGGTGGCGAAAGCCGGCGGCGTCACTGCGATGGTCGAGAACGCCACCAGCAGCGCGAACCCCGCCGAAAAGAGGTATTTCCTCATCGAAAGCATCCCAGTTCCATCCCGATTCGACCCAACCCATCCCAGTTCAGGTCGCCGAAATCCGTGCCTGCTCTATGCGGCGAAACAATGTCGTCCGCCAGCCACCCCGTTGCCGACTGCCGTTATTGGATGGTGTCGATGGAGCGTTGCGACGAGCCGAAATCGCCGAGCGTGCGGAACGACAGGTTGAAGCCGACGTTCTGCGACACTTCCCTGGTGTTAAGGTCACGTCTTTCCGAAAACGTCATCAAATAGGTAAAGCACGAATCACTATAGGCAAAGCCGACGCCGTCCTTGACCAGCACGCTCTGCTCAAGATCATATGTGCCGGTGCCAAAGACGCGCCAGTTCTCGGCAAGATGCGTCGAGGCTCCGAGCGTGACCTCATGGCGATCCGTGGAGAAGCCATAGAGCGGCTGCGCCTGGATGAAGGCGTATTTGGCGCTCAACGAGACCGGCAGGCCTGAAAAGGCGGCCTTTACCTCAGCGCGGCGGATCTCGAAGCTTTGCTCGTCGAAACGGCCGCTGACCGAGCCGGAAAATCCGCTGGGGCTGTTGAAGCCGACAAGGCCGACATAGTCGGAGGTTGCAGTTTCAAGACCCGAATAGGCACCGACGTTGACCAGATCCGGCGTGCCGAACGAGTTCTGGCCGCCGAGCTGGTAGGATTGGCCGAACACCGCATTGGTGCCCCAGCCATTGTCGTATGCGCCGGAATAGCGGAGCCCGACATTGGCGCGTGTGCCACCTTCCATGCGGTCATAGCCCGAGAATTTGTCGCGCTCAAACAGCGTCGTGGCGTCGAAGACGAAGCTCTGGGCGTCCTCGTTGGGAACCGCCAGCCCGCCGACATATTGCTCGTTCGGACGCATGAATACTTGCGCCATCGGTTCGAAGACATGGCTGGAACTGGTCATCGAGAACAGCACCGGCCAGCGCATCTCAAGCCCGGCGGTCGCCATATAGCGGGCAAGCGATGAACGCATATCGTCCTCAACGCCGAGATTGGTCGCCATCTGGTTGATGGCATCGAGCGAGGCGGAGGAGGCGTTGACATAGCCGGCGTCGCCGCGCAGCGCCAGGAGCGGCGTCAGCAGCAGCCCGCCATCGGTGGTGATGGTGCGCTTCCATTCGGCCTCGACAGTGAGGCGGCCTGATTGGCCGTCGATGCCGCGGACATTGTTGACGGACGAAGGGACGCCCGAATCTGCAAGAGCCGTATCGAGCCTGTCGCGGTCTATGACCCGCGCGTTGACGTCGAACGAGAGCTGCCCGCCGGCCACCGGCATGTCGGGGATATAGGCGTAGTCGAGCGAGGGCAGCACCCAGGGCTGCTTGGCGGCGCGTGCGGTCGGATCGCTGGCGAGAGTGTCTTCCTGAACGTCGAAGTGCATGGCGCGCACATCGAAGTAATTGCGATCGTTGAGTCCCGTCAGATACACCTCGGAGCGGTGCACGCTGTCGTTGAAGCCATCGATGTCGTAAGTGCGCGCGAAATTCTTGTCGCTCTGCAGCAGGATGTCCCAACCGAAGTCCCAGCGCGGGTTGATAGCGAACTGGCCCTGGGTGCCCATCATGCCGCGGAACCTGTTCGGGTCGCCTTCGGTACCCGAATTGACGTTGTGGCCATTGTCGTCGATGAAGGCGTCGGGATTCTCCTGCCGGATGCCTGCAATCTTCAGGCTGTACTGACCATTGTTGAAGCGCTGCCTCCACTCGGCCTCACCGAGGAAACCTTGCTTGGTATAGCCGCTGCCGGTGACAGTGAGATCGTAGGTCGGCGAGAGCGCGAAATAATAGGGGACTTTAACACCCACGCCGAGGTCGCTCTTGTAGGCGACGCCGGGAATCAGGAAGCCGCTCTTGCGCTTGACCGTCGGGTCGGCGATCTCGAAAGCCGGCAGATAGGCCAGCGGAAAGCCGAAGAACTCGAAGTTCGAGTTTTCGAAGCGAACCGTCTTCTTTTCGCCGTTCCAGATGATCTTCCTGGCCTTGATACGCCAGGTCGGCGCTTTGTCGGGCTTGTCCTCGCACGGCTCGCACGCGGTGTAGACGCCATTGTGGAAGGTCGTCAGCACGCCGCCCATGCGTTCCGCGCTTTCGGCGGCGAAGTAGGCCTTGTCTATGGTCTCGACCCGCAGCGCGTTGACGAAGCCGTCGGCGAAATCGTCAGTGATGTCGGCATGCTGCGAATAGATCTTGGTGCCGTCGCTATTGACGAGTTCGACATTGCCGCTGGCGACGAGGCGTTTGGTGTTGCGGTTGTATTCGACCCGCTGGGCGACGAGACGGTTGCCGCCGTAGTCGATCTGGACGCCGCCGACGGCCGTCACGGTCTGCTTGTCGTTGTCGTAGACCAGCGTATCGGCTGCCAGCAGCATCTGCGTGCCACTCGGAACCTTCGTTGCCAGCTCACTGACGTCCTGGGCAAAAGCCGGAGCAGCCGGGGCGACGCTGGCAAGCAGGCATGCCAAGGCGCTCGCCGCAGAGAGGCGTGCCAAACCGGCGTGCCTATGGCTGCGCAAAACCGCCTCCCTCACTAGCCGTCTTCCTTGTATAGCAGGAATGTCACCCCGAAGAACATAGCCACGACAACCGGGACCCAAGCCGCTACGGCTGTGGGTACGAATCCCGCTACGCCGAATGCCTTGACCAGCACCGAAACGACATAAAGCAGAAAGCCGGCCACGATGCCACCCAGAATCATCGTCGCCGACTGCCCCATCCTCGCAAATCGCATTGATACCGTTGCCGCAATCAGCGTCATCGCCACGAGCAGGAAGGGCAGCGCCACCAGGGAATCGAACTGCATGGCGAAGGTATTTGCCTTGAGGCCGAAGGAGCGGGCCACCTCGACTTTGCCGGGCAAATCGTAGAAGGGGATAGTCTCAGGGCGCGCCAACCGCTCTTGCACGAATTCCGGCTTGAGATTGGTCGGCAGCCGATCGCTGGGTAACGACTGGATGGTGCCGTCCCGGAACACCTTGACGTCCTGCAATTCCCAGTAGCCGTCCCGCAAAAACGCGCGCGCCGCATCCTTGCGCTCGATGATATCGCCTTGCGGACTGAAGCTGAAGAAGACCGCGTCGGCCATCTCCAAGCCTTGATTGAGAATGGCGCGCGCTCCGATGATGGTATCGCCGGAACTGGTTTTCTGCCTGATCCAGGGTGCGGCATCGGCCGAGACCGTATTCGACTTGCCCGAACGGAGCTGGGTCTCGATCTGCTCGGACCAGGAATAGGCGTGCGCGGCTATCGGATTGATGACGCCGACCGACAAGGCACCAAACAGCAGCGCCCCGATGCAGCATGGCAGCAGGAACTGCCATGCTGAAACCCCGGCGGAACGGGCGATTACCAATTCATATTTGCGGTTGAGCGACACCAGGGTCGCCATCGCCGAGAACAGGCCGACGAACGGCACCGTCTGCAGCATGATCATCGGCATCCTGAGCCCGGAAATGGCGAAGGCAGTTCCGTAAGTGAAGCCTGGCACGCCGGTCGTGCGGCCGGAAAGCTCGGTGAAATCGATCAGGAACACCAGCGCCAAAAGACCGATGAAGAACCAAATGGTGATCGTCACATAGCGAAAGAAGAAGTATCGACCCAGAGTCCAGCCCATCAGCCGGCTCCCTGTCCGGAAGCGCCGCGCCCAGCAAAACGGAGCTTGATGGCGCTCCAGCCCTCACTGAAGCGGCCGGCAAGATTGGTCACCCAATCGGCCCAGGCAACAGGCAGTTCCATGGTCCGGTTGGAAACAATGAACCAGATGGCGATCGCCGATGCCACGATCGGGACGCCGTAGACCATATAGGCATATTGCGGCACCTTGTCGGCCTTGCCGGCGGCAAAGAACCCGAGCCAGCGCACGAACAGCGCGATCGCGATTGCCGTGATCAGCGGGTGCACACGCGCCTCACGATGCGAGCGTGCATCTCCGGCGACGGCGAGCGCGATCAGCGCGAAGACGAGCGAATAGGACCACTCGGAAAAACGCTGGTCGAGCTCGGCCAGGTACCTGTTCGGCTTTTGCTGGTACATCTTGTCGTTCGGACTGGGATTGAGCAGATACTGGGTCGTCCGGTCCTTCGGCAAAAGCAGGATGTCGGATGATGCCGACATAAAAGCAGACAAATCGAAGGCATAGGAAGTGAACCGGATTACCGAGAGGTCGCCGGTCATGGTTTTGCGATGGATCACCCCGTCATTCATCATCAGCACCTTCTCGTCGCCGCGTTCGATGATGCTACCGGACTTGGCATAATAGACGAGATTGACGCCTTCTTCGCGCGAATCGGCGACGAAGATGCCGCCGAGGCGATTGTCGGGAAGCCGTTCGCCAACCTGCAGGAACAGGCCGTCATCGATCTTGCGGAAGGTGCCTTCCTGGATGATCAACGACAACAGATCGGCACGCGAAGATGCTATCAACTCGCGGTTCTTCTGGCGCGCGTAGGGGTCGACACCATTGTCGACCGCGAACGAAAAAGCGCTGGCTGCGAGTGCCAGAAGCATGATCGGCCTGACGATTGTCCAGCGTGAAGCGCCGGCGGCATTGATGACGGCGAGCTCCGAATCCGAATTCATCACGCTGAGGATCTGGGCGACCGCGACCACCAGGGCGAACGGTACGACGATCGGAACGATCGTCGGGATGATCAGCGCTGCGACTTCGAAGAAGGTGAGGGCCGACTGACCGCTATCGGTGACGAGGTCGATGCGGGCGAGGACCTGAGTCGTCCAGACGATCGCCAGCGTCCAGACGAGCGCCAGCGCGAATACCGCGAAGGCACGGCGCATGATGTAACGTTCAACGACCTTCATGAAGGCTTTTCTCGGCGATTTCGAACGGCATCATGCCTTGGAACAAGGTAGTCGTCCGGCGCCGGCTGCACAACTGGCTCAGTTTGGCGGTTCGATCCGGGTTCTGTCCCGTATCGTACATTCCGCTGGGCCGGAGTGTCGGCGGCAATGGATAAGAAAGGGCGAACATTGTTGGTTAACAACAGGTTGCGGCTGGAAGCGGGGCCGTGCCGCGACGAATCGTGGGTGGTTCGATATCGCATATGGGAGCGATTTCGGCCAAAGTCTTGTCAAATGCGGCAAAACGACCAAATGTCGCGCCGGTCGCGACCGCCGCGGCGTGATAAGACGGGTCAGGATCTGTTGAGCCCCAGCATGGAAGCGGAAAAATTGCGCAGTCAAACCGGTCGAGAAACCGTCTTTGACGGCGCGATCGTGGTCGGCGCCGGCGCGGCCGGCCTTGCCGCCGCCCACGCCTTGATGAAGGCCGGCGTACCGACGCTCGTCCTGGAAAGGGAGAGCCGGCTTGCCGAACCCTGGCATCGGCGCCACCAGCGGCTACACCTCAATACCCATCGCGATCTCTCGACGCTCCCCGGTGTCGGCTACCCCGCAGGCACCCCGGCTTTTCCGCATAAATCGGCCGTCATTCGCCATCTGAACGATTTCAGCCAGACGCATGGTCTGCCGGTCGCATTCGGCGTTGCCGTTGAAGAGGTCACGTTCGACGGCGATCACTGGACCGTGCGGACGAACGCCGGACGTCGTCTGGCGCGCCATATCGTCGTCGCCACCGGGCGCGACCGGCAGCCGTTTATTCCCGCGTGGAAAGGCATGAAGGATTTTGCAGGCCGGATTATCCATTCGGCCGATTTTGGCGACGCGAAGGACTACGCCGGCAAAAGGGTGCTAGTGGTCGGTGCCGGCAATTCGGGGTTCGACGCACTCAATCATCTGGCGAATGCAGATGCCCAAGGCATCTGGCTGTCAGCCCGCAACGGCCCCTCTCTGCTGCCGAAACGCATCGGCAAGGTCGCCGTCCACAGGCTTTCACCGTTAATGGCGAGCTTGCCGGTGCGGCTGGCCGATGCGGTGATGGCGACAACCCAGCGCCTGGTTTTCGGCGACCTGACGAAATTTGGGCTTCCGCCGGCTCCCACAGGCGGTGCGACCCGTCTGAGCGGCGACTACACCGCGATCGCAGCCGACGACGGCGCGGTTCGCGCCATCAAGGCAGGCACGATCGTGGTGGTGCCACCATTGCGGGAATTTAGCCAAGACAGCGTCGTGTTGAATGACGGCAGGTTGATCACGCCCGATATCGTCATTGCAGCGACCGGCTATCGCACCGGTCTGGAGCAGATGGTCGGCAAGCTCGGCGTTCTCGACGGCAAGGGCGTTCCGCTTTTCAACGGCGGCGATGCCGATCCGAAATTGCCCGGCCTGTGGTTTACCGGCATGCGGCCGAGCATTCGCGGTTGTTTCGCCAATGCCCGCATTCAGGCCAGGGCGATAGCGGCGCGGATTGTCAAGCAGCGATAGTGAGCAGGACTATGCCGATTGTTCCGCCCGCAATAGACACGCCTTGTTGGAGCGTGCTCGAACCGAAAGGTCAATGATCATGACGCCAGTCAGCATTCGCTACATGGTCGATGATGTCGCCACCTCGATCGATTTCTACTGTGGACAACTGGGCTTTACCGTCGAACAGGACGCGCGACCGGCTTTTGCTTCCGTCACGCGCGGCGCGTTACGGCTCCTTCTGAGCGGACCCGGCAGTTCGGGTGCACGGGCTATGCCGGATGGCCGGCAGCCGGTGCCGGGAGGCTGGAACCGCATCCTGCTGGTGGTGCCGGACCTGAAAGAAGAGGTTGCGCGCCTCAAGAGTGCTGGACTTGTCTTTCGCAACGATATCATAACGGGCGTCGGCGGTTCCCAGACCCTGCTCGAAGACCCATCGGGCAATGTCATCGAGCTGTTTCAACCCGCCGCTCACTGACGCAACAACACGGCACCTTTCGGTCCGACCAATCGAACGCTTCTCGCGATAATCCAACGCACTTCCCGAAAGCAGGACATCATGAATTCGAGACCCTCGATCGCCTTCGCCAAATTCGCCGCGCCCAAAAAGGGCAGCGTTTTCGTTCTGGCGGCCGACGAGGGCGACCTCAGCGATGCCGCCAGGGCTTGTGATCCGGCAAAGACCCTTGAGCGGGCTTTTCCGGTCGCTGACTTCACCGGCAAATTCGCCAGCCTGGTCGAAGTGCTGGCACCGGAAGGGACATCGCTCGATCGGCTGGTAGCGGTCGGTGCCGGCAAGGGCTCCAATCTCGATGATTATGGTTGGCTGAAGCTCGGTGGCACGATTGCCGCGTCCTTTCGCAAGGCAACCGAAGTGGCCGTCGTGCTCGATCTTCCCGGTGCCGCCATCAGCGGCAGGCAAGCCGTTCAGCTCGCAGCAGGCATCCTGCTGCGCAGCTATTCCTTCGACAAGTACAAGACCAAAAAGAACAATGGTGACGACAAGCGCGAGCCAAAAAAGCCGGTCAAGGTGACTATTCACACCGCCGATCCGGCAGCTGCAAAGAAGGCCTTCGCCGATGAAGCGGCGGTGATCGACGGTGTCTTGCTGGCGCGCGATTTGGTCAATGAACCGGCCAATGTTCTGGGGCCGGTGGAATTCGCCACCCGCATCGCCGAACTGGAGGCGCTCGGCGTCACGGTCGAGATCCTGGCCGAGAAGGAGATGAAGAAGCTCGGCATGGGTTCGCTGCTGGGCGTAGCGCAGGGCTCGCCGCGTGGCGCCCGCATCGCGGTCATGCGGTGGGACGGCGGCAAGGCCAAGGAAAGCCCGGTCGCCTTCGTCGGCAAGGGCGTCACCTTCGACACCGGCGGCAATTCGATCAAGCCGGCCTCGGGCATGGAGGACATGAAGGGGGATATGGGCGGCGCTGCTGCCGTCACCGGGCTGATGCACGCGCTAGCCGCGCGCAAGGCGAAGGTCAATGTCGTCGGCATTGTCGGGCTGGTCGAAAACGCCGTCGATGGCCACGCTCAGCGACCGGGCGACATCGTCACCTCGATGTCGGGCCAGACCATCGAAGTGCTCAATACCGACGCCGAGGGCCGCCTGGTGCTGGCCGATGCGCTGTGGTACTGCAACGACCGCTTCCAGCCGAAATTCATGATCAATCTGGCGACGCTGACCGGCGCCATCATGGTGGCGCTCGGCCAGCATTATGCCGGCCTGTTTTCCAACAATGACGAGTTGGCGGACCGGCTGACGGCGGCCGGACAGGCGACGCAGGAGCGGGTGTGGCGCATGCCGCTCGGTGCCGAATACGACAAGCTGATCGATTCCAAGAATGCCGACATGAAGAACATCGGCGGCCGCCACGGCGGCGCCATCATCGCCGCGCAGTTCCTGCAGCGTTTCGTCAAGGACACGCCCTGGGCGCATCTCGACATTGCCGGCACCGCTATGGGCGCGCCCTCCAACGAGATCAACCAGTCATGGGCTTCCGGCTTCGGCGTCAGGCTGCTCGACCGGCTGCTGCGCGATCATTACGAGCAATGAGCGGCTGGGGCGGGGTTCCGAAAATGTAGACTGAACGCATGGCCGAGATTCTGTTTTATCACCTGACCGAATCGACGCTGGAGGCTGCGCTGCCCGGCCTCCTGGAGCGCAGTATCGATCGCGGCTGGCGCGCCGTGGTGCAGACCGGCACCGAGGAACGGCGCGACGCGCTGGACCAGCATCTGTGGACTTTCCGGGACGATTCATTCCTGGCCCACGCAACGGACCGCGAAGCCCGTCCCGCCGAGCAGCCGGTGCTTCTGACCGTCAGCCCTGACAATCCGAACCAGGCGCAGATACGCTTCCTGGTCGATGGGGCGGTGCCGCCGGAGCTTGGCGGCTACCAGCGCGCCGTGTTCCTGTTCGACGGTCACGATGCAGCCCAGCTAGAGGCGGCACGCACGCACTGGAAGACAATGAAGGAGGCGGGCCACACCGTGACCTACTGGCAGCAAACGCCCGACCGGCGCTGGGAACGCAAGGCTTAGGGAATTTGCCGCCTAGTGGAATCACTGGCGCCGCAAGAATGCGACGCCAAAAAGATGGACTGCCGGCTATTCAAAAGACCTGAGCAAGCCCGATGCCGCCCGATGAACGAACACCAGGCATGCCGATAGATGCCGCACTTGTTCGCCGGTTGATTGCCGCGCAGTTCCCCAAATGGGCGGACCTGCCGGTAGAGCCGGTCGAGCCTGGCGGCTGGGACAACCGCACGTTCCGACTGGGCGATCACATGTCGGTGCGGCTGCCGAGCGCCGCCGCCTATGTCGCCCAGGTCGAGAAGGAGCATCGCTGGCTGCCCCGCCTGGCGCCTCACCTGCCTCTGCCCATACCCGTGCCGCTGGCCAAAGGCGCGCCCGGGGAAGGCTATCCATGGCCTTGGTCCGTCTATCGCTGGCTTGGCGGCAGACCGGCGGCTGGTGGACTGATTGCCGATCTTACTGAGCTCGCCCGTTCGCTGGCCGGCTTTTTGGTGGCGCTCTACCGGATCGACGCTGCCGATGGGCCACCGGCAGGGCAGCATAATTTCCACCGCGGCGGCCGGCTTTCGGTCTACGACGCCGAGACCCGAGCCGCGCTCTCGGCGCTCGGTGGCCGCATCGACAAGGCCGCAGCCGAGGCCGTGTGGGCGACGGCCCTTGCCTCGGGATGGAAAGGGCCGCCGGTCTGGGTCCATGGCGACGTCGCCTCGGGCAATCTGCTCGTCGAAGATGGCAAGCTGTGCGCGGTGGTCGATTTCGGTAGTTCGGCTATCGGCGATCCTGCCTGTGATCTGGTGATCGCGTGGACGGAATTTTACGGCGAGAGCCGCCAGGCGTTCCGCGACGCCATTGCGCTTGACGAGCACAGCTGGGCGCGCGCTCGGGGCTGGGCGTTGTGGAAGGCGCTGATCGTCGCTTCGGGACATGACGGCAACCAGCGCGAGGCGGAAAAATCGTGGCGGGTCATCAATGAGGTGCTGGCGGATCACACAAACAGTCGGAGCGGGATGGCTAATTCAGTCTGAATGCATCCCACTCTAACAACGAAAGGCATTACTGCCCGCCCATCTCCTTCCTGAACGTATCGAAATCGACCTGCATGCCGTTGAAGATGGTGCTCCAGTGGCGGGTCAGCGCTGAAACGGCGACCGCCTCCTGGATCTCCTCGTCGGTAGCGCCGGCCCGCTTGGCGTCCTGCGTGTCCGACCAGATGCAGTAGTTGCACGGGATTTGCGCCGCCACCGCCAGCGAGATCAGTGACTTGAGCTTCGGCGGCAGCGCCGTCCTGTCGCTGAGCTGGATAGCCTTGACCTCGGCCCATGCACCGGGCAGACCGGCTTTCGGGAACTGCTTTACGAAACCGGGCACCCCGCCCATGGTCGACTGGATGTCCTTGACGGTTGCGTCATACTCATCGGCATAAGAAGGAGTTGCAGCCAGCGTCAGCACACAGGCGGCGGCGAGCAGGCAGGCACGGCGGATGGAAGAATGCGTTGATGAAAGAGTACGATAGACAGACATGACGTTCTCCTCTGGCGTTTGTAGACCTTACGGTGTAAGGTAATGTCGAAAATGAACCTTACAGTGTAAGTTGTCAAGCGGCACCATGGACACATCGATCAAAAAAAAGCGACCGCGCGGCAGACTGTCTCGCGAGATGATCGAGGCTGCCGCTTTGAAGGTGATCGAGAGCGAGGGCCTCGCCGGTTTTTCGATGCGCAAGCTGGCGACTGCACTCGGCTGCGAGGCGATGAGCATCTATCACCACTTTCCTTCGGTGGCGCATCTCTTCGAAGCCTTGGTGGACCGGCTGATCGGCTCTCTCGAAATGCCCGACACGGACCTACCTTGGCGACAAAGGTTGCGCATCGCCGTGCAGGATTTCCGCCGCGTCGCGCGTGAGCACCCGGCTTTCGCCAGCTTCTTCGTCACCTACCGGATGAACTCGCCGACCTGCCTTGCGTGGCTGAACGGCATCCTCGGCCTGTTCGAGGCCGGCGGCTTCGGACCGGAACTTGGTGCGCGGCTGTTCCGTACCACCGGCTATTATCTGATGGGTGCCATCCTCGACGAGACTGCCGGCTATGCGAAGGGACCTTCGGCCGTGACCACAGTCAGCGATGAGCAACTGGCGCAGGATTTTCCAAAAGTAGCTGCGGCCGGGCGTTATTTCGGCACCGCCGAATTTGACCGGACGTTTGATCTCGGCCTTGACATGCTCCTGGACGAAATGGAGCGCGCCCGCGACGGCACCAGCGCGCCGAATACCGGGTCTTGACCTCATGCGCTCTCTGTTCGCCCTGATACTGCTCATCGGCACCGGCATCGGCGTCGTCTATCCCTGGGCGATGACCAATTTCTCCGGCCGTGAGATCGGCACCTGGAGGGTTTACGACCAGGGCCGGTTCAAGCCAGTGACGGTGGCCCTGAGCGCACGCGACGGGCCGCTACGCGTGCTGGTCGACCTAACGGCAAGAGCCGAGCGTATCGTCTCGCAGCAGCGCACCGTGTTGACCCTCACTGTCGCCACCGGCGGCAGGACGGTGCTTGCCTCGACGCTGCAGTTCAACCATTCCGACAATCCTCGGCAGGTCAGTCCGCAACTGCCGGACAGGATCTTTCGCGACGAGGCCGGCCTGATCCCGACGGTTACCGCCGGCCCCTACATTTTCACCGTTGGTCCAGGCGACGCCGAGGGCATTCCGATGCGGGCCGTCGATCTCGTCCTGCGCTCGGCTGCCGGCGAGGTCGACCGCCGGGCGCGACCGGTCGGTTTTTCCCTGATGGCGGCCGGCCTGGCCGGGCTGGTGCTGGCATTCCGTTTCGGCGGCCGCCGGCCGGAAAATCCGAATTCGCAGCCGCCACCGCCTCGCTGGGGCAGGGGCTCCAATTGAACTATCGCCACGCCTACCATGCCGGAAACTTCGCCGACGTCGTCAAGCATGTCGTGCTCAGCCGGCTGATCGAATATCTGAAGCAGAAGGACAAGGCGTTTCGGGTCATCGACACCCATGCCGGGATCGGCCGTTACGATCTGTCCTCGACCGAAGCGCAAAAGACCAGCGAATGGCAAGGCGGCATCGGCCGGCTGGTCGATGCGGCCCTCGATGCGCCGGCGGCAGCACTGCTGGTGCGGTATCTTGAAGCCGTCCGCTCGCTCAATACGGACGGCGGCGTGACAAAATACCCGGGTTCGCCGCTGATCGCCCGGCACCTGATGCGCAAGCAGGACCGGCTGTCGGCGGTCGAGTTGCATCCTAAGGATGCCGCCAGGCTGAAGTCGCTGTTTGACGGCGACTTCCAGACCCGGGTGATCGAGCTCGACGGCTGGCTGGCGCTCGGCGCGCATCTGCCGCCAAAGGAGAAGCGCGGTCTCGTCCTCATCGATCCGCCTTTCGAGGAAGAGGGCGAGTTCGGTCGCTTGGTCGACGGGCTGCAAAGAGCCCATCGGCGCTGGCCAGGAGGGATTTACGCGCTCTGGTATCCGCTCAAGGACCGCAAGGCGGTCGCCGCCTTCCGCAAGGCGCTGAAGCAGACGTGCGTTCCCAGGCTGCTCGACATCGGTTTTGAGATCAGGCCGGCCTCCGTCGAGCCGAGCCTCGATGGCTGCGGCATGGTGGTGGTCAATCCGCCCTTCACCCTGGAGGGCGAGTTGCGGACGCTGCTGCCGGCGCTGCACCGGCTGCTTGCTGTCGAGCAGCCATCGCATTGGACGCTGGACTGGCTGGCGGGAGAGTAGTTTGAGATGCGGTCCTTGCCGTTCCCTCAGTGCAACCGCGTCACCACAACCATAGTCGCTACAACCGCTTGACCGCGCGTCAGCGAATCCGCACACTGCGCGCAGTCGACCTTGAGAGGCTGCCATGACTCGCTTCGCCCAATCCGCCCTTGCCGCACTGCTCGCCGTTTGCACGCCGCTGGCTGCGCCTCTCGGCGTTACTCAGGCGGTGCAGGCCGCCGACCTTGCAATCTATACTGATGAGGACAGCGGCGTGTGCGGCGAGGCCTGGGTGCTGAACAAAATCACCGACCGCTTCTCCTATCAGGTGCATCACGTGCCGCATCTGCCGGATGTGCAGATCGTCGACTTCCAGCGCATCCACCAGCATCGCTATCTGCCGGCCGACGACACCTGGCCGATCGGCCGCCGTTATTGCGGCGCCACCGTCAGCCTCTCCGACGGCCGCGCCCGCACCATCTGGTACCTGATCGAGGAAGGCCAGGGCTTTGCCTCGATCGGCGACAATGTCGAATTCTGCGTGTCGGGCTTCGACCGCTGGATGGTCTACAACGGCCGCTGCCGCGTCCTGCGCTGATCGCGCACTCGCTGATTCCGACTTTTTAGCACCGGCCACCTGATCGACCGTCACCGTTTCCATGCGGCGCAGCATTCGCGGGAAGCGCGATCTGCTGTCACGAGTTTGCGGGGAAACAGCACCACATGGATTTGCTTGTTTATACTGTTGCTCTCGGCGCGGTCGTTGCTGGCTTCGTCCAGGGGCTTTCCGGGTTCGCTTTCAGCCTGGTTGCCATGTCGATTTGGGTTTGGACCGTGGAACCCCAACTGGCTGCTGCCATGGCGGTCTTTGGGGCGCTCACCGGTCAGATCATCGCTGCCGTCACCGTCCGCCGGGGTTTCGACCTCAGGCTTCTGCTGCCCTTCCTGATTGGCGGGACCATAGGGATTCCGGTCGGTGTCGCCATCCTGCCCTTGCTGGATGTGCAGTTGTTCAAGCTGGTCTTCGGCGCGCTGCTGGTCGTTTGGTGTCCCTTGATGCTCTTTGCGCGTCGCCTCCCTCCCATCAAGGTCGGGGGTCCTGTTGCAGACGGTGCAATAGGTCTGGTCGGTGGCATCATGGGTGGACTTGGCGGCTTCACCGGCCCGGTTCCAACGCTGTGGTGCGTGCTGCGCCAATGGGAAAAGGACAGGCAGCGTATTGTCATCCAGAATTTCAACCTTGTGACCCTCTCCATGACGATGGCCGCCTATCTTGCGGCCGGAAAGATCAAGCTCGAAATGCTGCCGATGTTTGCCGTCGTCGCGCCGGCGATGTTGATACCGACACTCCTTGGCGCGAGACTCTACATCGGCGTTAGCGAGGCGACTTTTCGAAAGATCGTCCTCACACTCTTGGCCGCATCAGGTGCGGCATTGTTGGCATCGTCCCTGCCGCACCTCATAAGCCGGCTTTGAACGACACACAGAAATCCCGACTTCCGCCGTGCCATGCGCTATCGACCGGTACGGCCCGCTCCCGATAGGTAGGCGCAGATCAGTTCGACGAGTTGCTTTTGCAGCTCCGGCGCGGCGAGCATGTTCCGGCGTGCCGCGTTGTGGATCACACCTTCGATCGCTGACGACAGCACCCGCGCCACGGCCTCCGTGTCGGCGCCTTTCCTTGGCTTGCGATAACTGGCGACAGCAGCCGCATAGTGATTGAGGTATTGTGCCTGGAACGAAGCATGGGCGGCCCTGGAGCCACGATCGCCAGGCGCCTCGTCGAGCAGCACCTGGTGTAGTGTCGGGTGAATGCTGTGGGCCGCGATCATGCCGCGCACCAGCTCCTGCGCGAATGTCCTGAGCGGCTTTTGGTCTTCCGCCGAATCGCGAATGACCGACAGCACATGATCGAAGTGACGGCGCCGGACGGCTGCGAGCAGGGAGAGCTTGTCGGGAAAATACTGGTAGAGCGTGCCGATGCTCACACCTGCTGTCTCGGCCACTTTGTTGGTGGTGAAGCCGGCCCAGCCCAGCCCGCTCAGAACATGAGCCGCTGCCTCGATGATCGCCTCGACGGTTGCCCTGGAACGCGCCTGGCGCGGCTGCTTGCGCATGCGCGGATGCGGTCTTGCAATGCGAGTAGACACGCCCTCTCATTCTCCTGAAAATATAAACAACATACTCGCATTTCCGGAAAAGGACACCGACCATGAGTGCGCTCGCTCTGGTTCGCAGCCTGTTTGCCTATCAGGCCTGGGCCATGACGAACTGCTGGAAAAGCTCGCGAGTCTCGACCCGCATGTTCACGGCAAGGAACGGCAGGCCGTGATACGGCTCGTCGATCACAGCCATGTGGTGTCGCGGATATTCTCGGCGCACCTGGTTGACGCAAGCCATGGCTACTCCGCCGCCACCACTGAGGACACGCCGGCGTTCGACGAACTTCGCGCCGCGGTCGCAGCGACCGATCGCTGGTATCCCGATTATCTCGAAACCGTTTCGTCGCGGCAGCTGTCCGAGCCCCTCGCCTTCGTGTTCACCGACGGGGATAAGGTATTGATGTCGCGACAGGAAATGCTGACCCACGTCGTACTGCACGGCGGCTATCATCGCGGTGAAGCGGGGCGCATCCTGGCACAGATTTCCGTCATGCCGCCATGGGATACCTTCGCCGTCCATCTCCACAGGGCCGAGCCTTCGCGCCGGCTGCAGATGAGCCGTGAGCCGCCCGGCGCCTGAACGGCCAAGCGCTTTCGATCACGCCGGTCGGCTCGACCGGATCTATCGAACGATATCCTGTCCTTCAGAAATGTGAGCTGTCTGCTTACTTTCATCGCGCCGTGCAAGATAGTGCAGCGGCGTGCTCGTCGCGTTGCTTCCTACTTACCTGTAGTTTATCTTTTCAAACAAGACGAGGCGGGCGACCGCCTTCGTTCTGGACAATGTTCGCGCTGAGCGCCGGACGTTGAAGCGCAAAGCTGGTCGAAAAGGTCCTGAGCTTGACGAGAAGACCGGTCGAGATAGAGCGGCCAGAATTTCTGTCGCAGAACTTCACTGCGGGAGACAAAGATTCGCAGCCGGTTTTTGCGAGGGTAAAATGGTCGTGCGCTCGCCGTAACCGAAACTTAAGCTGCAAAAATCATTCTAATGCTTCGCTGGCTAGCAAGCCGCGAGTCAGATATGCAATACGCGCCGGGTCAATAACGGCCGTCGGCACAACGGAAGGGGCATGATATGGCTAAGCAGTCATCCAAGGCGCCGGCATCCAAGGCACCGGCAAAGAAAGCACCAGCAAAAGCAGCCGCGGCAAAGGCCGCAACTGCTGTGAAGAAAGCGGCACCCGCTGCCAAAGCGAAGGCCGCCGCGCCTAAGGCAAAAGCAGCGCCGGCCAAAAAGCCGGCCGCCAAGGCCGCGGCAAAACCGGCCGTGAAGAAAGCAGCACCTGCTAAGGCAAAGGCAGCACCGGCCAAGGCTGCACCCGCAAAGAAGGCGGCACCGGCCAAGAAGCCGGCTGCAAAGGCCGCCGCGAAGCCAGCTGCGAAGAAGGCAGCACCGGCAAAGGCCGCCGCTGCGAAATCTTCTGCGGCAGTGAAGAAAGCAGCGCCCGCGGCCAAGCCGAAAGCAGCGCCCGCAAAGGCGAAGGCCAAGAAGTAGTCGCCGCCCTGCTACCGTCGGGGACAATACTCAAGACAGTCAGGGCGGGATGCCGGACAGGCGCGTCGCTTCTTGGTTGACGGTCGGGCAGAACGAGAAAGAGGCGGGAGGAAGACGTCTTTTCGCAGCTCCCAGGGCTTCGCCATGCGGCGAAGTCCGGTGGGATTTTCGTGGCTGCCAAAGGCTAACCTTCGGTGCAAGGCCGAGTTGGTAGCCAATCGGATTTGGATTGTCCGACCCGCTCGCGTCTGCCGCCGCACTGCGGCTTATCGCATCGCGATTGACGTCGAGACAATGGTTGTACGCTGGCGGCGCGGTTTTCCGCCTCTGGCCGTTGATGAACCCTGCATGATCGGTCAACAGTGCCCACGCACGAGCCCCTGTCGGAATCGATTTTCGGTGAGGGTCATGCGCGAAGTCACAATGCTACCGCGTCCTTTTGCGCGTCCAACGGGGCATATGGAGCTGTAGCCGGCAAACAGGAATCGACAATGCCCAGACTGCTCTACGCGTCTACTTCCCCCTACAGTTCCAAGGTGCGCATGGCAGCACTTTATGCTGGCATCGCGGTCGATCTCGTGCCGATAAAGACCGAGGAAAGGCCGGCCGAACTGATCGGCGCCAATCCGCTCGGCAAGATCCCGGTGCTGGTGCTCGATGACGGCCGCTCGGTCCACGACAGCCGCGCCATCACGCAGCATCTCAACCGGATGTCGAAGAACGCATTGTTTCCGCGCAATCCCGACAGGCGCCTTGAGGCGGAGGTGCTGGAGGCATTGGCCGACGGTATCTGCGACTGTGCGCTGTCGATGGTCTATGAGCGGCGCACGCGGCCGGAAGAGATGGTCTACCAGCCTTGGCTCGAGCGCCAGTGGACGAAGATTTCGGCCGCGCTCGATCTGCTCAACGCCAACCCGCCGAAGCTGCCGAAGAAAATCACCTTAGGCCAAATCGCATTGCGCGCCTGCCTTGGCTATCTCTCGCTGCGCTTCGCCGGAAAATGGGAAAAGGGCCGCGGCCGGCTGACGCGCTGGGCGGCGCGCTTCGACGAGAAATTCCCGGAACTGAAGCCGGCCATCCCGGCCTGAGGGCGGGCGGCCCAACCGGTGCCACAAAAAAAGCCGGGCGCGAGGCCCGGCTTTTTCGTGTCGTGGCTTGGACGACTTAGAACTTCATACCGACGCCGAAAGTGACGCGATTGTCGGTCGACTTAACTTTGCCGATACCGTCGAAGTCCTTCCTGCCGAAGTCCGTGTAACGATACTCGACACGGCCGAACACATTGTCGGTGATCTTGATGTCGGTACCGACGCCGGCTGTCCAGCCGAACTGCGTGTTGGTGTCGCTTACGCCGGCAGCTTCAATCTTCTGGTTCTTCAGCGCGCCACCGGCGGTGCCGTAGAGCAGGATGTCCGGGCTGACGGCATAGCCGAGGCGGGCACGCAGCGAGCCCTCGAAGCCACCCTTGGCCTCGATGCCGGCATCGTCGCCCTTGACGCCGTTGTAGCCGATATCGGCTTCGGCACCGTAGACGAAGTTCTCCTGCTGCCAATTATAGCCGCCGAAGACGCCGCCGACAAAACCCTTGGTGTCGACGTCGACGCCAATGTCTTTGGCTTTGGCATGGCCGGCGAAGCCGTAGCCGACGCTCACACCGGCATAGGGACCGGCCCAGGATGCGACCGGAAGTTCTGCAATCGGGGCAGGTGCCGGCGGCTCTTCCTGAACCACGTCCGCGGCATAGGCAGTTCCGCCGAGGGCGAACAGCCCAAACGCCACCGCCAGCGGTCGCGCAAATTTAAGATTGGCTTGCATTGTTCTTTACTCCTTAAGCCACAGGACACAGGCTTGTTTTTCATGAGCGCCCTCAACCCGTCCGGGGGATGAAACGGATCCGGCGTTCAACGGTTGCAAATGTCGTGTCGAAATGCGGCTGAAGCGAACCTGAACTTGGGTCATTCCCTGGCACGAATGAGGCAGAACCTTGACGTTGCATCTTCGCAACAGCGAATGTCAGCAGGTTCGCCGTGCTGCACTGCACACGGCTTGGTATAAGGGCTCCAGCGCCCTATATTGCGGACGGGCTGGCCCGAATTCCGGTCGAACCAGAACGCCCACCGGCCACTTTGCCACAATCTTGCCCCAGGTGGAAATGGGATTTAACGCTTGGCGGGCCATAATTTGCCGGCGCTATCCCGGCAGGTCGGAATCGGCATCGGATTAAGGATTGACAGATGAGCAAGGTCGCCGCGACGGCACTGGTGACGGGCGGGGCGAGGCGGATCGGCAGGGCGATCGTCGAAGATCTTGCCGGGCATGGTTTTGCCGTCGCCATTCACTGCAATCGCTCGCTGGCCGAGGCGGAGGCGCTCGCGGCCGAAATCAACGGTGGTCATTTTGGTCGACATGGCCGGGCCGCCGTGGTTGCTGCCGACCTGACCGACATGGATGCCGTCGGCAACCTTGTCGGCCGCGCGGCGGCGGCGCTCGGGCCGGTGTCGCTGCTGGTCAACAACGCCTCGCTGTTCGAGCACGACAGTGTTGAGGATTTCGACTGGCCGGCCTGGGATCGCCATTTCGCCGTGCATGTCAAGGCGCCGGCGCTGTTGGCGCAGACTTTCGCCCGGGCCTTGCCGCAGAACAGTGAGGGGCTGATCGTCAACATGATCGACCAGCGCGTCTGGCGCCCGACGCCGCGTTATTTTTCCTATGCGCTGTCGAAGTCGACATTGTGGGCGTCGACCGAGATGATGGCGCAGGCGCTGGGTCCCCGCATCCGCGTCAACGCTATTGGTCCTGGCCCGACCTTGAAGAACACGCGCCAGCACGACAGCGATTTCGATGCCCAGATTGCCGGGCTGATCCTGAAACGCGGCCCGGAATTGCCGGAATTCGGTGCCACCATCCGTTATCTGTGGGCGGCACGCTCGGTCACCGGCCAGATGATTGCGCTCGACGGCGGCCAGCACCTTGCATGGCAGACGCCCGATGTGACAGGCATGGCGGAATGAGCCCCATGGACCAGAAACAAAAAACGCGCGGTGGCGCCGACGACCTGCCGCCCGAAATCGACCTCGAGGACGAGGCGGCCGAAGAGGTCGTCGAGCCTGCGGCCGGCGGTCCGGACGTCACCTTCACCGCCATCGACTGGACCCCGCATGCCGGCGACGCCGACGGCATGGTCGGCGCCGAGGTGATCCAGACGCTGGTCAAGCGGCTGCCCAATGCGCCCGGCGTCTACCGGATGATGAATGCCGCCGGCGACGTGCTCTATGTCGGCAAGGCACGCAGCCTCAAGAAGCGGGTCACCAGCTACGCGCAAGGCCGGTTCCACACCAGCCGCATCGGCCGCATGGTGCGCGAGACGTCGACGATGGAGTTCGTCGTCACCCGCACCGAGATCGAAGCGCTGCTGCTTGAAGCCAACCTCATCAAGCGCTTGCGGCCACGCTTCAACGTGCTGATGCGCGACGACAAGTCGTTCCCCTATATCCTGTTGACCGGCGATCATGTCTCGCCCGGTATCTACAAGCATCGCGGCGCGCGCTCACGCAAGGGAGACTATTTCGGCCCCTTCGCCTCGGCCGGCGCCGTCGGCCGTACCATCAACTCGCTGCAGCGCGCCTTCCTGCTCAGGAGCTGCACCGACTCCTTCTATGAGAACCGCACCCGGCCTTGCCTTTTGTTCCAGATCAAGCGCTGCGCCGGCCCATGCACCGGCGAAATCTCGCATGGCGATTATGCAAGGCTTGTCGCCGAGGCGAAGGATTTCCTTTCCGGCCGCAGCCAGAAGGTGAAGACGGAGATCTCCGCCGCCATGCAGCAGGCTTCGGAGAACCTCGATTTCGAACGCGCCGCCATCTATCGCGACCGGCTGGCGGCGCTGTCGCATGTGCAGAGCCATCAAGGCATCAATCCGCAGACCGTCGACGAGGCCGATGTCTTCGCCATCCATCAGGAGGGCGGCCAGGTCTGCATCCAGGTGTTCTTCTTCCGCACCGGCCAGAACTGGGGCAACCGCGCCTATTTTCCCAAGGCCGATCCGGCGCTCGAAGCCGGCGAGGTGCTGGGATCGTTCCTGGCGCAGTTCTACGACGACAAGCCGACGCCGCGCACCATCCTGTTGTCGCATGGCGTCGAGGACCAGGAATTGCTGGCGGAGGCGCTCTCCACCCGGGCCGGCCGCAAGGTGTCGATCTCGGTGCCGCAGCGCGGCGAGAAAAAGGACCTGACCGACAATGCGCTGCAGAATTCGCGCGAAGCGCTCGGCCGGCGGCTGGCCGAAACCTCAACTCAGGCGCGGCTGCTCACTGGCTTTGCCGAGACCTTCGGCCTGGAAAAGCCGCCGGTGCGCATCGAGGTCTATGACAACTCGCACATCATGGGAACCAACGCCGTCGGCGCCATGGTCGTCGCCGGGCCGGAAGGGTTTGTGAAGAACCAGTATCGAAAGTTCAACATCCGCTCGACCGAGATCACGCCGGGCGACGATTTCGGCATGATGCGCGAGGTGATGCAGCGGCGCTTCTCGCGGCTGTTGAAGGAACATGGCGATGCCCCGCAAACCGAGGGCACGGGCGAGGCGAGCCCTACCGAACCGAGCGACGATATCGAGGACGCGGGCGGCTTCCCCGCCTGGCCCGACGTCATCCTCATCGACGGCGGCCAGGGCCAGATGACGGCGGTGCGCAAGATCCTCGCCGATCTCGGCATCGAGGATCGCGTTGTCGCCATCGGCATCGCCAAGGGTCAGGACCGCGATGCCGGCCGCGAACGCTTCTTCGTAAAGGGCAGGGCCCCATTCTCGCTGCCCGTTCGCGATCCGGTGCTCTATTTCGTCCAGCGACTGCGCGACGAGGTCCATCGCTTCGCCATCGGTTCGCACCGCGCCCGCCGCAAGAAGGAGATGGTCAAGAGCCCGCTCGACGAGATCAGCGGCATCGGCCCGGGCCGCAAGCGCGCGCTGCTGATGCATTTCGGTACGGCCAAGGCGGTCAGCCGTGCCGCCGTCGAAGACTTGGTCAAGGTCGACGGCATTTCCGAACAGGTGGCGAAATTGGTCTACAATCATTTTCACGAGAGCTAAGACTTATTGCCGATATTTCGGCTGGCTAATCGATTCTGGCCTGTTGACCCCCCACATTCGCTTCTGATTTGACTAAGCAGGCAGAAAGAGTTCCCAAAACATGTCCCAGCGCGCGTTCAACCTGCCCAACATGCTCACTTACGCCCGCATCCTGGCGGTGCCGCTGGTCGTGCTGTGCTTTTTCCTGGAGGGTCATCTGAAATCGAGCGACTTCGCCCGCTGGTCGGCGCTCATCATTTTCCTGCTCGCCTCGATCACCGATTACTTCGACGGCTATCTGGCGCGCGCCTGGCAGCAGACCTCCAACATCGGCAAGATGCTCGACCCGATCGCCGACAAGCTGCTGGTCGCCACTTGCCTGCTGCTGCTTGCCGCCGACACCGACCGCCATGCCGGCATCGCCGGCTGGTCGCTATGGGCGGCGATCATCATCCTGTGCCGCGAGATCCTGGTCTCGGGCCTGCGCGAATATCTGGCGGCTTTGAAGGTCTCGGTGCCGGTGACGCAGCTCGCCAAATGGAAGACCACCATCCAGATGATCGCCATCGCCTTCCTGCTTGCGGGCCCGGCCGGCGACAAGCTCTTTCCGCTGACCACCCAGACCGGGCTGGTGCTGCTGTGGATCGCCGCCCTGGTGACGCTCTACACTGGCTACGACTATTTCCGCGCCGGCCTCAAGCACATCATGGACGAGTAGCATGTCGACGAAGCTCATTTATTTCGCCTGGGTGCGCGAGCGGATCGGCAGACCGGAAGAAGACGTCGAGTTGCCGGCCGGCATCGAAACGGTCGCCGACCTGTTGCGCTGGCTGAAATCGCGCGGCGAGGAATACGAGCACGCGCTGCAATATCCTGACGTGATCCGCGTCGCCATCAACCAGGAACATGTCGAGCACCGCGAAAAGATCGCCGGCGCGCGCGAGATCGCGCTGTTCCCGCCGATGACCGGTGGCTGAACCATGTCCGCGGTGGTGCCTGTCGTGCGCATCCAGGCGGAGGATTTCGACGTCGCCGCCGAGATCGCCAGGCTGAACAGGGGTCGCAACGACATCGGCGCTGTGGTGACCTTCTCCGGCCTCTGCCGCGATGAGCAAGGCAGGCTCTCCGCGCTCGAGCTCGAACATTATCCCGGAATGGCCGAAGCCGAGATATCCCGCATCGCCGGCGAGGCAATCGCGCGCTGGCCGCTGCAGGGGCTCACCGTCATCCATCGCCACGGCAAGATCGCGCCGGGCGAAAACATCGTGCTGGTGGTGTCCGCTTCGGCCCACCGGCAGGCGGCGTTCGAGGCCGCGAATTTCCTGATGGATTATTTGAAATCACGGGCGCCGTTCTGGAAAAAGGAACACCATAGCGACGGTTCCGAAGGCGGCTGGGTCGACGCCAAGGAGGCCGACGACAAGGCGGCGAGCCGCTGGAAGCGAGACTGACCAGGCTTCCGCGAGCCCTCAACCTTTGTCAGTGCCGATCAGATGATCGAGCGAAATCCGGCCGGTTCCCCAGGCCATGATGCCAAGCGCCATCGCCGCCCAGGTAATGTGCAGCGGCCAGCCGTCCGGCACGGTGAACTCGATGACCAGCGTCATCAGCAGCAACCCGAATGCCGCCAGTCGCGTCGCCAGGCCGATAACAAGGAGAACTGGCAACACGATCTCCGCTGACCCTGAAGCGAACGCCACGAGCGCAGGTGCCGGAAAATCATAAGGACCGCCCGGCAGATGCAATTTGAGTTCCGAGCTGAAAAGCAGCACTGCGACATCGTTCAACTGTAGAAAACCGTCCCATTTGTTGACGCCGGACCGCCAGAACGGGACAGCGAGGGCGCAGCGCAGGACAAGCTGCGTCAGCGATGGCGTCGCGATCGTGCGCAGGGCGGCATTCAGCCTTTCGACGAGAGCGGCCACCCCTTGCGGTTCGGTGCTCGCGTTCTGCCTATCGCTCATCGTGCTCACCTTTCCTGATGTGCCGTCGTGAAGGCTCCCGCTTCCAGCACGCCGGCAATGTTGGCGGAAAGCTCGAATTCGGCACTCTCCGCAAACGCCGCCGCGGCCGCTGCGCCGAGCGACTCGCCCGCGACCAGATGCGAGATAAATACTGCGCCGCCGGGTGGTAGGTGGCGGACGAAGACCTCGAGGCCGGGCCGCGTGACCAGCGCATCTTCGGCGCCCGTTGCCCGGATCGGCCCAACAGGAGCGTCGTTCCGGTTTGCCGCGAAGACCGTGACTGCCGGGAACCGGGAGCGCGCGACCCGCGTCGCCGGATGCGGCCGCAGCACGGTGTCGGCAAGCCTCTCGCGAGGGATCGACGCCAGTGCCTCAGCCGACAGCGCCTCCGCGTCGGCGGCATGATAGGCATCGAGCCAGGCCCGCTCGATGCGCGCCACGTCGGCCAGCCACGGCATCGACTGCGCGTGTTCGTAGCGCTCGATGAAATTGGGAAAGTCGCGGCCATATTCGAATAGAAGCGGCGAGGTGGGTGGCGTTTCGCGGATGTGAAAGCGCGCCATCGCGCGAAAGAAATCCGGGCCGGTGATGCGCAGCGTCGCTGGAAAGCTGGCGGCCAGCGCATCGATCAGACTGACCGTGACGTTGTTGCGGTAGACGGCATATCGCTTGATCGCAGCCTTTCCGTTCGGCCCCGAGACAGAGTCAGGCGGGGCACGGTCAGGATCGAGCAAACCGGCGGTGAATGCCGCGGCATAGTCAAACCGGCGGCCGAGATCGCTCGACTGGAGCTCATCCTGCGGCATGGGCTTTTCCGAAATAGTCGCCGAGCGTGGACTGAACAGAGTTTGCGGAGCGGCCAAGAAGGCCGACGACAAGGCGGCGGACCGCTGGAAGCGCCCCGCCGTCCAAATAAATTCCTGGGACAGCCATGCCCATACGCCGCCGGCCATTCATTGACCGCAATCCTGCGAAACCCTTTGCCGGAAGGGGAGCAGGATCATGCTGGACAGGATCGCCGAGTTCTTCATCTTCGGACTGGTGCCGCTGGCCGTTGGCATACTTGCCGTTCCGGATCGTTCCGTGGCTGCCGAAAAGACCCTCAAGGGCGAGGTGATGTATCGCGAGCGCATCGCGCTGCCGCCCAATGCCGTGCTTTCCGTGCAGCTTGCCGACGTGTCGCTGGCCGACGCGCCGGCAGCAATCATCGGCGAGCGCAAGGTGGTGCCGGCCGGCCAGGTGCCGATCAAGTTCGAGATCAGCTTCGACCCGCGGGTGATCCGGCCTGATATGACCTACGCGCTGCAGGCGCGCATCACCGTCGATGACCGGCTGCTATTCGTCACCGATACGCGCCATCAGTTCGACCCGCTCAGCGACGCGCCACAGACCATCATGCTGAAAATGGCGGCGCCGGGCGACGAGCCGGCGGCACCTTCCGTGTTCGGCCAAAGCTGGCTGGTCGAATATATCGACGGCGTCGGCGTGATTGCCGAGCCGCGGGCGACATTCCGCATCAGCGAAGCCGGCAAGGCCGGCGGCAGCGGCCCTTGCAACGTCTATTTCGCCACCGCCAGGATAAACGGCTCGACGATCGCTATCAGCGACATCGGCTCGACCTTTAAGGCCTGCGCGCCTCAGGTCATGGCCGAGGAAAAGGCGCTGTTCGAGGCGCTGGCCAAAGCAGCATCCTACCACGTCGACGCCGGCAAGCTTGTCATCGCCGACAGAGATGGCCGCGACATCCTGCGCTTCAATGCCGCGAGCTAGCGCTTAGTCCGCGCCGATTGGCCCGCGCGGCAGCCGCATGTCGATCACGATGTGTTTCAGCGGGAAGAGGCCGGGCAGAGGGCGCGTTAGTTCCACATAAAATGGCGGGTAAGGCAAAAGGGACATTTGTCCCTTCGTTGAAGCCGCCAGAATGGCTGCGGCTCGTTCTGGCCTTAACTCAAAGGAGTCCAGACATGAAAACGCACACGCTTATCCTTGCCGCCACCGGTGCATCGCTCCTTGCCTTTACCGGCCTTGCCAAGGCGGACGACCATCTTGTCAATGCTCTTGACCACGGTCTCAAAGCGGACAGCCAACCGTTCCAGACCAACAAGGCCGGCCATAGCGGCGATCTCGCACCGGGGCAGGGCAGCCCGTTTTCAGGTGAAGAGACCAAGACCCCGTCCACCGACACCGAGGCGGCGAATGAACATGCGAACGTGAAGGAACGCCAGGCGAAATAGACTGACAGAACCCGCCGCTAGGGGGCGGCGGGCGACACACATCCTAGCGACAAAGTCGCATACGCCCGGCATTCTCAATTTGTCGCTTGTTTGAATACCGCGCCATAGTGATAGGGCGGCACATCAACCAATTCGGCAAGCTTGAACCCGCTCGCTTCCACCGCCGCGATGGTCTGTTTGGGTGACAGCCTCAGCTCGGTCTTTGGCCCGCGCGGCTCGCCCAAGAGCGTGGTTTGCTCGCGCGGATACTGGTGCCAGTTGACGATGGCAAAACGACCGGCAGGGTCAAGCGTCGTCCGCACGGCGCGGGCAAGGCGCGGCCGGTCCGGAACGCCATGGAAAGCGTTGGCCATGAAAACGAAGTCGACGGTCTGAGGCACCAGCCCGGCAAGCTCATAGGCGTCGCCCGCCACAAACTCGCAATTGCCCGCGCCGCCTTCGGCCAACCGCCGCCTTGCGACTTCGAGCAGATCGGCATCGATGTCGATAGCGATTACATGACGGGCGACCCTGGCGATTGGCAGCGTGAACCAGCCGTCGCCGCAGCAGAGATCGACCACGTCCGTGCCGGGCTTCATGCCTACTGCCGCCAGGACGCTGGCGGGCTCGGGCCACAGCGCTTCCCACCAGCCGCTGGTTGGCATTTCGGTGCCCTGGAAGAAGCCGGGAATGGCGCTGGTCATGGCCTTGTCGGCTCCCCAAAATCCTCATTGTCGGGACGGCGTTTGATCCGCCCTCCGAGCTTAACGCACCGGTGACCCGTCGAGGAGCCTGAAGCTGAAAATGTCCGCTACTGCATATCGCGCAGCAGCGTGCAGCGGTTTTGCGATACCGGCATGCATCAAAACAAGAACCTGAAGTGCATCGCATGAGACCGATCGAACGCGACGCGCTTTAGCGAAAAAAGCCGGCGTTGCGCCGGCCTTTTTGATGGGGTTCGGAATGCCGGCTTAGCCGACGATCTCGGTATCCGAGAACCAGTATTTGATCTCTTGCGCGGCGGTTTCCGGCGCATCGGAACCGTGCACGGAGTTCTCGCCGATCGACAGTGCGTGCAGCTTGCGGATAGTGCCTTCGGCGGCGCTTGCCGGATTGGTGGCGCCCATCACTTCGCGGTTCTTGGCAATGGCGTTCTCGCCTTCCAGTACCTGCACGACTGTCGGGCCCGACGACATGGATTCGACCAGCTCGCCGAAGAACGGACGTTCCTTGTGGACGGCATAGAAACCTTCCGCCTCGCGGCGGCTCATCCACACCCGGCGCGAAGCGACGACGCGCAGGCCGGCATCTTCCAGTATCTTGGTGATAGCGCCGGTGAGATTGCGACGGGTCGCGTCCGGCTTGATCATGGAAAAGGTGCGTTCGAGCGCCATGGGGTCGTCCTTGTGATGGAGAGTGGAATTGAGGGTGGCGGGCTCTATACAAGCCGCCCGCCGCCTTGCCAAGGGGAGGCCGGCGCAGCGCGCATTTCTGCGCTGGGGCGGCGGACTTTCAAGTCGAACCATGCCGCCGCTCATCTTTTTGTTGAGATCGGATTTTCCGACAACCGGTACCCACTTGGGTCCGATCGACTGGCCGCCCTATAGCGCGTCGTCGTCAGCCTGACCCGACGTCGTCATAACTGCATCTCGATCGTCAGGTTGGCCGTGTCGCCAGCCCGGAGGCCTACGCGGACCCGCACCGCGGTCTTGATCGGCAAGAGCAGGCTGCCGGATTTCTTGTCTGGAAACAGCGATGTCCGCCATCTGGTCTGGCCGATGACGGCCTCCACGCCAAGCGAGCCCCAGGGCCTTGCCATCCCCACCATCGCCGTCTTGATCCGGGCTCCAAGCTCCGGCGGCAGGGTCACGAAATGCCAGCCGCCCTTGCCCGGATAGACCCAGATCTCGGCCTGCATGTCGTAGCGAAACATTCTATGCACTTCCTCAGGTCAAGGCCTTCACGACCGGCTTTGCCATGGTGTCTTGCTGGCATGCTGACGATCGGCCAACCATCCATGATATCCACAGCCCTGCAGGGGAGGAGTCATTCTTCCCCGCAAGGAGGAAGGCAGCGCTGCCATTCCACTACCGCCTTGTCACGATAGACGGCCGCCGCGTTTCCCAGCCTTCCCGTTCCAGTTCCGGCACGCTGTGGTTCTCGCTGGGGTAGCCGATGCAGAAGTAACCGATCAGTGTCCACTCCGGCGGCACGTCCAGGATCGTCGCTATCTCGGCCGGATCTAGGATCGAGACCCAGCCCATGCCTATTCCCTCGGCGCGCGCCGCCAGCCACATCGTGTGGACCGCCATGACAGCGGAATAGTCTATGGTGGCTGGCATGGTCTGGCGGCCAAGCCCATGCCCTTGCTCGGTTGCGCGGTCGGCGAAAACCGCAAGCTGGCAGGGCGCCTCGTTCAGGCCGGCAAGTTTCAGGCGCCCATAGAGCGCGGCGCGTTCACCGCAAAAATTTGCGAGTGCCTCCGCGTTGCAGCGCTCGAAGCATGCCCTGACGGCGGCGCGGCATGTTTCGCTCTCGACGATGACGAAGCGCCAAGGTTGGCTCAGCCCGACGGACGGCGCGGCGCTGGCAAGCTCGAGCAGCCGCTCCAGCGCCCCTTCCGGGAGCGGCGTCGGCTTGAACCGCCTGACGTCGCGCCGCCACAGGAAGAGCTTGGCGAGCCCGGCGCGAAAGTCGGCCGGGAACTCTGGGTTTGCGGTCATGGCGCGCTGCCTTTGTTGTGGTTGCCCGGTTCGCCGGATTTTCGTCTTGTTTGCTTCGATCCGGGCAGTGATGCGGCGCCTCAAGCGACACGTCGTCTACCCGCGTTGTCGCATTTCGCCGGGCGGGAATTCTAATCCATGTCGCGCAAAAGTGTGCAGCGGTTTTGCGGCAACGACATGCGTCAAAACAAGTGCATGTCGCGCAAAGGTGTGCAGCGGTTTTGCGGTAACGACATGCATCAAAACAAGAACCTAAAGCGCGTCACATGAGGCAGGCCAAACGCGACGCGCTTTAGAGGCCGGGCGACGTTGCCGTCATTTACGCCGTTGAACCTTGATCGGCAAACAAAACCCGCCTCGGCAAGCCGGGCGGGTCGTCGGTACGAATCAGCACCATACCCAAATTAGTAGCATAGCTGCCGGCACAAAGCAAGAACAAAATGTGGCGTTGCCGATGAAGCTGCCGATTTCAACTCTCGAGGCGGGAGATCGCTGCCGCCACGACGTTGCGGCCGAGGCCGCCATGCAGATCGAGGCATCGTTCGAACCATTGAGCCACGACATCGCTGTCGTCGAGCAGCCGGTAGGGCGTGGCGATACGCGCCCATTGCAGCGCGCCGAACGATGTAATCGGCAAATAGCGGCGACGGGCCGCCAATGAAGGGCTGATAGCCGAGCATCGAGCGGAGCGGCTCCAGCGAGGCGCGGAAGCCGGCGAGCCCGGCGTCGCGGGTGGCGTAAACCGCCTCCAAGCGCTTGCCGAAGCGCTGTTCGCGGTTCTGCCGGAAATAGGCGGCATTCGCCTCGTCCTGCATGGCATGCAGGTCCAGTAGCGCCGCGGTGGTGACGTAGGGATGGATGGTCAGCTGCGACCAGCGTTCGATGAAGCGCGCCGTCGCCTTGCCGCCGTCGCCGGAAAACATGTCGGCCGCTCGGGATAGGCCTCCTCGAGATAGAGCGCGATGGCGAAGGAATCGGCGACCACCGTCTCGCCGTCTCGGATCACCGGAACGAGCTTCGAGACGCCGCCTTCCACCTTCGGCACTTCGAGGAAACGGGTCGGCACGCTGGTGATGTCGAGCCCTTTGTGGGCCAGCGCCATCGCCGCCTTCCAGCAATGTGGGCTGAATGGGCGGGCGGCGTCGCGTCCGACAAGGTCATAGAGCAGAATGGTCATTGGCGGCAGCGTCCTTGCAGTCTAACTATGGCCGAAACAGACCCGCGCAGGGGGTCTCGCAGGTCGAGAGAAGAATGAAACAGCATTTCAGGATGTTTGCGGCCTACAATCAATGGGCCAACGGCCGCATCTACGATGCCGCCGCCGATCTCGACGAGGAAGAGTTCGACCGCAATATCGGCGTCTTCTTCGGTTCAATGATGGGAACGCTCAACCACCTCCTGGCAGCCGACCGTATCTGGATGAAACGCTTCACCGGTGAGGGCGACGCGCCGGCAAGGCTCGACACGGTCCTGCACCGCGCCTTGCCAGGCTTGCGGCTGGCGCGCGAGGCCGAGGACAAACGGATCATCGACTGGGTCGACGGCCTGAGCGACAAGGCGCTGTCGGGCCGCTTCTCCTACATGACCGTCTCGGATATGCGCACCGTCTCGCAGCGGCTGGCGCCGGCGCTCGACCACTTCTTCAACCACCAGACCCACCACCGCGGCCAGGCGCATGCGATCCTGACCATTCTGGGCAAACCAAGCCTCGGACTGGACCTGACGATGTTCCAGCGCAGCGAGGAGGGCAGGGCCTTCGCCTGAACCTGGGGCGGCTGGTGAAGCGGACGGTGGATAGAGGACGATCTGCCGAGATTGCAAAACGCGCCAAAACATTTTATGGAGCGCACGGTCGTGAGGGCGGCCGCTTCAGCAGCATTCAGCAGCAACAGCGAGAATTGGCACGCATGCCCAATGAACCCTTGCGCCTTGTGGCGTTCTTCGCCGTGGTCCTGGCGCTTCTCAACTCCGGTTATTATTTCCACCAGGGCGACATCGTCGCGACCATCTATTTCATGATCGGCGCCATTCTTGTGACCGCGGTGACGCGGATGAGCATCAGAAGGCAGCTGATTTAGGACCGATCTTCTTATCTGGCCGCCATCTCGACGGCTGGTTCGCTTCGACTGCGATCGAATTGAAAGCAAAGTCTTAGGACTTCGTTTGCGCTGTTGCTTCAAGGTAGCCTGCTGAAGCAGGAGCAAAAGCATGCAGATCGATTTGTCCCCGACGAGCTGGGGCAGGGTCGTGGCGGTTACCGTCGCAGGCACGGCGGTCTGCATTGCAGCCGCATTCCTCGTCGATTCCTTCAATTTCCCATATTTGTCGCCGGAAGCGCTGTGGCGGGCGCAGCTCACAGACCTGCTGCTGCCGCTTGTCCTGGCCAGCTCGTTCTTCTTCTTCCTCATGTGGAAAATGCGCCAGCTGGCGATCGCGCAGAAGGTACTGGCCGTCGTCGCGGCGACCGACAGCCTGACGGCGGTATTCAACCGGGGTGCATTTTCCATGCTCGTCGAGGCCTATCTCGAACAGGCCCGCGGCCATTCCGTCGTAAATGCCGGAGCCTTGCTGATCGTCGATGCCGACCATTTCAAATCCGTCAACGACCGCCTCGGCCACGACTGCGGAGACCAGGCGCTCAAGCTGATCGCCAAGACAATCCAGGGCCAGCTACGCGGCGCCGACATCGTCGGCCGGATCGGCGGCGAGGAATTTGCGGTTTTCCTTCCCGGCGCAGATCCTTCGCAGTCCTGGCTGGTGGCGGAGACAATTCGCCGGCGCGTCCGTGAGGCGGAGTTCACGCCTGGCGGCCGGCCCTGTCCTCTCACGGTCAGCATCGGCGGCGTCGCCTTCAGCGGGCCGACCACCTACGCCGAGATGTTCGTGGTGGCGGACAAGCACCTTTACAAGGCCAAATCGAACGGCCGCAATCAGGTCAGTTTCGAAACCGCGGCAGCGGGCGACCCGCCGGGCGGCGGCCCGATGACGGTCCATTGATGGTCGTTTCTGTCAGGCGGCGTAGCCGCCGAGGCCCCGGGCGACCGGCTTGACCGAGACTGCCGGCTGGGCGGCCGGCCAGAGGATGCCTGCCGTCACGGCGAAGGTGATCAGGGCGTCGCGTGCCGCTTCGGCCGAGATATCGCCGGCACGTGCCGCCTCGCAGGCCTTTACCGCGGCGCCATAGCTCAGCCGCCGGCGGGAAGGCGGGAACTCGGTGAGGAATTCGTGCATCTCGGAGAACGAAGCGATCGTACGCTTGTAGCCGGCGCCAACGGTTAGGGCGACCGGGGTGGAAAACGTCCTGTCGTGCATTCTGGCCTCTCGAATGGGCGGAGGTCACGGCGGACGCCGTTCTCCGGTCTGGGGGTCGGGCAGAAACGCGGATCACGGCGCGAGGTTCCATGTTGCCGGGATTGTTTTTTTCGCCGGCTTCGGGAGCGGTCGCCGGGCGAGCAGCGCCGACGTCGAGGCGGGTGCCTATTTCCACATACCGCGCATGCGGGCGCCGAGGTCGACACGCACCTGCGGCTGGCGGCGCGGATCGTCTCTGGCCTGGACGCTGGCCCATGCCACCTGCTCGAAGGCGCCGAGGATCGAGCGCGGGATGAAGCGCGTGCGCGAGGCATAGACATGGCGGTCGCCGCGCGCCGCCTGGCCGTGGACGAAAAAGCGATGCGGCATGACCAGGTGCAGGCTGTCCTTGGCCCGCGTCATCGCCACGTAGAGCAGCCGCCGCTCCTCGTCGACGTCCTCCTTGCTGCCGACGCCGAGATCGATCGGGATGCAGCCGTCGACGGTGTTGAGCACGAAGACGTTCTTCCACTCCTGGCCCTTGGCCGAATGGATCGTCGACAGGATCAGATAATCCTCGTCGCGGTGCGGCGGCCCGGCCTCGTCGCTGGTCGCGTCCGGCGGATCGAGTGTCAGCTCGGTGAGGAAGCGCTCGCGCGACGCATAGCCGGAAGCGATCTGCTCGAGCTGCAGGAGATCGGCCCGGCGCGTCGTTGCATCCTCGTGGATACGTTCCAGATGCGGCTCGTACCAGAGCCTGACCTGTTCGATGTCGGCCGGCCATTTTTGCGCGCCGGCACGCAGGCCGCTATAGAGCGCGACAAAGCCCGGCCAGTCGTCGGCGGCACGCTGCGGCGGCCGATAGCGGGCAAGCCCCATCGCCTCGTCAAGCGAATTTGCCATGGTCTCGACGATCGCATTGGCGGCCGAAGGGCCGATGCCCGGCAGAAGTTGCAGCACGCGAAAGCCGGCGACGCGGTCGCGCGGGTTTTCGGCAAAGCGCAGCACGGCCAGCATATCCTTGACGTGGGCGGCATCGAGGAATTTCAGCCCGCCGAACTTGACGAAGGGGATGTTGCGGCGCGTCAGCTCGATCTCCAGCGGGCCGCTATGGTGGGAGGCGCGAAACAGCACCGCCTGTGCTTTGAGAACGGTGCCGGCCTCGCGTTCGGTGAGTATCGCCTGGCAGACATAGCTCGCCTGCTCGGTCTCGTCGCGCACACTCACCAGCTTCGGCTTTTCCGCCGATTTGCGCTCGGTCCAGAGATTTTTGGTGAAACGTTCCGAAGCTTCGCCGATCACCGCATTGGCCGCCGCCAGGATGGTCTCGGTCGAGCGGTAGTTGCGCTCCAGCATGACGACCTCGGCCGGCTGCGCGAACTGCTTGGGAAAATCCAGGATATTGCGCACTTCCGCGGCGCGGAACGAATAGATCGACTGCGCGTCGTCGCCGACCACCGTCAGCCCCGATCCGTCGGGCTTGAGCGCCGTCAGGATCGAGGCCTGCAGCCGGTTGGTGTCCTGGTACTCGTCGACCAGCACATGGTCGAAACGTGCACCCAGATGCGCGGCGATTTCCGGCTCGCCGGCCATCTGCGCCCAGTAGAGCAGCAGGTCGTCGTAATCGAGCACGTTCTGCCCCTGCTTGGCCTCGACATATCGGGCGAACAATTGCTTCAGCTGTTCGGCCCAGCCGGCGCACCACGGGAACACCGAACCCAGCACCTCGCCGAGCGGCGCCTGTGCGTTGACGGCGCGCGAATAGATCGCCAGGCAGGTGCCCTTGGTCGGGAAGCGGGCTTCGGTCTTCGAAAACCCAAGCTCGTGGCGGGCGAGGTTCATCAGGTCGGCGGAATCCTCGCGATCGTGGATGGTGAAGGCCGGATCGAGACCGATCTCCAGCGCATAATCGCGCAGCAGCCTGGCGCCGATGCCGTGGAACGTGCCGGCCCAGCTCAGCGCATCGGTGATCACCGAGACATCGCGCCCCAGCACCTCGCCGGCGATGCGCTCGACCCGCTTGGCCATTTCCGCCGCGGCACGGCGCGAAAATGTCATCAAAAGGATGCGGCGCGGGTCGGCACCCCTGACGATCAGATGCGCGACCCGGTGCGCCAGCGTGTTGGTCTTGCCGGAGCCGGCGCCGGCAATCACCAGCAACGGTCCGGCGATCTTGCCGTCGCCATGTTCGACGGCAAGCCGCTGCTCGGTATTGAGCTTCGCCAGATAGGCCGGCTGGAAGGACGAATCACGGGCGGCGAGGTTCATCGCCCATCAAGCATCGTTTCTGCTTTGTTCGCAACAGTTTGCGGAGCCGGAATAGGGCTCGTGAACGAAGAAGCCTTTGCGGACAGGCCTGTCGACTAACGCTCAGGCTCAACGCCCATGCTTGCCGATTGCCGCCGCAGCGCCTCGCGATCGTCCTGTGGCGGCGGCAACAGCAGCGGATCGAAATCGTCGGGCACCTCGTCGATCACTTTCCTGGCGACGCGATAGGCAACATAGACGATTGCCCCGGCGATGAGCAGACGGATCATGCCTTCCTCCATTGATTGTGCAGCAACCGGAGACGCGGCATTTTGTTCCCCGGCTCCTCGGCGAATGCGGGAACGACACCGGACGCGCAACCAAATCGCCGACGCCTCGTTGTCGGGCGAGAGGAGACTGCGATGAAAAAGCGCTCAATCCTGCTGCTTATGGCAGCTCTGACTGTTGCGGGTTGCGACAACAACATCCAGCCGACCAAGGCCCCTAGCGATACCGTCGAGCAGAACCCGCAGGTCGACAAGAATCCGGTGCCGAAATCGACGACCGGCGGCGATCAGCCCGGCACGCCGCCGAAACAATGACTGCCTCAAATGGAGTCGGCTCCGGTCAAGGAAGGTGGCCGGCGCCGCTTGGGAGGAAGCTGATGGCGCCGGCCAGGCGGAGATCAGGCCCGCCGCACATCCAAGGATAGCCGAGTCTTTCCGCAGCGTCATGGTTGATAGCGTACAGACGGCACGCCCCTGTGGACAAACCTGCCGGCCACAGCAGCGTTTGTTCATCACATTGTTCGTTCTTCCCATGGAACAAACCAAGCTGCTGCGTGTTTGGATGTCGATCGGACGCTCCCAAGGCCGCCGTTCACGAAAGAGCCCGCTCTCCTTGTCCCCCCTCAGGATAGCGGGTTCTTTTTGCGTTTTGCGGGAAGTCGCGGCGCGGCCGCTGACTTGCTTGCCGGTTTTCGCGGCTTATGCGGCGAACCGGGGCTCAAGCCCTTGCGAAGCATGGTTGTCCCGTGCAAAAGCCCGGCCATGCTGATCATCAACGACCTTTCGCTCCGCATGGCCGGACGCCTGCTTCTCGACCATGCCTCACTGACCTTGCCGGCCGGCAGCAAGGCTGGCCTTGTCGGCCGCAACGGCACCGGCAAGACGACCCTGTTCAAGGCGATCACCGGCGACCTCGCCTCCGAGACCGGCTCGATCAGCCTGCCCAAGAACACGCGCATCGGCCAGGTCGCGCAGGAAGCGCCGGGCACCGAGGAGCCGCTGATCGAGATCGTGCTCAAGGCCGATCTCGAGCGGAGTGCGCTGCTCGAAGAGGAAAAGACGGCGACCGATCCGCACCGCATCGCCGACATCCACATGCGGCTGGCCGATATCGATGCGCACTCGGCCGAGTCACGCGCCGCCACCATTCTCGCCGGCCTCGGCTTCGACGATGCGGCGCAGCGGCGGCCGGCCTCGTCCTTCTCCGGCGGCTGGCGCATGCGCGTCGCGCTGGCCGCCGTGTTGTTTGCCGAGCCCGATCTGCTGCTGCTCGACGAGCCGACCAATTATCTCGATCTCGAAGGCACGCTGTGGCTGGAAAACTACGTGTCGAAATACCCGCACACCGTGCTGCTGATTTCGCACGATCGCGACCTGCTCAACCGCGCCGTCAATTCGATCGTCCATCTCGACCAGAAGAAGCTGACCTTCTGGCGCGGCGGCTACGACCAGTTCGAGCGCCAATACACCGAGCAGCGCGAATTGCAGGAGAAGGGTCGCGTCAAGCAGGAAGCCGCGCGCAAGCACATGGAATCCTTCGTCGAGCGCTTCCGCGCCAAGGCGTCGAAGGCGAGGCAGGCGCAGTCGCGCATCAAGGCGTTGGAGAAGATGAAGCCGATCGCCGCGATCGTGAACGACACGGTGCGGCCGTTCTCCTTTCCGGAGCCGGTGAAGACGGTGGCCTCGCCGATCATTGCGCTGAACAACGTCAACGTCGGCTACACCGAGGGTGCGCCGATCCTGAAGAAGATGACGCTGCGCATCGATGCCGACGACCGCATCGCGCTGCTCGGCGCCAACGGCAACGGCAAGTCGACTTTCGCCAAGCTTTTGGCCAGCCGGCTGAAGCCGGAGACCGGCAGCATGACGGTGGCGCCCGGGCTGAAGGTAGCAATCTTCGCCCAGCACCAGCTCGACGACCTCAGGCCAGACGAAAACGCCTATGAGCATGTCCGCCGGCTGATGCCGGATGCGCCGGAATCCAAGGTGCGCGGCCGCGTCGCCCAGTTCGGCCTGACCACCGAAAAGATGAACACCGCCGCCAAGGATCTGTCCGGCGGCGAGAAGGCCCGGCTCCTGATGGGCCTGTCGGCGTTCGAGGGGCCGAACCTGTTCATTCTCGACGAGCCGACCAACCATCTCGACATCGACAGTCGTGAATCGCTGATCCACGCGCTGAACGATTTTCCCGGCGCGGTCATCCTGATCTCGCACGACCGCCATCTGCTCGAAGCGACCGCCGACCGGCTGTGGCTGGTCAAGGACGGCGCGGTTAACCCGTATGACGGCGACCTCGAGGATTACAAGACGCTGGTCACCGGCGTCTCCGGCGACCGCCGCGGCAAGCGCGAGGCGGACAAAGCGTCGAAGGCCGACCGCCGTCGCGATGCAGCCGCGCGCCGCGCCGCCTTCGAGCCGCTGGCCAAGGAAATCCGCGCCACTGAAGCGCTGATGGACCGTCTCCGCAAGCGCATCGACCTGATCGAGGACGAACTCGCCAATCCGGCCGTCTACGAAAAGGACCCGTCGACCGCGACAAGGCTGGCCAAGGAGCGCTCACAACTTGCGCAACAGCTGGCCGGCCATGAGGAAAAATGGCTGTCGATGTCGGCGGAGTACGAGGAAGGCACGGCGGAGTAGGAAGAGCGCAATCTCCCCCCTCGCGGGGGAGATGCCCGAAATGCCGCGCCTACGACGCGTTGCTCAAGCGTGTCGCGGTCATGTGGCCGGGTACGTTCCCGGATACCCAAATGGTTCGCGGTAGGAGGTGAATGAGATGCTTGAAGGTCGGGAGTGGCGCAAAAAAGATGGAGCGTCAGACGAAGCGATCGAGAAACTCAGGGACGTGGGGCCTTTGGTCCTGCCTGAAAGCTATGTTGCCCTTCTCTCTTTCAGCAACGGTGGTGAGGGCCCCCTGCCAGTCCAGCCGCTATGGCTTGCCTTGCACGCTGCGGAAGAGGTGATCGAAATAGAGCAACAGGGGACATTCAAGGAGTTCTTTCCGGGTTTTTTCGTTATCGGCAGCAACGGGGGCGGCGAGGCGATTGCGTTCGATCTACGCACAGTGGGGCTTTATCCGCTCGTTGCGTTTGACATGACAAATATCGATCTTGTCGAAAGCGTTTGGCCCATTGCGCCGGACTTTGATGCATTCTTGGACTTGATCGGCCTTTCCGACGAATAGCCCAGAGGGGGATGTAGGCCCGCCCATCTGGCCCTACACGCCGCTATCACAACCGGCTAGTTTGCTCCCATGAATCAGCACGCCAAGCTCAAAATCGGCCATTCGGCCTGTCCGCATGATTGCCCTTCGACCTGCGCTCTCGAGGTCGAACTGCTCGACGAAAAGCGCATCGGCCGTGTCCATGGCGCCAAATCCAACAGCTACACGGCCGGCGTCATCTGCGCCAAGGTCGCCCGCTATGCCGACCGCGTCCATCATCCCGACCGCCTGCTGAAGCCGCTGGTCCGTGCCGGCGCCAAGGGCGACGGCGCCTGGAAGGAATTCAGCTGGGAGGCGGCGCTCGATCTGGTCGCTGAAAAATTCATCGCGGCGGAGGCAAAATACGGCTCGGAGACGGTCTGGCCCTATTACTATGCCGGCACGATGGGGCTGGTGCAGCGCGACGGCATCGAGCGGCTCAGGCACGCCAAAAAATACTCCGGCTTCTTCGGTTCGATCTGCACCAATCTGGCCTGGACCGGCTGGATGATGGGCGCCGGCGCGCTGCGCGGACCCGACCCGCGCGAAATGGCAAAGTCCGACTGCGTGGTGATCTGGGGCACCAACGCCGTGGTCACGCAGGTCAACGTCATGACCCACGCCATCAAGGCGCGCAAGGAACGCGCAGCCAAGATCGTCGTCATCGACGTCTACGAAAATGCAACGATGAAGCAGGCCGATCTCGGCCTGGTGCTGAAGCCCGGCACCGACGGCGCGCTGGCCTGTGCGGTGATGCATGTGCTGTTCCGTGACGGCATGGCCGACCGCGCCTATCTGGAAAAATACACCGACGATCCGCACTGTCTGGAAGCGCATCTTCAGACAAGGACGCCGCAATGGGCCGCTGACATCACTGGGCTTTCCGTCGACGAAATCGAGGCCTTCGCCCGTCTCGTCGGCACGACGAAGAAGACCTATTTCCGCCTCGGCTACGGTTTTTCGCGGCAGCGCAACGGTTCGGTCAACATGCATGCCGCGGCCTCGATCGCGGCGGTCACCGGCTGCTGGCAGTATGAGGGAGGCGGCGCCTTCCATTCCAATTCCGGTATCTTCAAGCTCAACCAGGAGCTGCTGGAAGGCACCAGGATGCGCGATCCCTCGATCCGCCATCTCGACCATTCGCGCATCGGCCCGGTGCTGACCGGCGCCAAGGATGCGCTCTATGGCGGTCCGCCGGTGACGGCGCTGCTGATCCAGAACACCAATCCGGTGAATGTCGCGCCCGAGCAGCGGCTGGTGAAGCAGGGCTTCCTGCGCGACGATCTCTTCACCTGTGTGCATGAGCAGTTCATGACCGACACGGCAAAGCTCGCCGATGTCGTGCTGCCGGCGACGATGTTCCTCGAGCATGACGACGTCTACAAGGGTGGCGGCAACCAGCACATCACGCTCGGGCCGAAGCTGATCGACCCGCCGGAAGGCCCGCGCACCAACCATTTCGTCATCGAGGAGCTCGGCAAAAGGCTCGGTGTCGCCGACCGTCCGGGCTTCGGCATGACCGAGCAACAGCATATCGATATCATTCTGGGCAAGCGCGAGCTGGGCAGCTTTTCGAGCCTGAAAGAGCAGAAATGGCTCGACCTGCAGCCGGATTTCGCGGCCGCGCATTTCCTGGACGGCTTCGGCCATGCCGACAAGAAATTCCATTTTCGCGCCGACTGGACGGGCCAGGCGGCGCCCAACCGGCCGCCGAAAAGCATGGGCCTGTTCGGGCCTGTGGAGCAGTTGCCGGAATTTCCCGATCATGTCGACCTGATCGAGGTCGCCGACGCGGCGCATCCGTTCCGGCTGACGACCTCGCCGGCGCGCAATTTCCTCAATTCGACCTTTGCCGAAACGCCGGTATCGCAGGCAAAAGAGCGCCGGCCGGAGCTGCTCCTGCATCCCGATGATGCGGCGGCACTTGGTGTCGCCGACGGCGGCCGTGTCGAGGTCGGCAACCAGCGTGGCGAAGTGGTGCTGCACGCAAAACTGTTCGACGGCATCAAGCGTGGCGTGGTCGTCGCCGAAGGCATCTGGCCGAACAGCGCCCATGAGCGCGGCGAGGGCATCAACGTGCTCACCGGCGCCGATGCGCCGGCGCCCTATGGCGGCGCCGCCTTCCACGACAACAAGGTCTGGCTGCGCCCAGCGGGTTGAGCGTCGGAACGATATCTCCATCCGGCCGTTTTCGCGTGGCGGGTGGAGGCATTGTCATGGCGGAAGTGTTGCCGGCGCCGGATCCCATCGGAAGGACATTGTCGTCCGGCGAACTCGTAACCACGATGTCCCACTTTCATCGCGCCGAGATTGCGCGCATGGCTGGGTGGCGCGACCGCCTGGACCGGACGAGCAACTGGGCGATAACCGTTGTCGCGGCGATGCTTTCCGTCTCGCTTTCGACAGCCAGCGCTCACCATGGCGTGCTGCTGTTTGCCATGCTGCTTGTCCTGCTGCTGCTGTGGATAGAGGCCCGCCGATATCGCTTTTTCGACTTCTATCGGGCTCGCGTGCGCCAGTTCGAACGGCACTATTTCGGGCAGATATTCTCGCCGCAGCCGGACTTCGCGTCCGATTGGCTATTGATCGTCGGCGAGAGCCTGCGCGCTCCAAAATTCCTGATTTCGCAACGCGTGGCTTTGGCGCGCCGCCTGCGTCGCAATTACATCTACATGCTGCTGATTCTGCTGCTGGCCTGGATCCTCAAACTGTCGACCCCCAGTCTTCTGACCGAAGGCGTCCCCATCGGCTTCGTCGGGTCGATGCGTGAGGCCGTCGCCAGTGCTGCGCTGGGTCCAGTTCCTGGTGGCGCCATCGTCGTGCTGGTCGCCGTCCTCTATGCGGGCCTGCTGGTGACAGCCTTTCTGACAGAGAGCGACGACGGCGAACTCTCCTTCGGTGACGTTCACGTCTAGCAACGCAACGCCCTGTCGCGCGTTGTTGGGCACGTGCACTTGGGCGATGGGGGTTTCATGGCTTGGCAGGCTCCGACACGTTCCAGCCTGGCGCTGCTGGTTTGCGCTTTCGTCCCCGCAGGCGCGGCCGGGGCAGCGGAGACGCTTGTTGCCGGGACCAAGGCCTCCGGCATGGGTGGTTCGGGCGAAGGCGCTTTCGTCGCCGAGATCGTGCTTCTGCTGCTTGTCGGGCGCGGCCTGGGCGAAGTGTTGCAGCGCTATGGCCAGCCGGCAATCATGGGCCAACTCATCGGCGGCATCCTGCTCGGTCCTTCGCTGTTCGGCTGGCTGTGGCCGTCGGCCCAGCACCTGATCTTTCCCCCCGATCCCGCGCAAAAGGGCATGATCGACGCCGTCTCGCAGCTCGGCATCCTGATGCTGCTTTTGCTGACCGGCATGGAGACGGACCTGCGGCTGGTACGCCGGGTTGGCGCGGCCTGTTTTTCCATTTCGGCTACCGGCGTCGTGATGCCCTTCATCTGCGGTTTCGCGCTGGCGCAGTTCCTGCCGGACGCATTGCTGCCCAACCCGACGCAACGCACCGTTGCCGGGCTGTTCCTGGGCACCGCGCTGTCGATCTCGTCGGTCAAGATCGTCGCCATGGTGGTGCGCGAGATGAACTTCATGCGCCGCAACCTCGGACAGGTGATTATCTCCTCGGCGATCATCGAGGACACGATCGGCTGGCTGGTCATCGCCGTAACCTTCGGCATCGCCACCAATGGCAGGCTGCAGCTCGTACCGCTGGTGACCACCATCGCCGCCGTGGCACTGTTCATGGTGTTCTCCTTCACCATTGGCCGTCGTCTTGTCTTCACCTTGATCCGCTGGACCAACGATCAATTCCGCAGTGAGTTTGCGGTGATCACCATGATCCTTATCATCATGGGCGTCATGGCGCTGATCACCAACATGATAGGCGTCCATACGGTGCTGGGGGCGTTCGTCGCCGGCATCCTTGTCGGGGAATCGCCTATCCTCTCCAGCCATATCGAAGGCCAGCTGCGCGGCGTCATCACCGCGCTGTTCATGCCGATCTTCTTCGGCATGGCGGGGCTTTCCGCCGATCTCACAGTGCTCGCCGACCCGACGCTTGCCATGCTGACGGGCGCACTTGTGGTCATCGCCAGCATCGGCAAGTTCGGCGGCGCATTCATCGGCGCCAAGCTCGCCGCCATGTCGTTCAAGGAAGCAATCGCCGTCGGCAGTGCAATGAACGCGCGCGGCTCGACCGAGGTGATCGTCGCCAGCATCGGCCTGTCGATGAACATCCTATCGCACAACCTCTTCACCATGATCGTCACCATGGCCGTGATCACCACCTTGGCCATGCCGCCGATGCTGCGCTGGGCGCTCGGCCGGCTGCCGGTTGGGCATGACGAGCAGCAGCGTGTCGAGCGCGAGGCGTTGGACGAATACGGCTTCATTTCCAGGTTGGAGCGGCTGCTGGTGTTGGTCGACGACAGCAGGATCGGCAAGTTCACTGCCTATCTCGCCGGACTGGTCGGTGGAGGCAGCGGCATGCCCACCACATTGCTTCGCCTGCCCACCACCTTGCTTCAGCCGAAAGACGGCCGAGTTGACAGGCCGACCGACAGCAAGGGACAGGAGCGCGCCCTGCAGGAAATCAAGAAGGGCGCAAAAAAAAGCGCTCAGGCGGTGAAACGGATCGAAGATACGCTTGTCGACAGAGTCCACCTGACGGCCCGCACCGAATTGGAGGCCACGGGTGAGACGATCGCCGAAGAGGCCCGCAAGGGATACGGTCTGTTGCTGGTCGGCCTTGACAATGTGCTGACCGCCGATGGCGCCTTCGCGCCGGCCCTCAACGACATTGCCGCAGGATTTGACGGCCCGCTTTGCCTGGTCCTGAACGGCGGCAATGCTGCCGAAAAGATGCCGACGCTGAAGGCCGGAACCAGCATTCTCGTCCCCGTCAACGGTACCCAGGTGGCGCGTCGCGCCGCCGACTTGGCGCTGGCGCTGGCCCGTCCAAACCGGGCACGGATCAAAGTTCTCTACGTTTCGCAAAAGGCAGCCAAGGGCCGCAGGTCGACATCGGTGTCGCATAGCCGCGAAGAGGCCGTGCTGAAAGACATCGCCGATTTGGCGGGCCGCTACGGCCTGCATATCGACACAGCGTTCCATACCCGCGTCACACCCGACAAGGCCATCACCCGGGAGGCGGCCAACGGCGCGGCGATCGTCGTGATGGGCGTCACCCAACGTCCGGGTGGGGACCTGTTCTTCGGCGAAACCGCCGGCGCTGTTTTGGCCGCCTGCAATTGCCCCGTGGTGCTTCTGGCCAGCGCGCGGCCCAAGCATGACGCCGCTGGCGCTGAGCTGGCGGCGTGATATTCATGGCGCGCACTGACCCGTCGGCAGACATGTCGACTGAGGCTCTGAAGCGCTGATCAGTCAAACGTAAAAGAACTCGAACCGAACGGTTCGGTTCTGTTGACGGAGCGTACAGGAAAGGGTGAACGCCGGCTCCCAGAATGTTCGCCCAGAAAATCACCAATGACCGCGTAACCAATTGAAAATAAAGAAGAACAGTGTGGCGGAAGGAGCCGCATGTCGAATTTCAAGCTGCCAATTTGGCACACCCGTACAAAATTTTCGTGATTGGAAACGACAGACTTGCCGACCCATCTCGGGGTGGTCCGAGCGACGCGAATTCCTCCCAAGGCACGCCACTTGACGGACAGAACAAAGACTACCGGAGTACCCGAAATGACCAAGATTGCTCTTACCGCCGCCATCCTTGTTGCCACAGGCACTGCTTTTGCCGGCAGCGACCACTATGGCTCGGACAACGTCAACCAGCCGGCCGCTCCTGCTGCCAACGTCGACAACACGTTTACCGGCTCCATCCGCAAGCCGGTTGCTTCCGAGCATACCGGTGCCAAGACGACTTCCGAGTCGGTGGCGCCTGAATCCGGCCAAGGCAACTGGGGCCGCTGATTATCACGGCCCGGAGCACAAAGAACGGCGGGCTTGGCCCGCCGCTCTTGTTTGTGCGAAGCGGGTTTGGCCGAAGGTCGGCGATCCCCCGGCCTGCCAGGCAATCCCTAGCGAAGATCCTTTGGCCAGATGCAGTGCGTCAGCCGGGCGCCGCCGAAGGTAAGACCGGCCCAATCGCCATCGACGTCAAACCGGGCCAGGGCCGCGGTCGGGAATTTATCCGCCAGTTTTTTCAGCGCCGCTTCATCCGATCCAGCCCCGGCAAGACCGCGCGCGAACTCCTCCAACCCGGGATTGTGGCCAAGCACCAGCAGCGTTCCGGTTCCCGCCTTTACCTGTCGCACCTTGGCGAGGATGTCCGCCGCCGCTGCCTCGTAGAGCGCCTGGGCAATTTTGGCCTGCACCTTTGCCGGCAATTCCGCCGAGAGCAGCCGCCACGTGTCGCGGGTGCGCAGCGCCGGCGATACCAGCGCCAGCTCCGGCAGCCAGCCGCGCCGGGCCAGTTCGCGTCCGACCAGCGGCGCTGCCTTCAGCCCGCGCGCGGACAGCGGCCGGTCGAAGTCGATGAGGTCGGGATCGTCCCAACTCGACTTGGCGTGACGCAGCAGCAGCAGTTGCTTCATGGATTCAATTCAAGTCCAAGGGATGTCCGGCTGAAAGTCTTTCCATATCCGCCGCCATGTCTTGCACCCGTGACGGTATCAAAACTCGCCCAAAGCGCACCAAAGATAAACAGGCCTACGCACCGTTCATCTTTATCCCATCTGACCGAAATGTCTGCTTCAGTAATGGCCCAATCGCCCGATCGAACGTGAATTGCACCGACGACAGGACCTACACGCCCGTCCTCGATCCGACAGAGATAAAAATATGCCGTGGCACTTTTCGGATGGTCCGCCTCGTCGTACTCGAAGACGCCGGCCAGATCACGCTTTGTCCGGATCGCGCTGTCGAAACGTCCATTGGTCTATTTCTGCCGACCCGACGATTTATTGGCCTTTTCTACGGACCCTCACGGGGTGATCCGCGCCAGGTGCTCGAGGTCGGTCTCTTCGCGCAGCGGGTCGGGCGCGATCACCACCGACGCGGCGTTGTCGGCATCGTCGGCGAAGCGCGAAAACACCGTGCGGCCGCCTTCCATCCGCGCCTTGCCTTCGGCGACCAGCCCCAGCGCCAGCGGATAGAGTTGGTGCTCGGCCTTGAGCACGCGCGCGGCCAGCGTATCCTCATTGTCGCCGACCATCACCGGCACCGCGGCCTGGGCGATGATCGGCCCGTCATCCATGTCGAGCGTGACGAAATGCACTGTGCAGCCATGGATGCGCATGCCTGCGCGGAGCGCCCGCGCATGCGTATCCAGCCCCTTGAAGGCAGGCAGCAGGGCAGGGTGGATGTTGACCATGCGGCCCTGCCACTTCTCGACGAAACGCGCGCCGAGAATGCGCATATAGCCGGCCAGCGCGACGATCTCGGCGCCAAAAGAGACAAGGGCCGCGTCGATCGCCCCGTCATGCGCTTCCTTGCCGGCATGGTCCGAGCGCGAAATCACCCTGGTGGCGATGCCGCGCGCCGCGGCGATGCCGAGGCCGGCGGCATTGGCGCGATCGGAGATGACGCCGACGATTTCGGCCGGATAGGCCGGGTTGCTCGCCGCCGCGATCAGCGCCGTCATGTTGGAGCCGCGCCCCGAAATAAGCACTACGGTGCGTTTTCTGGTCATAGGCCGATCGAGCCCCGATAGATGACGCCGGCATCGCGGCGCGGCACGATCTGGCCGATCGGCGTCACCGTCTCGCCGGCCTCCTGCAGAACGGCGGCGACCTGCGCCGCCTGGCCGGAGGCGACGACCAGGATCATGCCGATGCCGCAATTGAAGGTGCGCATCATCTCTTCCGGCGCGACGCCGCCGGTCTTGGCCAGCCACGAAAACACCGGCGGCACCTCGATGGCGCCGAGATCGAGCTCGGCCGAAAAATCCTTGGGCAGAACGCGCGGGATGTTTTCGGGAAAGCCGCCGCCGGTGATATGGGCCAGCGCCTTGATGCCATGCGTGTTGCGGATCGCCTTGAGGATCGACTTGACGTAGATGCGCGTCGGCTCGAGCAGCGCCTCGGCCAGCGTCGCCTCGTCATTGAACGGCGCCGGATCGCCCCAGCCAAGGCCGCTTACGGCGACGATGCGGCGGACCAGCGAGAAGCCGTTCGAATGCAGGCCCGACGAGGCAAGGCCGAGCAGCACGTCGCCCTCGACGATGTCGTCGGTCGGCAGCAACTGGCCGCGTTCGGCGGCACCGACTGCAAAGCCGGCAAGGTCGTAGTCCTTGTCGTGATACATGCCGGGCATTTCCGCCGTCTCGCCACCGATCAGCGCGCAACCGGCCTGCCGGCAGCCGGCGGCAATGCCGCCGACGATCGAAGCGCCCTGGTCGGGATCGAGCTTGCCGGTGGCAAAATAGTCGAGGAAGAACAGCGGTTCGGCGCCCTGCACGACGATGTCGTTGACGCACATGGCGACGAGGTCGATACCGATCGTGTCATGCTTGCCGGCATCGATGGCAATCTTCAGCTTGGTGCCGACGCCGTCATTGGCGGCGACCAGCACCGGATCGGTAAAGCCGGCTGCCTTGAGATCGAACAGGCCGCCGAAACCGCCGATCTCGCCATCGGCGCCCGGCCGGCGGGTGGCGCGCACCAGCGGCTTGATCTTCTCGACCATGAGATTGCCGGCGTCGATGTCGACGCCCGCTTCGGCATAGGTGAGCCCGTTCTTGCGCTTGCTCATACTCTTTCCCTGCTTTCTCGGGCTCTTCGCATGAACGGTTTCGGTCCGCAAGGATAACGGCGCTGAAACTGCCGATCTCCCCACTTGAGGGGAAGATGGCCGGCAGGCCAGAGGGAGGCGCTGTCCAGGGCGCTGTCCGCCGACCTGCCGATCGGCACCATTGCGCATCCAGGTCAAACCCCAACCGGGTTCCAGATATCAATGAGCTTGAGAAAGACCTGCTGTCGGCTCAGCTTTATGAGGTAATGCTGGTTGATGGGGCGTTGATCGCAAATTGCGCGGTGAAAGCCCGGATATAAGCCGGCCGTGCTTCCCCGCGCGCTACATAGGCAGCCAGTTTTGATATTCGTCCAAAATGCCGGACATTCTTAGTCGCAGCAGCACTGACACCATCAATAAATCGCCCGCGCTGAACGTATCATCGAGCCAGTCGGCGACGCCTAAGTGGGCCGAGAGTTTGTCCAGCCGAGCCCGAACACGGTCCTTTACCAACGGCAAGCGCTCCTCGCTCCAAGGCTTGTCACGTTCGAATATTCTTGCCGTCGTTAATTCGAGGATCGGCGGCTCGACGGTGTTAAGTGCGGCAAACATCCACGTGATCGCACGCGCGCGGGCATTGCGATCCTTCGGCAGCAATCCCGTATGCTGCTCAGCAAGGTGAAAGACGATCGAGCCGGTTTCGAACAGCGAGAGAGAACCTTCCTCATAGGTGGGGATCTGGCCGAAGGGATGGATGGCCAGATGGCCAGGCGCCTTCATTTCTGCAAAGGAAACAAGACGAACCTCATACGGCTGCCCCACTTCTTCGAGCGCCCAGCGAACGCGCGTATCGCGCGCCAGTCCCTTGCCGCCATCGGGCGATCGTTCAAAAGCTGTGATAGTGATTGTCATCGCGTCCGTTTCCTTGCTCGCGGTCCAGGAAGGTCTGGGCGAATTCTTCGGCTTCCCATCGTGAGACGAATGAGCCTCCCCGAAATCGACATCTGTCTTGACCTATTTCATTGCTGGCGCCCTCGAGGGGTGATTGGCAGCTTCTGTGTCGCTTCTCACTTGCCGTAACCCTCCATCTCCATCATGTATCGACAAACAAGAGCGACGGGATATGCGTTTGACCATCCCCAACATGATCACGATCATGCGCTTCGTGCTGGTGCCGGCAGTGGTGCTGGCCATGCTGCAGGAACGCTGGGACTGGGCGTTTGCCGGCTTCCTCATTGCCGGCATTTCCGACGGCGTCGACGGCTTCATCGCCCGCCACTTCAATCAGTTTTCCAGGCTCGGCGCCTATCTCGATCCGATGGCCGACAAGCTGCTGCTGGTTTCGGTTTTCGTGGTCCTGGGCTTCAGTGGCGAACTGCCGCTGTGGCTGGTCGTTACCATGGTATCGCGCGACGCACTGATCGTCTGCGCCGTGCTTTTATCCACCGTCATGGCGCATCCGGTTGAGATGAAGCCGCTCCTGGTGTCGAAGGCCAACACCGCGATCCAGATCGTGCTGGCGGCAGTGGTGTTGGGCGAACTCGCCTTTGACATCCGTCTCGATCCGCTGAGGCCGGCCCTCATATTGCTGTCCGGGGTCTTGACCGTGGCTTCGGCCGCGGCCTATCTCGTGGCTTGGCTGAGGCATATGAGCGGCTATGGCGAAGGCTCCACACCCGGCACCTGAACATCGGGCACCTGACGAACGGTCCATCGACGCCGAGGCCGAAGCCGCGGCAGCGGAGGCTGCGGCATCGGCGTCGTTTCGCCGGCAGATCCGCTTCTGGCTGGTCAGCGCCATCATCCTCGCCGTCTTCCTTTACGTCTTCAGCGGCATCCTTCTGCCCTTCGTTGCCGGCATGGTGCTCGCCTATTTCCTCGACCCTGTCGCCGACCGGCTGGAGCGTCTCGGCCTGTCCAGGCTGATGGCGACGGTGGTCATCCTCGTCGCTTTTATCGTCGTCCTGGTGCTGGCCGTCGTCATCCTGGTTCCGGTGCTCGCCTCGCAGATGGCTGATTTCGCCAGCAAGCTGCCGGACTACCTGACCCGGCTGCAGAGCCTGATCACCAGCTTCGACCCGAAATGGCTGGAAGAGAAATTCGGCGTCGACGCCAATGGCCTGCGTGAAGGCTTGAACTCGCTGCTGACCTCCGGCTTCGGCCTCCTGACCACCGTCTTCACCTCGATCTGGAGCTCCGGCGTTGCGCTGGTCTCGGTCGTCAGCCTGTTCGTGGTGACGCCGGTCGTCGCCTTCTACATGCTGCTCGACTGGGACCGCATGGTGGCAATCGTCGACAGCTGGGTGCCGCGCGACTATGTCAAGACCGTCAGGGCGATCGCCAGGGATATCAACACGGCAACCGCCGGCTTCGTGCGCGGACAGGGCACGCTGTGCCTGGTGCTGGGCGCCATGTATGCCACCGGCCTGACGTTGACGGGCCTGAATTTCGGCATCCTCATCGGCCTGTTTGCCGGGCTGATCTCGTTCATCCCCTATGTCGGCTCGCTGACCGGCCTGGTGCTGGCCGTCGGCGTCGCCTTCGTCCAGTTCTGGCCGGACTGGACCATGATCGCGGCGGTGGCCGGCGTGTTCTTCGTCGGCCAGTTCATCGAGGGCAATATCCTGCAGCCGCGGTTGGTCGGCAAAAGCGTCGGTCTGCATCCGGTGTGGCTGATGTTCGCGCTGTTTGCCTTCGGCGCGCTGTTCGGCTTCGTCGGCCTGCTGATCGCCGTTCCGGCTTCCGCCGCCGTTGCCGTTCTGGTGCGCTTCGCCATCGCGCGCTATCTCGAATCGCCGCTCTACAAGGGCCATGCCGACGAGCCGGTGCCGCCGCTGCAGGTGCGCCGCCGCGGGGGCGCGCGCGGTTGAGCCAGATGCCGGACAAGATCGATCCGCCGCGCCAATTGCCGCTCGATCTAGGCCACGGCACCGGCTATTCGCGCGACGAGCTCGTCGTTTCCAGCACCAACAGCCAGGCGGCGGCGCTTGTCGACCGCTGGCCGGACTGGCCGTCGCCGGTTGTCGTGCTGGCCGGGCCGGCCGGCTCCGGAAAAACCCATCTGGCCTCGATCTGGCAGACCCGCGCCGACGCGGTCAAAGTGGAGGCCGGCCGCATCGGCGAGCGCATCGAAAATCTTGGTGCGCATCCGGCCCTGATCGACGATGTCGATGCCGGCCCGGTCGACGAGCACGGTCTGTTCCACCTGATCAATGCGGTGCGCGGCGCCGGCTCGACCTTACTGTTGACGGCGCGCCGCTTTCCCTCTGCCTGGGGCGTCCGGCTGCCCGACCTGGCATCGCGGCTGAAGGCGGCGGCTACCGTCGAGATCCACGAGCCCGACGACCTCTTGCTGGCCGGCGTCATCACAAAGCTGTTCGCCGATCGCCAGGTCGAGGTCGAGCCGCATGTCGTGCAATATTTGGTGCGCCGCATCGAACGCTCGCTGGCCACCGCAATGCGGGTGGTCGAACGGCTCGACCGCACCGCGCTCGAGCGCAAGACGCCGATCACCCGCGCCCTAGCAGCCGAGACCGTCAGCGCCATGGATGAAGGGCAGGGCGAGTTCGAGATTTAGAGGATTCCAGTTCAGCCGCCGTCCCATTTTGGGAAAAAAGGCTGGCATCTGTCTTGCAAGAAAGAGCTTGCCGGCTAATCCCGGTCCTGATTGCGTATCAAATCAGGTAGTAGGCTCGTCGGGATGGAGTGGTTGGGGTTCTCGCCCGGCGAGCTTGCCGTCAGATGCATCTGGTAGCGCCATTGCGGCGGCCAGGTCTCAACTTTCACCTCCTGCAATCGCGGCTCGTTCCACGCCAAAGCGCCGGCGATAATCGCCGGGCACCAGCCCGGTTATCCTGGCGAATACCTTGCGGAAGGAGCCGGGATCGTCATAGCCGACCTCCCAGGCGATCTGGTCGATCGATCGCATCGTGGTTTCCAGCATCTCGCGCGCCTTGCCGACCCGCAGGTGCTGACAATATTCGGTCGGCCTCAGGCCAGTGGCGTTGCGGAAGCGTCGCAGAAAGGTCCGCTCCTCCAGCCCCGCATGCTCGGCCATGGCGCCAAGCGTCACGTCGCGCGCGCCGTTCGCCTGCAGCCAGTGCTGCACCTTGAGGATCGCTTCGTCGTCATGGGTCAATCGCGGCGCAAACGGGCTGTAAAAACGTTGCTGGCGGCCCGGTGGATCGACCAGCATGAAACGCGCCGTGTCCATCATGACGGCTGACCCGAGCACCCTGTCCACCAGCTTCAGGCCGAGATCGGTCCAGGCCATGTAGCCGCCGGCGGTAATGATATCGCCATCGTCGATGACCAGTCTGTCGGCGTCGAGCAGGATGTCTGGGAAGCGTAGCGCCAGCGCGTCGCGATAAGCCCAGTGCGTCGTCGCGGCGCGACCGGACAACAAGCCGGTCTCGGCAAGCACGAAGGCGCCGGCGCAGACCGAACCGAGCGTCGCGCCTGCCGTGTGGCGATCCCTGAGCCAGCCGGCATAGGGCGCGGCTGCTTCCCGAGCGATCGGATCCCCCAACGTCGGCGGGAGGATAACCATGGCTGGTTCATTGTCGGCGCCGGGCTCGCTGTCGAAGCTGCGGACTACGGTGTGGCCCGAGTCCTCCAATTGCCAATGACTGACGCGAAGCCTCGCCGCGTCCGGCGACCGCTCGACAGCCAGCCGGTTTGCCAGCATGAAAAGATCGGTCAGGCCGAGCACGGCTGCTTCCTGCACGCCGGGATACAAGACGAGGCCGATTTCGATCAGATCACGCGCAGCCGTCATTTGTCAGTTTTGCCACGTTGAATGTCCGTTTTGCCAATGCTCACCCTGACCGCACTGTTATAATTTTTCCAGCTGAGGGGGCTAAAAGCTTCCCTGTTACCCCCAACTTTTCCATCAAGGAGTAGGACGATGAGCACATTCACCACCCATGACGGCACCGAGATTTTCTACAAGGATTGGGGCAAGGGCCAGCCGATCGTGTTCCATCACGGCTGGCCGCTGAGCTCAGACGACTGGGACAACCAGATGCTGTTCTTCCTCGAAAAGGGCTACCGCGTCATCGCACATGACCGCCGCGGCCACGGCCGCTCGTCGCAGACCGCGACCGGCAATGAGATGGACACCTACGCCGCCGATGTGGCGGCGCTGGCGGCGCATCTCGATCTCAGGGATGCGATCCACATCGGCCACTCGACCGGTGGCGGCGAGGTGGCGCGTTACGTCGCGCTTTATGGCGGCGGCGGCCGTGTTGCCAAGGCGGTGCTGATCGGCGCCGTGCCGCCGATTATGGTCAAGACCGACAGCAACCCCGGCGGCTTGCCGATCGAAGTCTTCGACGGCTTTCGCGCCGCCCTGGCCGCTAACCGCGCCCAGTTCTACAGGGATGTGCCGGCCGGCCCGTTTTATGGCTTCAACCGCGAGGGCGCCAAGGTCTCGCAAGGCGCCGTCGACAATTGGTGGCGCCAGGGCATGATGGGTGGGGCCAAGGCCCATTACGACTGCATCAAGGCCTTTTCCGAGACCGACTTCACCGACGATCTAAGGAAGCTCGACGTGCCCGTGCTCATTATGCACGGCGACGACGACCAGATCGTGCCGATCGCCGATTCCGCGCTGCTTGCGATCAAGCTGGTGAAGCATGGCACGCTCAAGGTCTACAAGGGCCTGCCGCACGGCATGTGCACCACCCATCCGGAGATCATCAATCCGGATCTGCTGGCCTTCATCCAGGGCTGACGGCTTGGGTATCGGACGGGCAGCGCAGGCTCGTGCTGTCCGTCCGCTCGAGCGTGATCCGCTTGCGCTGCCGATGAGATTCGCTGTGAGGAATGGTCGGAGTGGAGAGATTCGAACTCCCGACCCTCTGGTCCCAAACCAGATGCGCTACCAGGCTGCGCTACACTCCGAACGGTCTGTTGCCTAGTGATTTCAGCCCACCAAAGCAAGCGTAAAAAGCCATCGGCCTTGCTGCCGGCGGCATTGCGCAGTAATGACGGGCTAGTGCATGGCCAGAGAACAGTAATCTGGTGTCGGGGTCGTGCGCTTGCAACCAGCAATGAGGTGGTCATGTCAGCCCGCATTTTCAGCCCAGCCAAAACCGCGATGCAGTCCGGCAAGGCCAAGACCGGCCATTGGGTGCTGGAATTCGATCCGGAGCAGCGCAAGAAGATCGATCCGCTGATGGGCTACACCACGTCCGGCGACATGCGAAGCCAGATCAGGCTGACCTTCGACACAAGAGAAGAGGCGGTCGCCTATGCCGAGAAGGAAGGCCTGGCTTTCCGCGTCGAGGAGCCGAAGGAAATCAAGCGCCGCCAGATTTCCTATGCGGAGAATTTCCGCTATGACCGCAGGACGCCCTGGACGCATTGATCCCATACCGGCCCTGCCGGCACAATCCGCCGGTCATGCGGCCGGCCAGCGGTCCCGTAGCTCAGCTGGATAGAGCACCGGCCTTCTAAGCCGATGGTCACAGGTTCGAATCCTGTCGGGATCGCCAATATCTCACAGGTCCATTCGGGACAGGTTCACTCGCCAGTCGCATAGGATTTCCGACACATGACAGCGATGGGCGCGGCGGCGCTGCTGATCCTTGTCCTGACTTATGCCGGCGTTGCCGTCGGCAGAATACCCGGGCTGCGCCTCGACCGGGCAGGGATAGCACTGCTCGGCGGTGCGGCGATGATCGCCATCGGCGCGCTGGACATGGAAGACGCCTACCGCGCCATCAGCTTCGACACCATCACGCTTCTGCTCGGCATGATGATCGTCGTGGCGCATCTGAAAGTGTCGGGCGCCTTTCGCGCGCTCGGCGGGTTCGCCATCGAGCATGCGCATGCGCCATTCATGCTGCTGGTGATGGTGACGCTGTTGACCGGCGTCCTGTCGGCATTCCTCGTCAACGACGCTATCTGCCTGGTCATGGCGCCGATCGTCGTCCATGTCACCCGCGTCATCAACCGCAACCCGGTTCCCTATCTGATCGCCACGGCGACCGCATCCAATTGCGGCAGTGTCGCGACCATCACCGGCAATCCGCAGAACATGGTCATCGGCGCCCTGTCGGGGATTTCCTATCCGGCCTTCTCGGCGGCGCTTGCGCCGGTGGCCCTGTTCGGCCTCGTCGCCGTCATCGTCATCGTCCGCATCGTTTACCATGCCGAATTTTCGCGCAAGGCCGAGCTCAGCCCCGAAGTCTACCGAGGCCGCATGCTGCCGGGACAGGTGCTGAAGGCGGTGGTCGTCTGTATCGGTTTGGCCATCGCCTTCTTTGCCGGCGTTCCGGTTGCCAAGGCGGCGCTGATCGGCGGCGCGATTCTGTTGCTGACCCGCGCCATCAAACCTGAGCGCATCTATCGCGAGATCGATGGGCCGCTGCTGTTCATGTTCGCCGGGCTGTTCATCGTCGTCGCCGGAGCCGAGAAGACGCTGCTTACGCCCGACATCGTCGCTTCGGCAAAAGACCTTGGGCTGAATGATGTGTGGCGGCTGTCCGGCTTCACCGCGGTGCTGTCCAACATCATGAGCAATGTCCCGGCCGTGCTGGCGCTGAAGCCGTTCGTGCCCGGACTGGAAAACCCCGAGCGGGCCTGGCTGGTCGTCGCCATGAGCTCGACGCTGGCCGGCAATTTCACGTTGCTCGGCTCGGTCGCCAATCTGATCGTTGCCGAGCACGCGCGGGTCTCCGGCAAACCGCTGGGCTTCATCGCCTTCTTCAAGGTCGGCCTGCCGTTGACGCTGGTCACCCTTCTTGCCGGGACGGCATGGCTGGCGGCCTAGAAGCGCGTCGCATTCGACCGACCTCATGCGGCGCGCATTAGGCTCTTTTTCATCATGTCGTTGTCGCAAAACCGCTGCACACTTTTGCGCGGCATGCATTAGCCGGTCAGGGCGATGTCACCGTCAGATGGCCTTTCATGTTGGGATGGAAGCGGCAGAAATAATCGACCGATTCCGCCTTCTTCACCGTCAGGCTCGCCGCCTTCTTCGGCGGGATCATCACTTCCCAGGCGCCGTTGACGGTTGCCGTGTGGGCGAACACGTCCTTGTTTACCCACCTGATCGTGTCGCCGACCTTCGCCTCGATCTTCGCCGGCGAAAACACAAGCTTCTCGATCGTCACCTCGATGGTTTCGGCCTTGGCCGGCGCGGCACCCATGGCCAATGCCAGAGCAACCCACAGATGCCGCCGCGACATCATTGGCTCGATCCTCACTTCAGCATGCCGGCGACGTGTTCGGCGTGCTGTTCGTGGCCCTGGAATATTTTCAGGCCGGTTTCCAGCAGGCTCTTCAGCTCGGCATTGCTGGCGGACGGGATCAGCAGAGTTTCGAGCGCGCCATTGACCTGCTTGTGGTAGGCCACCTCGCTGGCGACATAGGCCTTGTCGAACGCTGCGCCCTTGAGCTTGGCAAGCTTGGCACGTTCCTCGGCCGCCGCCTTGGTCAGCGCTTTGCTGGTCGGATTATCCTCAGGCGTGACCTTGAGCTTCTTGACCAGGTCGAGAGCCTGTTTGTTGACCGCCTCGTGATCTCGCACCATGTCCTTGGCGAAATCCACGACCTCCTTGTTTTTCGATTTCTTCAGCGCCTGCTTGGCCGCCTCGACGTCAAGCACGCCCGCTGTGTAGGCGATATGTGCGATCTGCGGGTCGGTCGGTTTGTCGGCAGCTTGCGACGAGGGCGCTGCGCCAAGCAGGAAAATTGCGGCCAGTGCCGTGGTCGATCGAATAAACATGATGCTCTCCTTCGCCCCGACGCGGAACTGCATCGGGCTTCGTTTTCAGTGATGCTCATTGGATGCAGGTCACGGGAAAACGTTCCCGCGAAAATCGCCGCGGCCTATCCGGAAAGACCAAGCCGCTGCATCACGGCATTGGTCAGCCGTTCGCAGCGCCGGCCCGCGAACGGAAAGGCGTCGAGCAGCACCGGGCCGATCTGGTCGTCCAGCGCCTTGCGCACCAGCGCGCGGGCGCGGTGCAGCCGCGTCTTGATGGTTTCTGGTCGCACGCCAAGCAGTTCGGCGGTCTCCTCGATGCTCAATCCCTCGATGACGCGCGCCACGAACACGATCCGGTAGACATCGGGCAGACTGTCGGTTGCCCGTTCGACAAGCTCAAGGATCTGCCGTTGCGCCATCGTCCGCTCCGGATCGTCGCTCGGGTTGAGGGGAAACCGGATGATTTCGGCTTGCGGGTTTTCAGGCATCGCTACCATTCGCCGCCTTTTGCGCAAGCGGCCGAGGGCTTCGTTGATGACGATACGCGACAGCCATGTGGCGAGCGAGGCATCGCCGCGAAAGGACTCGAGATGGGCAAAGGCGCTGACATACGCCTCCTGGACGATGTCCTCGGCCTCGCTGTCGTTCCGCACAACACCGCGGGCGATGCGGTAGAGCCTTTGGTTGTGCGTCTTGATGATGGTGCGAAATGCATCGCCATCACGTGCCAGCGCGCGGCCGACAAGCTGCATATCGCCGGAAGCGGCGGGCGTTGCCGTCAACGCAGCAGGCATGGCCGATCTCCTGATAGGCTTCTCATCGCGACATTGGATGCATCGGCCGACAAAAGGTTCCCGACCGATCCCGCCGGCCAACCTCGATCCGTTTCAAGGACTGGCAGAGACTATTCTACCGCCTTCACCACACTGCCGCCCCTGTTTTGTAGAGTCGACCGATCGGTCGCCGTGATATCGCTCAGGATCGCAATTTTTCCAGGCTGTTACGCCGATTTTCTGACTCAGTCTGGAATGGTGCTGGCTCAGGCATCAGCGGCCGCCGCCAGCCCGCGCGCCAGGTCGGCCTTCAAATCCTCGACATCCTCGAGCCCGATCTGCAGGCGCACCAGCGGCCCGTCATACGGGCCCTTGGCGATTGTGCGGTCGCCAAGGAATACCGGCACGGCAAGGCTCTCATAGCCGCCCCAGGAATAGCCGAGGCCGAAAAACTTCAACGCGTCGAGGAAGGCGTGCTGCTGCTTCTGTCCGCCGCCCGCGAGAACGATCGAGAAGATGCCGCTCGATCCGCAAAAATCTCGCTTCCACATAGCGTGGTCGGGATGACTGGGCAGCCCCGGATGCAGCACCTGCGCTACGCCGGGCTGATCCTCCAGCCAGCCGGCGAGGGAAAGCGCGCTCTTTTGATGATGCTCCAGCCGCACGCCCATCGTGCGCAGGCCGCGCAGCACCTGGTAGACGTCGTCCGGTCCGGCGCAGCAGCCCATCGTGTTGAACGTCTCGCAAAGCTGATTCCAGCAAGCTGCATTGGCCGACACCGTGCCGAGCAGCACGTCGGAATGGCCGGCCGGGTATTTCGTCGCCGCGTGGATCGAGATGTCGACGCCGTGGTCGAGCGGGCGGAAGTAGAGCGGCGTCGCCCAGGTGTTGTCCATCATGACGATGGCGCCGGCGGCATGTGCTGCCTTGGCGATGGCCGGTATGTCCTGCACCTCGAAAGTGTTGGAGGCCGGCGATTCGGTGAACACCACCTTGGTGTTGGGCTTGATCAGCGCCGCGATGCCGGCGCCGATGCGCGGTTCGTAATACTCGACCTCGATGCCCAGCCGCTTCAGCATCGTGTCGGCGAAGTTGCGGGTCGGATGATAAACGGAATCGACGATCAGCAGATGATCGCCGGCCGACAGGAAGGCGAGCAGCGGCAGCGTCACCGCCGCCAGGCCGGACGGTACCGCGACCGTGCCTGCCGAACCTTCCAGCGCATCGATCGCGCTGTTCAGCGCATCGGTGGTTGGCGTGCCGCGCGTGCCGTAGGTGTATCTCTGGCTGCGTGAAGCCATCGCCGCCGCATTGGGATAGAGCACGGTCGAGGCATGCACCACCGGCGGATTGACGAAGCCGAAATAGTCATGCGGGTTGTTGCCGGAATGGGCGAGCCGCGTGTTGACGCCCATCTCGCTGCCGTCTTTTGCCATTGCTTTTCGTCCCATGGGTTGGTCGTTAGCCATAGTGCGGCGGCATTGGCCGCGCAACCGCACCGCCCTCGCCAGGCCAAGGTCTTGAATATGCCAATTCAGCAATGCGCCGTAGATCCTCTGAACGGCTGCCAGGTGCGCTTGGCAAGTCACGGTCGGACTTTGCCGGCTTAATTGGCGCGCTGACCAATTTGCGAGCGCGTTTGTCTGCAATTCAGGCATTTCAGGCGGTTGGTTTTCAAAGTCTTTCGGATTTGGTCATTTCCCTTGACCTCACAGGAATAATCGCCTTCGATGTTGTTCGTGAATGGGAGGCAGCGCGTCGGTTACGATGCGCGATTCCGGTGATGGGCCGGGATTACATAGCTGCGTTCACACGGGAAAAAGTCAGGTTCGCCTGGAAAAAACAGAAAAGGGTCTGTGGGTCATGAAACACATTGCAATCGGCGTTTTGGGCGCCGCCGCGTTTGGATTCGCGGCTTCGGCTGCGTCGGCGAGCACGCTCGACGACGTCAAGGCGAAAGGCTTCATCCAGTGCGGCACCAATACGGGTCTTGCTGGCTTCGCGGCGCCTGACGACAAGGGTGAATGGAAAGGCATCGATGTGGATTTCTGCCGCGCCGTGGCGGCCGCCGTCTTCGGCGATGGCAGCAAAGTCAAGTTCACGCCGCTCAGTGCCAAGGAGCGGTTCACCGCGCTGCAGTCGGGCGAGGTCGACATCCTGTCGCGCAACACCACCTGGACCATCAACCGCGACACGGCGCTTGGCCTGAACTTCGTCGGCGTCACCTATTATGACGGTCAGGGCTTCATGATCAACGCCAAGAAGCTTCCGGGCGTGAATTCGGCACTGCAGCTTTCGGGCGCGGCGGTGTGTGTGCAGAGCGGCACCACGACCGAGCTCAACCTTGCCGACTATTTCAAGTCGAACAAGATGGAGTACAACCCCGTCGTCTTCGAAAAGCTGGATGAGGTTAACGCCGCCTATGACGCCGGCCGCTGCGACGTCTACACCACCGACCAGTCGGGTCTCTACGGCATTCGCCTGACGCTCAGCTCGCCGGCCGACCACGTCGTGCTGCCCGAGATCATCTCCAAGGAACCGCTTGGGCCGGCCGTGCGCCAGGGCGACGACCAGTGGTACCACATCGTCAAGTGGACCTATTTCGCGCTGCTCAACGCCGAGGAACTGGGCATCACCCAGGCCAATGTTGACGAGATGAAGAACTCGGACAATCCCGAGATCAAGCGCGTGCTCGGCCAGGAAGCCGACACCAAGATCGGCACCGATCTCGGCGTCTCCAATGACTGGGTCGTCAACATCGTCAAAGCCGTCGGCAATTACGGCGAGATGTTCGAACGCAATGTCGGCTCCGGCAGCCCGCTGAAGATCGCCCGCGGCATCAACGCGCTGTGGACCAAGGGTGGCCTGCAGTACGCTCCGCCGATCCGCTGATCGAAAATGGATCCGGAAGGCAGATCGTCTGCCTTCCGGTCTCTCTTTCCAGGGGACTGTCGAATGGCATCGCAGGAAGTTCTTCGCGAGGAGCCAAGCCGCGGTTCCTTCATCAATGATCCGCGCGTCCGCGGCATATTCTTTCAAGCGCTGGTCCTCGTCCTGCTGGTAGCGGGTGTCTGGTGGGTTACCCACAACGTCATCGCCAATTTGACGCGGCTGCACATCGCTTCCGGCTTCGGCTTTCTCAAGGGCCGCGCCGGTTTCGACATCAGCGAAAGCGCCATCGCTTATTCATCGGATTCGACCTATTTCCGTGCCATCCTGGTCGGCTTTATCAACACCGTGATCGTGGCCGTCGTCGGCATCATCACCGCCACCATCATCGGTTTCATCGTCGGCATCGGCCGGCTGTCGCATAACTGGCTGATCAGGAAGATCTGCACCGTTTATGTCGAGGTGTTCCGCAACATCCCCCCGCTGCTGGTCATCTTCTTCTGGTATTCCGGCGTGCTCGCCGTGCTGCCGCCGCCGCGCGAGAGCATCAATCTGCCGTTCGGCTCCTTCCTCAACCAGCGCGGCTTCTATTTTCCCCGCGCAATATTGGGCGAGGGCTCCTGGCTGATCCTGGTCGCACTGCTCCTCGGCATCGCCATGGCCTGGTTCGTGGCCCGCAAGGCGCGGCAGCGGCAGATGGCGACGGGACAGCCATTCCCGGTGTTCTGGACATCCATAGCGTTGATTGTCGGCCTGCCGCTGCTGGCCTACGCGCTGAGCGGCTTTCCGCTGAGCTTCGAATTTCCAAAGCAGTCGACCTTCAATCTCGTCGGTGGTTTTCAGGTCAGGCCCGAGTTCCTGTCCCTCTATCTGGCGTTGTCCTGCTATACGGCCGCCTTTATCGCCGAAATCGTGCGCGCCGGCATCAGGGGCGTCAGCGCAGGCCAGACCGAGGCGGCCGCGGCACTCGGGCTGCGCTCGGGATCGATCCTCAGGCTTGTCGTCGTGCCGCAGGCGATGCGCATCGTTATTCCGCCGCTGACTAGCCAGTATCTCAACCTGACCAAGAATTCCTCGCTCGCCATCGCCATCGGCTATCCGGACCTGACAGCGACTGCCGGCACGGTCTTGAACCAGACCGGGCAGGCGGTTGAAGGCGTGGTGATCATGATGGCTGTCTATCTCGCGCTCAGCCTGATCACGTCGGCGATTATGAACGTCGTGAACGCCAGGATGGCGCTGGTGGAGAGGTAGGGACATGCAGGAACACGACATGTCCTGGGTGCGGACGGAGATGGCGCTGGCCCAACCGGCGCCATCGAGCGAGCGTGGCCTCACCGCCTGGGTCCGCAAGAATCTGATCGCATCGACCGGCGACGCCATCCTGACCATCATCGGCATCGTGCTGGTTGCCATGATCCTGCCGCAGATCGTCAATTGGGCTTTCATCAACGCCCAGTGGACGGGACCGGACCGCACGGTCTGCGCCACCGTGGCGCAGGGCGGCATCCAGCCGGACGGCTGGACCGGGGCCTGCTGGGCCTTCGTCAACGCCAAGTTCGGCCAGTTCATGTTCGGCCGCTATCCTCTGGAAGGGCGTTGGCGCCCGATCCTGGTGGCCATCCTGTTCGTGGCGCTGCTGGTGCCGCTGCTCATTCCGCGCGTACCGCGCAAGGGGCTGAACGCCATTCTTCTCTTTTTCGTACTGCCGGTCGTCGCCTTCGTTCTGCTGGTCGGCGGCATGTTCGGCCTGCCCTATGTCGAAACCCCGCTCTGGGGTGGACTGCTGGTGACACTCAGCCTGTCCTTCGTCGGCATAGCCGTGTCGCTGCCGGTCGGCATCGTGCTGGCGCTCGGCCGGCGCTCGAACATGCCGATCGTCAAGCTGCTGTGCGTGATCTTCATCGAGACGGTACGCGGCATCCCGCTGATTACGGTGCTGTTCTTTGCCAGCGTGATGCTGCCGCTGTTCCTGCCGGCCGGCGTCAGCTTCGACAAGTTCCTGCGCGCGCTGATCGGCGTGTCGCTGTTTGCCGCCGCCTACATGGCCGAAGTGGTGCGCGGCGGCCTGCAGGCGATCCCCAAAGGCCAGTATGAGGGCGCCGATTCGCTCGGCCTCAGCTACTGGCAGAAGATAGGTCTGGTCGTCATGCCGCAGGCGCTGAAGCTGGTCATTCCCGGCATCGTCAACACCTTCATCGGCATGTTCAAGGACACCAGCCTGGTCATCGTCATCTCGATGTTCGACCTCCTCGGCATCGTCAAGCAGAACTTCTCCGACGCCAGTTGGGCGACGCCGCAGACGGCCAGATCCGGCCTGGTGTTCGCGGCTTTCATCTTCTGGCTGTTCTGCTTCGGCATGTCGCGCTATTCAATGTACACGGAACGCCGTCTCGACACCGGCCACAAACGCTAAAAAGGGGACCTTGTCATGGCCATAGAAAACGCCGTCAGCGCGGAAGAGATCAAGGTCAATGCCGCCAAGATGCACATTTCCACCACCGATGTCGCCATCGACATCATCGCCATGCACAAATGGTACGGCGAATTCCATGTGCTGAAGGACATCAATCTAAAGGTGATGCGCGGCGAGCGGATCGTCATCTGCGGCCCGTCGGGTTCCGGCAAATCGACGATGATCCGCTGCATCAACCGGCTGGAGGAACACCAGAAGGGCAAAATCATCGTCGACGGCAAGGAACTGACCAACGATCTGAAGAAGATCGACGAGGTGCGCCGCGAGGTTGGCATGGTGTTCCAGCACTTCAACCTGTTCCCGCATCTGACCATTCTGGAGAATTGCACGCTGGCGCCGATCTGGGTGCGCAAGATGCCGCGCAAACAGGCCGAGGAAATCGCCATGCATTTCCTCAAGCGCGTCAAGATCCCGGAACAGGCCAACAAATATCCCGGCCAGCTTTCCGGCGGCCAGCAACAGCGCGTGGCGATCGCCCGCTCGCTGTGCATGAACCCGCGGATCATGCTGTTCGACGAGCCGACCTCGGCTCTCGATCCGGAAATGATCAAGGAAGTGCTGGAGACGATGGTCGGGCTGGCGGAGGAAGGCATGACCATGCTCTGCGTCACCCACGAGATGGGCTTTGCGCGCAAAGTCGCCAACCGGGTGATCTTCATGGACCAAGGCCAGATCGTCGAGCAGAACACGCCGGCCGAGTTCTTCGACCACCCGCGCCACGAGCGCACGAAACTGTTCCTGTCGCAGATCCTGCATTGATCCTGTACGCCGGGTTCGGGACAAGAGCGGCGGATCAAGCCTCTCTGTCTCGCTCGGCTCCGAGCATATTCGACGAGCGCTGACCTTGCGTTGCGCGAGAAGATAGCAAGCGTGCTTCAGGTCGTTCGAGTGGTCACGTTGCAACCTGGTAACTAAGGCCGGCGCGGATCATAAGCGCGCTGGCTGCGTTCATTGCCATTGGGAGTTGTATAGCGAGCCGCGTGGGCGCGTGCGGCGGCAGGTCACGGGTTCATCCTGATGCTCATCCAACCGATCGATTATTTCCTCGTCGTCTGGTTCGCGCTGGCGCTGGCTTCGACGCTTTATGTCGGCTTCGACCAATATCGCAACAATCCCGAGCCGGTGGTGATGAAATGGGGCTTCATTCTGGTCACCCTCTATATGGGTCCGCTCGGCTTGCTGCTCTACGTGCTCGCCGACAAGGAGCCCCGGCCCGGCGAGCATGAACTCTTCACCCGGCCGCTCTGGAAGCAGGGCGTCGGCTCCACCATCCACTGCGTCGCCGGCGATGCCACCGGCATCATTCTTGCCGCCGCCGTCACGGCGGCGCTCGGCCTGCCGATGTGGATCGACCTGATTGTCGAATATCTGGCCGGCTTTGCCTTCGGCCTGTTCATCTTCCAATCGCTGTTCATGAAATCGATGATGGGCGGCACCTATTGGGAGAACGTGCGCAAGAGCTTCCTGCCCGAGTTCATCTCCATGAACTTCATGATGGCCGGCATGGCACCGGTCATGAGCTTCCTGATGATGGGCCGCGACATGCGCGCGATGGAACCGACGGAGCTGTTGTTCTGGGGCGTGATGTCGATCGGCGTCATCGCCGGCTTTGCGCTTGCCTACCCGGCCAATGTCTGGCTGGTCGCCCGGGGGCTGAAGCATGGGCTGATGACGCAGCGCGCGCAGGCAGCCGGCATCGATGGCCGGGAGCAGCCTGCCACGAGGCAACATGCGCAGATGCAAATGCAGCAGGCCGACGCCAGCGGCCATCGCGGGCAGCGCCACGATATGGCTTCCCACAAAGGCAAAGGCGGCGGCCATCACATGGAGACAGATGCCACGACGCCGCAGGTCGCTGCCCTAGGTGCCGTCTCCCTGCTGGCGCTCGGCATCGGCATGATCGCGCCGGCGAACTGGCTGAACCTGACGCTGTCGGCACGCGACGTCGGCGGGGTGATCATGCCGCGAGGCATGATCATGGATCGCGACACGCCGGCCGACGCAATGCGCGACATGGCCGCCACCGATCCGCGCCTCGTGGCCGCCTCTTATGGTCTGTCGACAAGGGGTGACCAGGACCTGCCGTTTCGAGTTGAGAAAGGCGTCAAGGTATTCGAGCTCAGGCCTTCAGTGGTCCGCTGGCAGATCCTGCCGGACGTTGCGGTCGACGCCTATGCCTATAACGGCCAGATTCCTGGTCCGCGAATTCACGTTCGCCAGGGCGATCGGGTCAGGATCAACGTCACCAACGGCCTGCCTGAGGAAACGACCATCCATTGGCACGGGATGATCTTGCCGAACCAGATGGATGGACCGGCCGAGATCACGCAGGCGCCGATCGAGCCCGGGCAATCCTATTCATACGAATTCACCGCAACCCAGCACGGAACCTATTTCTATCACCCACATGCCAAGCCGGACCGAACCCAGGCGCTCGGCCTCTACGGTGCGCTGATCATCGATCCCGCCAATCCCGCCGACGAGGTCGCGGCCGACCAGGATTACGTCATCGAGCTTCAGGAATGGCTGGTGCGAGAAGGGCTGACCTACCCGTCGATGCCGATGGACGGCGGCATGCCGAATTTCTTCACCATCAACGGCAAGGCCTATCCCTCGACCGAGACGATCCCGATGAAGGTTGGCGAGACGCTCAAGGTGCGGCTCATCGGCACCAACAACGGCTTCATCCATCCGATGCATATCCATGGCGGACCGTTCGAGGTCGTTGCCCGCGACGGCGAAACGATCCCTGCCCCCGGTCGTTTCCTTGCCGATACGGTCAATGTCGGGCCGGGTCAGCGCTACGACGTGATCTGGAAGGCGCAGCGTCCGGGCAAATGGCTGATCCATTGCCACATCCCGCATCACACCACGAACAACAATGTCGAGGAGAAGGGCGGCGGCGGGCTGATGGTCGTCATCGATGTCACCTGACCGTAGCCGTCTAAAAGGGACCTTCAGTGCTCGTGGCCGTGGTTTTCGTCATGCACGTCTCGTGAGGGTGAGGATGGTCGTTCTCTCCACGTTCGGTTGAAAACCGCACATTCGCCGTAGCCAAGGCCGGCATATGCTGGGACAGTTCGTCCTTCAGCGCCGCCGCGATGTTATTCGCTTCCGACAGCGGCAGGGTTTCGTCTGCGGCAATTGCGATGTCGGCGTGCAATCTATGACCGATCCAGCGCGCCTTGGCATCGACAATGCGTGCGCCCGGAACGTGCTCGGCGGCATGTCGGATTTCATCCATCACACCGGGTTCGATTCCATCCAGCACGCGGGTCAGCACCGAGCGGGCCGATTGCCAGACGATACCGAAGATCGCAATCGTGATCAGCAGGCCGACAATCGGGTCGGCCAAGGAAAAGCCAAGCCAGACGCCGGTGGCTCCGATGACCACGGCAAGGCTGGTAAGTCCGTCGGTGCGGGCGTGATAGCCGTCGGCAATCAGTGCCGCGCTGTTGATTTCGCGGCCGACGCGGATACGGAACACGGCAACCGCCTCGTTGCCGAGGAAGCCGACAATGCCCGCCGCCGCCAGCCAGCCCAGGTGCGTCACCGCTTGTGGATTGATCAGCCTGTCGATGGCTTGGTAGGCGGCGACTACAGCGCTGAACAGGATGATGAGCACGATGATGATGCCGGCCAGATCCTCGACCCGGCCCAAGCCATAGGTGAAGGTCCGCGACGGCTTGCGCCGCGCCAGCACGAACGCAATCCATAGCGGGATCGCCGTGGTCGCATCGCCGATGTTATGGATCGTATCGGCCAGCAATGCCACGCTCCCCGACAGCACAACCACGACCATCTGCAATGCTGCGGTGATCGCCAGGATCACGAACGACCATTTGATTGCCCAGATGCCCCGATCGGTGGTGGCAATTGTCGCATCGATGACGCCATGGCTGTGGCCGTGCGGACCGTGATCGCCGTGATGATGTGCGGCGTGCGAGCCGAACCCGAGCCATTCCAGAATGCGGGCTACGATGGCATTCATAGATATTTCGCCAGCTGCTTGAGTTCCGCCAGCGAGTTGCCGCCGGTTTCGACGCTGTCCGTCAGGCAATGCTCGATGTGATCATTGATCAGCTCGCGCTTGGCGCTGCTGATGGCCCGTTCGACGGCATGAAGCTGCTGCGCCAGATCAACGCAAGGGCGATGCGCCTCGATCATCGCCAGCACCGCCGCGAGGTGGCCTTGCGCGCGCTTCAGGCGCTTTATGATGGAAGGATGCGAAGCGTGGAGGTGATCTGACATGCCTCTGCATATCCTCCCGGGGAGGATACGCGTCAAGCGCTAAGTCAGCTGTGCAATTTCCGGAGAGGCTTCACCTTGAACATTGCTTGGCCTATGCCTTCCCCATGAAGAAGCTTGCTCGTTTTCTCGACCTGCTGGTCGTTGCAGCAGTCCTTGCGGTGGCGCTGGGCACGCTGCTGCCGCGCCCGCTCTGGCCGGCGGCCGCTGCCGATCCGATCGGCGCAAGCCACCGCATCGTGGTGCTGAAAAATCCGATCCACACCGACATCGCCATCCCGGTCGACGACGATGTGCGCCGGCGCTTCCACTTCCTGGTCGATGCCGGCATTCCGGCCGACATGGCGGAGGTCCGCTACATCGTCTTCGGCTGGGGCGGCCGCGCCTTCTATCTCGAGACGCCGACCTGGTCGGAACTGAAGGCAGTGCCGGTGATGAAGGCGCTGACCGTCGATGCCTCGGTGATGCATGTCGACATTTCAGGCGAAATCGCCGAGCCGCATCCCGACGTCGCCGGCTTCGACGTAAGTGAGGAACGCTTTGCGGCGCTGCTCGATTTCATTGCAGCGAGTTTTCAGCAGGGACCGAACGGGGCCATGCCGATCGAGGATGCGGCCTACTCCCGTTTCGATCGTTTCTTCGAAGCCAATGGCCATTTCAACGCGCTGGTCGGCTGCAACACCTGGGCGGCGGCGGCACTGCGCACCGCCGGCCTGCGCACCGGCTGGTGGAACCCGCTGCCGGCCTCGCTTAGCCTGTCGATGCGGCTTTACAATTGACAAGGCTCCGATGACTTAGGACCGCCGAGCGTCCGCCCGCCAGCCATAGAGCCAGTCCAGATCAGCGGCGAGTTTTTCGGGTGAGCGCATCGCCAGGAACAGGTTGCGGGCCATCGCCACCGGCCCGGCCGCATGCCAGGCGAGGCGGTTGAGGGCGCCGCGGCGGGCGACCTGGGATACGCGCGGCCGCCGCGCCTGTTCCCAGGCGACAAGCGCGCTGCTGAGGTCGGCAGGCGAGCTGGCAACGAAACCGGCAAGGGTTACCGTGTCTTCGATCGCCATCGCCGCTCCCTGTGCGGCAAACGGCGTCATCGCATGCGCCGCATCGCCAATCAGCGCTATGCCCTCCGGCGTCGTCCACCGCCGCTGCTCGACGGTATGGATCGGCCATGCCGTCCATGGCGCGGCCTCGCTCGCCAGACGGACCAGCGCCGGCGCGGTACCGCGCATGGCGTTGGCGAGGATGGCGGGGTCGGCATGCCCCGACCAGTTCTCGGCGATGCGCTCGCCCTTGGTGAAGGCCGCGAGGTTGAAGACCGCGCCACGGCTGACCGGATAGGCGACCATATGGAAGCCTGGATAGAGGAATGCGGTAACGCAATCGGGCGCTCCGATCACCCTGAAGGCTTGTCCGGCGAGGCTGTCCGCGGCCACCGTTGCGCGCCAGGCAAGCTCGCCCGAGAAGCGGCTTCTCCGGAAATCGGCCGCCTTGCGGGCGAGCGTTTCTCGCACCGACGACCAGACGCCATCGGCTCCGACCAGCAACGATCCTTCGGCTTCGATGGTCGTGCCGGCAATCTCGACTGTTGCGGTGATGCCATTCGGTCCGGTTGCGACGCCGCCGACGCGGGCACCAGTGACAAGCTCGACCTCGGAGCGCTCGGCTATCCGCGCCATCAGCGCTGACTGCAGGTCGGCGCGGTGGGCGACGAGATAGGGTGCTCCCCAGCGCGTTTCAGCCGCCTGGCCAAGCGGTACGCGCGCCAGCTCGCGCAGCGTGACGGCATCCTTCAGCACGACCGCCTCCGGCCGCACCGCCGTCGGCAGCAGCCGATCGAGTAGGCCGAATTGTCGAAGGATGCATGTCGCGTTGGGTGAAAGCTGGATGCCGGCACCGGCAGCCTCGAGGTGCTGCGCCTGTTCGAACAGTTTTGTCCGATAGCCGCGCTCGGCGAAGGCCAGTGCCACGGTCAGTCCGGCGACGCCCGCCCCGGCGATGACCACCTGCCGGGACTGCGTTTCTCGCATCAGGCTTGTCGCGGAAGAATCAGGCGGCCTGGTCGATATAGAGGCAGCCCGGCGGCTGCGTTTCCAATGCCTTCAGCTTGGGCGAATAGCGATAGAGCGTCGAGCAATAGGGGCAGACTTTTTCATTGTCGTCGCCCATATCGAGAAATACATGCGGGTGGTCGAAAGGCGGATTGGCGCCGGTGCACATGAATTCCTTGACGCCGATGTCGATTGCCGGATAGCCCGCATCGTTCTGGAAATGGGGAATGGAACCGCCTGCCATCGTCGTCTCCTGATCTTGTCGATTGCATCTGGATCATAACCCATCTCTTTGCAAGATCGATGAAATGAAACTGTCGCAAAAGCCTGTCAGAGGATAAGTTAAGCCGGTTAAGGCTGTGGTCGTCGAACGGTGTGGGAAGAGCGGAAACCATGAACGAACTGAAGCCGGTGCAGAGCGAATTCATCACCGTCGAGGCGGCGAGCCGCGAAGGCGGCAACCCCGACCGCTTCGTCAACCGCGAGTTTTCCTGGCTGCAATTCAACCGGCGCGTGCTCGAAGAATCGCTGAACGCCAATCATCCGCTGCTCGAGCGCGTTCGCTTCCTGTCGATATCGGCAGCCAATCTCGACGAGTTCTTCATGGTCCGCGTCGCCGGTCTTGCCGGCCAGGTGCGCGAGGGCATCGTGCTGAAGAGCCCGGATGGGCGCACTCCCGAGCAGCAGCTCGAACAATTGCTGCGCGAGGTCGAGCGCCTGCAGGAGGACCAGCAGAACAGCCTTTCGGCGCTGATGCTGCTGCTCGACAAACAAGGCATCGAAAGCATCACCCGCGATGCGCTGACCAAGGACGAGAAGACCTGGCTCGAGGACCATTTCCAGGAGCAGGTATTTCCGGTCCTGACCCCGCTGTCGATCGACCCGGCGCATCCGTTCCCGTTCATTCCCAACCTCGGTTTCTCGATGGCGCTGCAATTGCGCCACCGCAAGAACGGCGAGGAAATGAGCGCGCTTTTGCGCCTGCCGGTGGCGCTGAGGCGCTTCATCCGTTTGCCGGATCGCAAGCATCATGTCCGCTTCATTCCACTCGAAGAGGCGGTCAGTCTCTATATCGGCAAGCTGTTTCCCGGCTATGAGGTCAAGGGCTCCGGCACGTTCCGCATTATCCGCGACAGCGATATCGAGGTCGAGGAAGAATCAGAGGATCTGGTGCGGCTGTTCGAGACGGCGCTGAAGCGGCGACGCCGCGGCTCGGTCATCCGCATTGAGTTCGACAGGTCGATGCCGGCCGAATTGCGCGATTTCGTCGCCGGCGAGCTCGGCGTCTCGGCCAGCCGGATCAGCGTGCTCACCGGTCCGCTGGCGCTCAGCCAGATCTCGGAGTTCGTCGCCGTCGCCCGCGACGATCTGAAGTTCACGCCTTACAATCCGCGCTTTCCCGAGCGCATCCGCGAGCATGGCGGCGACTGTTTTGCCGCGATCCGCGAGAAGGACATCATCGTCCACCACCCTTACGAATCCTTCGACGTGGTGGTGCAGTTTCTGCGCCAGGCAATGGCCGACCCGGAAGTGGTGGCGATCAAGCAGACGCTCTACCGCACCTCCAACGACAGCCCGATCGTACGGGCTTTGGTCGATGCGGCGGAAGCCGGCAAGTCGGTGACGGCGCTGGTCGAGCTCAAGGCGCGCTTCGACGAGGAGGCCAACATCCGCTGGGCGCGCGACCTCGAGCGCGCCGGCGTCCAGGTCGTCTTCGGCTTTCTCGAACTGAAGACCCACGCAAAGATGTCGCTGGTCGTGCGGCGCGAGGACGGCAGGCTGCGCAATTACGTGCATCTCGGCACCGGCAACTACCACCCAGTCACCGCCCGCATCTACACCGATCTGTCCTTCTTCACCACCGACCCGACAATCGCGCGCGATGTCGCCCAGTTGTTCAACTTCATCACCGGCTATGCCGAGCCGGCCGAGCAGATGCGGCTGGCCATCTCGCCGTTCACGCTGCGCGACCGCATCCTCCAGCACATTTCGGATGAGATCAGCCACGCGCTGGAGGGCAGACCGGCCCGCATCTGGATGAAGATGAACGCCTTGGTCGACCCGATCGTCATCGACGCGCTCTACGATGCCAGCCGCGCCGGCGTTGAGATCGATCTCGTCGTGCGCGGCATCTGCTGCCTGAGACCGCAGGTGCCCGGCCTGTCGGAGAACATCAGGGTGAAGTCGATCGTCGGCCGCTTCCTCGAGCACAGCCGCATCTATTGCTTCGGCAACGGCCACGGCCTGCCCTCGGACGGGGCGATCGTCTACATCTCCTCGGCCGATCTGATGCCGCGCAATCTCGACCGCCGCGTCGAGACCATGGTGCCGATCACCAATCCAACTGTGCATGAGCAGGTGCTCGGCCAGATCATGCTCGGCAACATCATGGACAACCAGCAAAGTTTCGACGTATTGGCTGACGGAACCTCCCGGCGCGTCGTGCTGGAAGAGGGCGAGGAACCGTTCAACGCGCAGGAATATTTCATGACCAATCCGAGCCTGTCCGGACGGGGCGATGCGTTGAAGTCGCATGCGCCCAAGCGCATCGCGCAGTTCAAACGCCGCAAGAAACAGAACGCAGCGACGGGCTGATGATTTCAGCGTCCCAGGGCCGGCTCCAGGACCGCCGACCGCTGTCCATCATCGATATCGGGTCGAACTCGATCCGTCTTGTGATCTATGAGGGGCTGGCGCGCTCGCCGACCTTGCTGTTCAACGAAAAGATGCTGGCCGGCCTCGGCCGCGGCATCGTTTCGACCGGAAAGCTCGATCCCGAGGCGGTGACGCGTTCGATGGAAGAGTTCCGCCGCTTCCGCGCGCTCTCCGACCAGGCCGGCGCCGAGCGCATGTATGTGCTGGCGACCGCCGCCGCTCGTGAGGCGGTCAACGGCCCCGACTTCATCCACCGCGCCGAGGATGTGCTTAGGACCGAGATCCAGGTGCTGAGCGGTCGCGAGGAAGCTCATTATTCGGCACTCGGCGTCATCTCCGGTTTCCATCCGGCCAACGGCATCGCCGGCGACCTTGGCGGCGGCAGCCTCGAACTGATCGATATCGACGGTGAGACGATCGGTGACGGCATCACGCTGCCGTTGGGCGGCTTGCGCCTGCAGGACATGGCGAAGAACTCGCTGGCCCAGGCGGCAAGGATCACGCGCGAGCAACTGGCGCGGGCGAAATTGCTGAAGGGCGGGCAGGGCAGGGCCTTCTACACGGTCGGCGGCACCTGGCGAAACCTCGCCCGGCTTCACATGGAAATGACCAACTACCCGCTCGGCGTCATGCACCACTACGAGATCGGCATCGAAAGCGCCGCGAACTTCCTCCGGCAGGTCGCCAAAGCCGAGATCGACAAGATCAAAGGCATCGAGGGCATCTCCAAGAACCGCCGCTCGCTGCTGCCCTATGGCGCCATCGTGCTGCAGGAGATCATGGCGGCGATGCAGCCGTCGAAGATCATCGTGTCGGCGCTGGGCGTGCGCGAGGGCTTTCTCTATTCGCTGCTCGACAAGGCCGAGCAGAAGGCCGATCCGCTGATCTCGGCTGCGGAAGAGCTTGCCCGCCTGCGCTCGCGCTCGGTCGACCACGCGCATGAGCTTGTCGAATGGACCGGCAAGGCATTCGCCGCCTTCGGCATCGACGAGACCAGGGATGAGGCGCGCTACCGCCACGCCGCCTGCCTGCTCGCCGATATCGGCTGGCGTGCCCATCCCGAATATCGCGGCAAGCAATCGCTCAACATCATCGCTCACGCCTCGTTTATTGGCGTCGACCATCCCGGCCGCGCCTTCCTGGCGCTTGTCAGCCTGTTTCGCCACGAGGGCGTGTTCAATGAAGCCGCTCCGGAAATCCGCGGGCTGGCGACACCGCGCTATCTCGAGCGCGCCCGCGTGCTGGCCGCGCTGCTGCGCGTCGTCTATTTGCTGAGCGCGGCAATGCCCGGCGTCATGCCGCGACTGAAATGGGAAAACCGCGGCAATGGCGTGCTGGCGCTGGTGCTGCCGGCAGCGCTGGCCGATCTTTACGGCGAGCGGCCGGCTGGCCGGCTGGCACAACTGGCAAGGGTCACCAACCGCCGGCTGGTGCTGGCGGTCGAGGGCGGGCCTGGCATGTCTGTCAAATAGACGCCCGCGCTGTCGCGTCGCGACCGTTGAGGAAAGAAGGAAAACGCCGTGAAATCCAGGCAGGTTCTGCAGCTGTTGGTTGCCGGGATCTTCGTCCTCTTCGCTGGCCCGTCAATGTGAGCCGTCTCGCAAAGTTCGTTTTTCTGAACACCGAATAAACCGGGCGGCAGCTTAGGCGCTCGCTGCAACCAGCCGCCCGTCGGCCGACCAGGCGCCCGCACCAGCCATTGCCAGCGCCAGGAAACCGCCTGCTATGGCGATGTCCTTCATCAGCATCTGTGAATGCATGAAGGTCAGCGTCGGATCGTCGCCGCCCTGGCCATAATGACCGAGGAAGCCCGCCGCGATGCAGAAGGCAGCGAGCAGCAGCGCCACGACCGGCGTCTTGAAGCCGACGAGGATGAGCAGCCCGGCGATCAACTCGAACAGGCCTGTCGCCCAAGCCACCAGCGTCGGCAGCGGCAGGCCGAGGCCGGCGAAATAGCCTGATGTGCCCGCGATGTCGGCAAGCGCATGGAAGCCGGACGGCACGAACAGCGCGGCGAGCAGCAGCCGGGAAAGCAAGAGCAGCGCATTGCGAGGCATGGTCTCCTCCGATATCGGCGACCGATCCTAGCAGAGTTCCAGCCAGCGGATATGAACCGACAACGAAAAAGGGGCGCGGAAAATTCCGCGCCCCTTTGTTCAGGAACGCTGGACTGCTTCAGCCGCGCTTGGCGTCGATCGAATACGCGCCTGGGCCCGAGGAGGCGAGCACGAGGAAGCCGCCGGCAATGCCGAGGTTCTTCATGAAATTGATCATCTGCATCTGATCGGCCCAGCCGGTGTGGGCGACCAGCGCGGTGGCGACGGTGAAGATCGCCATTACCCAGCCGACGATCCTGGTCTGGAAGCCGACGAGGATGGCCAGGCCGCCAAGCAGTTCGATAAGGCCGACGACAATGGCGGTCACCATCGGCAGCGGCAGGCCAAGGCTGCCGAAATAGCCGGCGGTGCCGGCAATCGCCGTCAGCTTGCCGAAACCGGAAAGCAGGAAGATGACAGAAAGTAGGAGGCGGCCGAGCAGGATCGTGCCCGAGGCGCCGGCGGCGGTGCCGGAACGGGCAAACGAAGCGTTGGTGGACGTGTTGGTGGACATGCGTAACTCTCCAGAAGGGGTTTGGCCAAACGGCTTGGGATACCCGCCTAGTTAGCGCAGGTCGACTGTTCACCAAAGACGTCAGATTGGTTACGGATTGTTCACCCAGGTAACGTTTTCGCGATGAACATGGGTGTTGTGATCCAGGCATATCAACACCCTAGCCCGGATGCGTCATGTCCTCCGGCCGCACCAGCCGCTCATAGTCGGCTTCGCTAACCAGCCCGGTGGCCAGTGCTTCCTCGCGCAGCGTGGTGCCGTTCTTGTGCGCCGCCTTGGCGATCTTGGCGGCGTTGTCGTAGCCGATCGTCGGCGCAAGCGCCGTCACCAGCATCAGCGAACGGTCGAGCGCGGCCTTGATGTTGTCTTCGCGGGCCTCGATGCCGATGACGCAATTGTCGGCGAAGGACACCGAAGCGTCGGCCAGCAGTTGTACCGATTGCAGGAAACAATAGGCCATCAGCGGATTGTAGACGTTGAGCTCGAAATGGCCCTGACTGCCGGCGAAGCTGATCGCCGCATTGTTGCCGAACACCTGTACGCAAACCTGTGTCATCGCCTCGCATTGGGTCGGATTGACCTTGCCAGGCATGATCGACGAACCCGGTTCGTTTTCCGGCAGCGACAGTTCGCCGAGGCCCGAACGCGGGCCGGAGCCGAGCAGGCGGATGTCGTTGGCGATCTTGAACAGCGCCGCCGCGCAGGCATTGATGGCGCCGTGAGAGAACACCATGGAATCATGGGCGGCCAGCGCCTCGAACTTGTTCGGCGCAGTGACGAAATCGATGCCGGTGACCGCGGCGATGCGCGCCGCCACCTTTTCGGCAAAGCCGACCGGAGCGTTGAGACCGGTGCCGACCGCGGTGCCGCCCTGTGCCAGCTCCTGCAGGCCGGGCAGGGTCATTTCGATGCGCTTGATCGACGAGGCGACCTGCGCCGCATAGCCGGAGAACTCCTGGCCGAGCGTCAGCGGCGTCGCGTCCTGCGTGTGGGTGCGGCCGATCTTGACGATGTGGGCGAAAGCCCTGGTCTTGGCGTCGAGTGCCGCATGCAAATGTCTCAGCGCCGGCAGCAGGTCGTGAATGATGCGCTCGGCGCAGGCGATGTGCATGGCCGTCGGATAGGTGTCGTTCGACGACTGGCTCATGTTGACGTGGTCATTGGGATGCACCGGCTTCTTCGACCCCATGACGCCGCCCAAAAGCTCGATCGCGCGGTTGGAAATCACCTCATTGGCGTTCATGTTGGACTGGGTGCCCGAGCCGGTTTGCCAGACGACCAGCGGGAAATGGTCGTTCAGCTTGCCGTCGATGACCTCCTGGGAGGCCTCGATAATGGCCTTGCCGATCGCCGGATCGAGCCGCTTCAGCTCCATATTGGCTTCGGCGGCCGCCCGCTTGACGATGCCCAGCGCCCGCACGATCGAAGCCGGCTGTTTCTCCCAGCCGATCTTGAAATTGGCCAGCGAACGCTGCGCCTGCGCGCCCCAATAGCGGTCGGCGGCGACCTCTATGGGACCGAACGTGTCGGTTTCGGTTCTGGTCTCTGGCGCGCTCACGAAGTCTCTCCGGTTTGCAATTTGCAAACGGCGTATCGCGTTGCACAAACGCCTTCAAGCGGAGATTGCGGGCGATGGAGATGCAAATCGGTTGAAGCCGCGCCTTTTCCTTCTCCCACAAGCGAGGAGGAGGGCGCGCTCATCACCCGGCCGTATACCCGCCGTCGATCGCAAAGATACCGCCGCTGGTCCACGCCGCCTCGTCGCTGGCGAGATAGACCGCGATGCCGGCAAGGTCGCTGGTCCGGCCGATGCGGCCGAGCGGATAGCTGCGCTCGACATAGGCCTTGAGCTCGGCTTGCGCGGCTTCCGGCAGGTTTTCGATCGACCTACGCCGCATCGCTGTGTCGACCGTGCCGGGCGCGATGGCGTTGACCCTTATGCCGCGCGGCCCGAGCTCGAAGGCGAGCGATCTGGTCAGCGAATTGAGCGCGCCCTTCGACAGCGAATAGAGGCTGGACGGCCGCTTCGGGATCATCTTGTACGCAAAATAGGACGAGATGTTGATCACCGAAGCCGCGCCCGGCGCGAGATGCGGCAACAGCCGTTGCGTGAGGAAGAATACGGCCGTGACGTTGAGCGCGAACGATTGCTGGAACTGGTCCTCGCTGACGGTCTCGAACGGCACCAGGAATGCCACGCCGGCGTTGTTGACGAGGATATCGAGAGGTGGGCCGCGTCTGGCATGCTCGACCACGGCGTCGATGCCGGCGCTGGCCGACAGGTCGGCCGACAGCGTTTCGACATTATTCCCGAGCTGCTCGCGGGCGGCGTCGAGTTTTTTGCCGTCGCGGCCGACGATCAGCACGTCCGCGCCTTCGCGCGAGAAAGCCTCGGCGATTGCCAGCCCGATCCCGTCCGAGCCGCCGGTGACCAGTGCCCGTTTGCCGCCCAGTCTCATCCAACACTCCCGCGCATTGCCGTCTTGTCTGATTAAGGAGAACAGCGCCGTTGCCAATTGTGGTCAAGCCGCCGGCCTATCCTACAATATGAACTTTCGGCTGATGCGCCTGTCTATTCGGCAGCGGCTGCACCGCGTCGAACAGCCAGGCGGGTAGCGACGAAATCCTTGACCTGATGAATGGCCTGTTCACGCGTAACGCTGCCGGGCTGCAGGCCAAGCCGCAACCACAGCCCGTCGATCAGGGCGGTGACGCCGAACGCGATCTCGTCAGCATCGCGCGCCGGCGCCAGAACGCGCAGGCCGGACAGCAGGTTGGAGCGCATGCGCGCATGGATCACCTTCTGGATGCGGGCAAGCTTTTCGTCGCGCGGCACCTCCGCGCAAAGCGAAAGCCAAGCGTGGCAGAGGGACGGCTGGAAGAGATGCGGCTCGAAATTGCCTTCGATGATGGCATCTATCCGTTGCATTGGCGTACGCGCCTGCCTCAACCGCTCCACCACCGCATGACGCAGCACCAGGTTCGATTCGCGCATGGCATGCTCGAAAAGCTCCCGCTTGCTGTTGAAATAGTGCAGCACGATGCCCTTCGACGCGCCGGCCTGTGCCGCCACTTTCTCTATGGTGGCGCCAGCTATGCCTTCGCGCTGAAGCACGGCAAAGGCGGCTTGCCGCAGCTCCTTACGGCGTATGTCGCTGAGACGCTTGAGTTTCACGGGCCGGGATCCATGCATCGAAAACCGACGTTGACATTTTTGTCCGCCGAGATCAATGATTGACCGTTTGGACAATTTAAAAACCGAATGGTCAACGTCGTTGGTGAAATGAGGAGAACCGAAATGCTGCGTTGCCTTGAAATAGGCGCCTCGCTCTGCGTCCTGCTGGCGATCCAGCCGGCCTTTGCGGCTGAACCCGAGCAATGCAAGGTCGTGCGCATGGCCGAGCCTGGATGGAACGACCTTGCCTTCACTACCGGCGTCACCAGCGTCTTGCTCGATGCGCTCGGCTACAAGCCGGCAAGCTCGCTTCTGGGCATCAACGTCATCTATGAATCCTTGAAGAACAATGATTTGGACGTGTTCCTTGGCTATTGGGATCCGGCGATGATCACCTACTACGAGCCCTATAAGAAGGACGGCTCGGTGGACGATGTGCGCGTCAATCTCGTCGGCGCCAAATACACTTTTGCCGTGCCGACTTACGTCTGGGAGGCCGGCGTCAAGGATTTTGCCGACCTGCAAAAGTTCGCCGACAAGTTCGGCAGGAAGATGTACGGCATCGAGCCGGGCTCGAACCAGCTGATGATGGACGCCATCGCTGATAAGTCGCTCGGCCTCGATGGCTGGCAGGTCGTCGAATCGAGTGAAGCCGGCATGCTTTCCGAGGTCGGCTACGAGATCAAGGAAAAGCGCTTCATCGTCTTCCAGGGCTGGGCGCCGCATCCAATGAACACGATGTACGACTTCAAATATCTGAGCGGCGGCGACAAGTTCTACGGACCGAACTTCGGCGCCGCGACGGTGACGACGCAGGTGCGCAAGGGCTATCTGCAGCAATGCCCGAATGTCGGGCAGTTGCTGAAGAATCTCGCCTTCGACATCGATTTCGAAAATCTCGGCATGGGCTATCTCATCAATGACGGCATGAAGCCGGAGGAAGCCGGCCTGAAGGCGGTCAAGGAGAATCCGGATAGGCTCGGCGCCTGGCTTGCCGGTGTCACCACATTCGATGGCAAGCCCGCGCTCGACGCAGTCAAGCAGCAGCTCGGCCTGTGATATCGGCCGATCAGGCGGGCTGGAACGGCCGCAAGCGCAAGGTCGGTGCTGAAACGGCCTGCGTCGAAATCGACGGGCAGGAGCCCGCGCTGGTGCTGGTGCACGGCTTCTCCGACACGAGCCGCAGCTTCTCCTTGCTGGCGCCGCATCTCGCCGGGCGCCGGCTTGTCATTCCAGACCTGCGCGGGCATGGCGCCTCGCCGGCCGGGACACGCGGCTTCGCCCCGGCGGATTTCGCGGAAGATGTGGCGAGTTTGATCGAGCGATTGCGGCTCGAGCGGCCGGTTCTGGTCGGGCATTCCCTGGGCAGCATGGTGGCGATCGAGGCAGCCGCGCGCTACCCCGAGATGATCGGTGGCCTGGTGCTGATGGCCGGAACGCTGCGGCCGCAGATCGGTGAGGATCACCCGATGACCGTTGGTGTGCGGGCACTTCGAGACCCGATATCGCCGGCCGATCCGTTCTATGAATATTGGCATGCCTGCGAGGCCGAGGTTCCAGCGGACTTCCTGACCATGGCTGCAAAGGAGGCGTCAGCCATGCCGGCGGCACTTTGGTGCGCAATCCTGGAGCAGGTTCGGCGCGTCGATCTGACCGACAAGGCGCGCACGCTGCACCTGCCGGCGCTTGTCATTGCGGGCGGGCGCGACCTGCTCTTCGACGAAACGCACCAACGGCGGCTCCTCGAAGAAATCCCCGCCGCCGCGTTTGTAAGCGCGGTGCGATGCGGACACAACCCGCACTGGGAGGATCCGGCATTGGTTGCGGCAGCCATCGCCCGGTATTTCAAGGTCTGGAATGAAGCCGACCTCGAAGCGACCGGCAATCTGGGCTGAGAGCAGTCATGAACCTTTCCGAATACGTGGCGTTGGATGCCGTCGCCCTGGCCGGGCATGTTCGCTCGGGTGAACTGTCGGCTGTCGAGGTCGTTGAGGCGGCTATCGAAGCGATCGAAAGCATCAATCCCGCCATCAATGCCGTGACACTGATCGATGCGGACCGGGCGCTTTCCGCGGCGGCAAGCTGCAACCGGCAGGCCGCACTCGCCGGCATTCCCTTCTTGGTCAAGGACACCGGCGTCAATGTACGGGAGTGGCCGACGACGCACTCGTCGCTCTACTTCAAGGATGCCGCGCCGAAGCCCGACAGCGAGATCGTCCGGCGCTGGCGGGCCGCCGGTCTGATCTTGCTGGGAAAGACAAACACGCCTGAATTTGCCAACGACTTTGTCACCGAACCCAGCTTTCGCGGCCCCACCTTGAACCCCTGGGATCCTTCGTTGACGGCGGGCGGCTCAAGCGGCGGAGCTGCCGCCGCGGTGGCAAGCGGCATGGTGCCGGCCGCCCACGGTTCCGACATCGGCGGCTCGATCCGGGTGCCGGCTGCCTGTTGCGGCGTGTTCGGCATGAAGCCGTCGCGCGGGCTCACGCCTGTCGGCCCCTATCGAGGTCAGGTCGGCGCCGGGCTCTACGCCGACAGTGTCCTATCCCGCACCGTTCGGGACAGCGCCGCCATGCTGGACATGACTGCCGGTCCAGAACAAGGAGCGCCTTACTCCGTGCCGAAATCGGTGCCATCCTACCTGGACTCGCTGTTTTCGCCCGGCGAGCGTCTGCGCGTCGCGTGCCTGATGCACCGGCCGGATGGCACGCCCGTCGCGTCAGAGATCGGGGGAAAATTCCAGGAAGCCATGAGCCTCCTCGAGGACATGGGGCACGAGGTCACAGAGGCGCGTTTCCCGCGGGAAGCCAGCGCCGAAGCGGACTGGAGCATCTTCTGGATGTCGGAGGTCGCGCGGCTGGTTGACGAGCGCGCCGATGAGATCGGGCGGATGCCGGGTGCCGGCGAAATCGAAAGCCTGACTCGTCACGCGCTCGACTGTTTTCGGCGATCCTCGGCCACCGATTATCTCAGAGCGCTGGACCATGTGCACAGCGCTTCGCTGGCGATGGCGATGGCGTTCGATGGGTTCGACCTGATCATGACGCCGACGACGGCCGAGCTTACGCCCCGGCTTGGCGCCATCCATGGCGATGGTGCTCTCTTCGATTACGAGGCTTGGGCGAGCCGGGCCTACGGCTTTGCGCCCTTCACCGAAATCTTTAATGTCACCGGGCAACCGGCCGCCAGCCTGCCGCTTTTTCAGTCGAAGGGCGGCCTGCCGATTGGCATCCAGCTCATTGGCCGCAAGAACGAGGACCACCGGCTGTTGCGCGTTTCCCTTGACCTGGAGCAGGCAACCGCATGGACCACGCGTTACCAGGCGATCCATGCCAGACACTTTCAGGCATGAACCAGGAGGCTCCGGCGAGGTAGGGGGCGTCGACGATGTTGGTTCATACCGAAATTGGGTGCTGCCCGAGCAGCAATCGCGCCGTCGGTGACAGACGCAAAACCTCCGCGGGCCTGGCGAATTCCCCTTGTACGGTCTGCTGAAGCGCCTGCCAGTCCGGGGAGGCGGCCAAGGCCGCTTCGTGCCGGGCATACGCTTCGGCGCTGGCGAAACCCGTGACGCTGATGAAGACGTTTTCGCTGGCCCGCACCGGCAGCCGCGGAAAGCTGTTTTCGGCATGTTCGGTGACGAAGGCGGCCAGCGGCTGTGCGCCAAATGCGGCAAGCACCGGAAGAGCCGCGGTCTGGAAGTCCCTGGCGAAGCCGGCTTCCAGTCCCGGTCGCAGATGATGAATCTTGATGACAATAATTGTCTGCAAAGCACTGCTTGTGCTTGGTTCTTCGAGATCCGTCTGGATTGCTCGTTGCGATCCCGAGAGATCGAAGCCGGCGCCCGGCCAGGCCGGCCTCAGCAGCAACACGTCGTCGGAATCGATCATCGTGGCGTTGGCGGCATCGCGCCAGGCAGCCCAGACCGGCCCGTCATAGAAGGCGGTCAGAGCGTTTTTCCGCGCTTCCATGCCGTCGAAGCCGCGCAGCCAGACGAACATGTCCGGCCGGTCGAGATCGCCGAACTGGCCGATGATGGTCATTCCCGCGGTTTCCTGGCCCTCGATCAGGTGATTGTCGAAGATGCCGATCAGCGTCTCGCGCCGGCCGGGTTTCAGAGTGTATTGCCTGAGTTCGACGACGGGCGAGGCGAGCAGATCGGGATTAGGTATGGCGTTCAAAGGCAGGTTCATCGTGCGAGCTCCAAAACAGGACAGTCATCCTGTTTTGCAAAACAGACCGGTTGTCCTGTTTTGTCAATCTGCTATCGTGTGAAGATGTCAGCAGAGATATCCGCTCGCCCAAGGTCGCGGGCTCAAAAACGCACCAACGACCCCGAAGGCATGCGCAAGAAAGTGCTCGATGTGAAGCAGCCAGAAGCGCCAAGGGACCCCGAAAGAGAATACGTTGAGGCTGCCATATTGCACCGTCAGCTACTTGAAATGGGGGATGTCAAAGGATCGAATGCGGCTCACGACCGCTTAATCCGAGCAATAAGGGAAATCAGGAACCGACCTGATCGTGGCCGACCTTTTCTGTTGGAGACCCTGAGGCATACAGACGAAAATGTCAGGCTCTGGAGTGCCGGGCACCTTTTGCCACTCGAAGAAAAAATGGCTCTTGCCGAATTGAAGAGCCTCGCAAGAGACGCGAAATCGTCGGTGGTTAGTTCAAGTGCGGATGTGACCGCAACGGAGTGGCGAAGAGGCACGTTGGATACTGATTGGTTCATGAAAGATTAGAAGCAGCGCCTCGCCCGAATCGATCACTGGGCGTTGGCGGAGTCGCGCCAAGCAAACCCTACCGGCTATTTTACAAAACAGACCGGTTGTCCTGTTTTGTCAATCTGCTATCGTGTGAAGATGTCAGCAGAGATGTCCGCTCGCCCAAGGTCGCGAGCTCAAAAACGCACCAACGACCCCGAAGGCATGCGCAAGAAAGTGCTCGACGTCGCCGAGGAGGCGTTTCAGGCACGCGGCTATCATGCGTCCAGCATGGGCGACCTGATGGCGACGGCGGGCGTCACCGGCGGCGCGCTGCACCACCATTTCCCAACCAAGAAGGCGCTGGCGCTTGCAGTGATCGAGGAGCGGGTCGCCGCCGCGGTCGAAGAGACATGGATCGCACCGGTGCGGATGGCTCCCTCAGCGCGCGAGGGCGTGCGCTCCGTGTTCGCGGCCGTCGCGGCGGAGCTGGAGCGGCAAGGTTTCGTGCGCGGTTGTCCGCTCAACAACCTGGCGCATGAACTGTCGCTTGCCGATCCGGATTTCCGCATGGCCCTTGCCGGCATTTTTTCGGCCTGGCGCCAGGCGATCGCCGACAAGATCAGCGCCGACCAGCGGGCGGGACGGGAGCTGGGCACCGATCCGCAGCGCTTCGCAGCGCTCGCCGTCGCCAGCTATTCGGGCGCCATGTCGATGGCCAAGACCGCACAGGACGCAAGCGTGCTGCGCGACTGCCTGATGGCGTTGGAGCAGGGAGTTATGTCGTCCAAAACGGGAACGAGGCGACGTAGCAGGATACTGCACAGAGCCCTTTGACGCCGGCAGGACAGTCGCTCACTATGACCGAGGCGGGGAGGCCGAACGCTTAATTCGGCAGCGGCTTGATCAGCTCGTAGCCGACCACGCTTTCGGCGCTGGTGCCCTCGTCATAGCGCCTGGCCACAACTGCCTGCAGATCGGGTGCGTAAAGCGCGGTGAACTCGTCCCGCGTCTCGCCGGCCTCGCTCCTGATCGTCTGCTTGACCGCGAGCACGGCGTATTTGCAATCACCCAGGCTGAACGTCTCCTTGCCCTTGACGTTGATCTCCAGCGTCTCGGTGCCCTTCGGCGGCTTGTTCGGTGCAAGACGGGCAAACACGATCTTGCTCTTGGCCCCCGCCTTCAGTGGGAACACCTTCCTGAGATCGGAAAACGGGATCATCGCCATCTGCCCTGTGCTGCTGTCGCGAAACACTTCGATCAGCCCGCCGAACAGGTACTGCGACTGCGGCGATTGCGACGGGTATTTGTTGGCAACCGCCACCATTCCGCCCGCCGCCGGACGAAATTCGCTGTGGACGCCAGGCCTTTCGAGAACGAAGCCGGCCTTGGCCGATTTGGCGTCGATGCACGCGGAGGCGTGCGCTGCGCTCGTCATCGCCAGGATCGCCATTGTCATGCCGATGGATGCAGTTTTCATGGCGTCCTCCTCTGCCCGCGCAAGTTGAATGCCGAAAGCAATGCCAGACCTGGGAGAACGTGTCGACACACTTTGCGAGCAACTGGACTGCCGGTTCGCGTCGTGCTGAATTTTAGCGCATGATGCACAGAATTTCCGCCCGACCGGTCTCCCGGCGCAGTTTCCTGATGAAGGCAGCGGCCGTTGCCGCGGCCGGCGCCGTTTCGCGCCCGGCCTTCGGCCAGACCGGGCAGCGCATTCCGCCGATCGACGCCACCTTCCTGTTTATCGCTGATGTCCATGCCTGTCGCATGGCGAACGGATTGAGCCCGCACTGCGAGCAGGAAGGCAAGACCGACGCCGCCCTGCTGCGCAATGTCGCCGCACTCAACGGCGTCGGTGACAGACAATTGCCGGCTGAAATCAACGGCGTCGCCACCGGTCTGCATTCGACGGGCAATATCGGCACGCCGCTCGGCCTCGTCGTTGGCGGCGACATCACCGATGATGGTGGCGGCCAGATCACCCAGCCCAGCGAAGGCACGCAGCTGCTCCAGTTCAGCCAGCGCTACCAGCAGGGCGTTGGCCCCGACCGCGTGCACATGCCGGTCTATGTCGGCCTCGGCAATCACGACCTCGACCAGAACGGCCCACGCTCGCATGTCGACTGGTACCGCCGCGAAATGCGCGACTACGTCGAGGTCAATCACCGCCCCGGCGTTTTCTTCAAGCCGCCCGCGCCGGCGACCAACTACGATCTCGAGACCGATTGCTATTCATGGGATTGGGGCGGTCTGCATCTTGTCCAGACGCACCGTTTCGCCGGCGATACCGGCCATGGCGCAGTCAGCAGCCTGCCATGGCTGAAGCAGGACCTGGCGACCTATGCCGGCGACGGGCGCCCGGTCATCCTGTTCCAGCATTATGGCTGGGATAATTTTTCGATCGAAAGATGGGACGCCGCCGAGAAGACCTTCGACGACAACGGCACGGGCCCACCGCATTGGTGGAGCGAAGCCGACAGGCAGGCGCTGCTGGCTGTGCTGAAGGGCTACAACGTCGTCGGCATCTTCCATGGCCACCAGCACGCGACGCCGATGATCTATCACCGTGACGGGCTCGATTTGTTCAAGCCGAAGGCTGCCTTCATGGGCGGCTTTGCGTTGGCGCGGGTGACCGGCAGCAGCATGGATGTGGTTCTGGGCGAAGCCGCCGGAGATCATGGCGAGGTCGCCTTCACCAATGCGTACAGCAAAAGTCTGACTTTCTGACGGGCAGGAGAGGCCCAAAAAAGGCGGCCGAGCCGCCTTTTTCTGGTTTGCGAAGCGTCGGCGTCAAAGCGCCTTCTTCACCTTGTGCTTCACGTCGCCGTAAGCCTTCTGCATCTTGCCGGTCGCCTTGTCGACGTCACCTTCGGCCTCGGTGCGCCTGTTGCCGGTGGCCTTGCCGGCGGTCTGCTTGACCGAGCCCTTGGCTTGCTTGGCAACGCCGGCAACCTGATCCTTGTTCACCATCTCGCATCTCCTGATCCGTTCGCCTGGAGAAACGGTCGCGGATCGCTTAGGTTCCGGGTTCGGCCCGTCGATTGGCATAGCTTCCGGTCGCGAAGCCGACAGGATAGGGTGCACCAGGACGCCCGAACAGACAGGGGCCGGAGGGACAATGGCTGAATTCACGCTCTTCATCGGCAACAAATGTTTTTCGTCGTGGTCGCTGAGGCCGTGGCTGGCGATGAAGTATCTGGAGATCCCGTTCGAGGAAGGTCTTGTGCGCCTGCGCACGCCCGAGACCGCGGCCAATCTGGCCAGGATATCGCCGACAGGCCAGGTGCCGGTGCTGAACCATCGGCTGCCGAATGGCGAGGTCCGGATCGTCTGGGAAACCCTTGCCATCCTTGAATATCTCGCCGAGCTGTTTCCCGGGAAAAAGCTCTGGCCGGCCGACATCGGCGCCCGCGCGCTGGCCCGCTCGGCGGCGACAGAGATGCATTCCGGCTTTCGCGAGGTCCGCTACGGCTGGCCGATGAATTTGCGCCGGCCAAAAGGCCACAAGCCGCTCGACGCCGAAGGTGAGGCACAACGGGCGCGCATCGAGGAGCTATGGCGCGAATGCCGCGAAAAATACGGCAAAGGCGGCCCGTTCCTGTTTGGCCATTTCACCGCGGCCGACGCCATGTACGCGCCGGTCGTCACCCGCTTCGACACCTATGGCGGCACGCTGGCAACCGATACCCGCGCCTATGTCGACGCCGTGCTTTCGATGCCGGCGATGCGCCACTGGTATGCCGAGGCGGCGAAAGAGCCTTGGCCGGAGCCCGGCCCAGACGAATAGAGCCGAGCAAAGCTGGTCTTCCACTTCGCCGCCCGCGGCCTATCTGAAGATCGGGCTGGGGCCTTGGAGACTTCACAATGATATCTGTTCCTTCCGCATTGGCCGGCAAGGTTGCGCTGGTCACCGGCGCATCGTCGGGCATTGGCGAGGCGACCGCTGCGGCTTTGGCCGCCGCCGGGGCCAAGGTGGCGATTGCGGCGCGCCGCGCCGATCGCCTCAAAGCGCTGGCCGCGCGTATAGAAAAGGCCGGCGGCGCGGCGCTCCGCATCGAGGCCGACGTCACCAGCAACGATGATGTCACCGGCATGGTCGACAAGGTTGTCGACGAATGGAGCCGCCTCGACATCCTCGTCAACAATGCCGGGGTGATGCTTCTGTCGCCGGCCGCCGAAGCGGTGCTCGACGACTGGCGCCGCATGGTCGAGCTCAACCTGCTGGCGCTGATGGGGGTCACCAAGGCGGCGCTGCCGCATCTCAGGGCCGCCAAGGGTCACATCGTCAACGTCTCGTCGGTCGCCGGCCGTGTCGCCAATCCGGGGGCCAGCGGCTACGCAGCAACCAAGTTCGGTGTCGTCGGCTTTTCCGAATCGCTGCGCCGCGAAGTCTACGCCGACAAGGTTCGCGTCACCGTCATCGAGCCCGGCCTGGTGCGCACCGAGCTCGGCGACCACATCACCAATCCGGCGTTCAAGGCTGATCTGGACAAGCGGCTCGCCGCCATGGAGGCGCTGACCGCCGAGGACATCGCCGCGGCCATTCTCTACGCCGTGAGCCAGCCGCCGCACGTCAACGTCAACGAGATCGTCATCCGCCCGACCGACCAGGAACGATGAACGGCGTCGGATCTTTTCGCTACGCCTCGAATCCCGCCCGCAGGAAGTCCCCACATTCCTCGACCAGCCGCGACGGGTCCGTCGCGAGGTAGACGCCGAAATCCGCCGTCGGCGCCGGCGGCAGGTTGAAGCGTCCGTTGAGGCTTTGGCAATCGGGCGGCAGCCCCTCCTGCAGCAGAAGCCCGATGCCAAGCCCGGCCCTCAGCGCCGAGATTAGTGTCGCGAAGGTCGACACGCGGCAGCCGATCTTCCAGCCGATCCCGGCCTCGGCGAGCGAAGCCAGCATCCTGTCCTGCCAGGAGCAGGCGCCGTCGAAGATGATCAGCGGCAGGTCGACCTCGTCGTCGATCTCGATCATGCGGCTTGCCGCCCAGACCAGCTGTCGTGACAGATGGCCTCGCGGCGCCATTGTGAAGCGCGCTGGATCGGCCATGACGATGTCGCATCTTCCTTCGCCCAACGCCTTGCTGAGATCGCTGCTGCTGGCCGATGTCAGTTCGATCTCCACGGAAGGATGCCGGCGCCGGAAGTCGGCGATGATCAACGGCAGCCGCGTTACCGCCAAATCCTCGACGATGCCCAGCCGGACACGGCCGACCAGCCTGCGGCCTTCAATCTCACGCCTGGCATCGTCGCCGATCGCGATGGCCTTGCGGGCGAAGGCGAGCAGGATCTCGCCGGCCTCGGTCAGCGTCACGCCCCGCGGCGAGCGGTGCAGCAGCTCCGCGCCGACTTCGCCCTCGAGGCGCTGAAGCTGCATGCTCACCGCCGCCTGGGTGCGGGCAAGCCGATCGGCTGCCCGGCTCACCGTCCCGGTATCGGCCACGGTGACGAAGGCGCGCAGCAGTCTGACGTCGATATCTCCGGTCATAAGAATTCCTGATAGCTGTGTCAGCATTATCAGGCTATCCGAAAGCCAGATCTGAATTCAAGGTCTGCTCGCGCGAACGAAAACAGGAGCAGCCACCTTGTCCTACAGAAGAAGATTTGAGGAGTTCGGTGTCGCCTGGCCGTCGCTCGAGCGGCCCGCTTTGCCGTTCTCGCCGACGGTTCGCGTCGCTGACATCGTCTATGTCTCCGGCCAGATACCCGAGATCGGGTCGGATATCGCCGCAATCGGCCGGGTTGGCGCAGAGATCGATCTGGCTGCTGCGCGCAACGCCGCCCGGCTTTGCGCGGCCAACGTCGTCTATTGGCTGGACAAGGAACTGGACGGCAATCTCGACCGCGTCGTGAAATTCGCCAAGCTGACCGTCTATGTGAATGCGGCGGCCGGCTTTTCGGCCTATTCGGAGGTCGGCAACGGAGCATCCGAATTTCTGCTCCATGTTTTCGGCGGGCGTGGCGAGCACGCCCGCTGCTCGCTCGGCATGGCCGGCTTGCCGGCCAATGTTCCGGTCGAAGCCGACGCTATCGTGCATGTCCGCTGATGCACCCCCAAAGCATGCCCTCGGGCCTGACCCGAGGCTACGCAGTCGAACCAGGAGGAGGCTTGGCTTGATAAGTGCAAATCTTGAGGGACGGAAGGCGCTTGTTCTTGGCGGAGGCAAGGGCCTCGGTTTCGGCGTTGCCGAAGCGCTCGCGACGAAAGGTGCCGAGATCATTCTGGTCGGACGAGGGGAGGCGACCCTGGATGCGGCACGGCGCGCGATCGAGGCCGCCGGCCACATCTGCTCGACCTTCAGCGCCGACCTCTCGGACAACGACAGCGTCTCCCGACTGATCCGTGCCGTCGAGGACGAGCATCAGCGGATCGACATCGTCCTGCTCAATGGCGGCGGCCCGCCGCCCTTCGCGGCCAGCGTCTTCGATGCGAGCGTCTGGGAGAAGCAGTTCACCAGCATGGTGCTGAGCCAGATGCGCATCGCCATTTCTTTCCTGCCAGGCATGCGGGCGCAGCGCTGGGGGCGCATCATCGCCGTTTCTTCGACTTCCGTCCGCGAGCCGATCCGCGGCCTCACCGCTTCGAATGCGCTGCGTGCGTCGCTCGCCGGCTGGGCCAAGACGCTGGCCGGCGAAGTGGCGGCGGACGGCGTCACCGTCAACCTGTTGCTGCCGGGCCGTTTTGCGACGGACCGGACGAAAGAGTTCGACGCCATGGACGCAGCCGACAGGGGTGTCGACGCCGCCGTGATCGCCGCCGAGAGTCAGGCCGAAATCCCGGCAAAGCGTTATGGCACCCCCGCCGAGTTCGGCGCTGTTGCCGCGTTCCTGGCCAGCGACGACGCCGCCTATGTCACCGGAGTGGCGTTGCCGGTGGATGGTGGACTCAGCCGCGGCATGCTGTGAGGAGCACGAGCAGCGGCGGGATGGTCGCATCACACAGGAACGCCCCTCGTGCCTTTTATCTGCGCGGGGGGCGTCCTGTTTGTCGTCCGCCTTTCTCAAGATCGCTCTTTCGAGAACGGCTTTCGACACCGAAAAAATGCCCTGGCGCCAAAATGGTTCCCGGCTGAAGCAATTCCAGGAAAAGTGTGAACGGTTTTCCGTCCCGAATTGCGCAAAAACAAAGAGATAGAGCGGTTCGGCGTTTCCCTTAAACGACGGACCCCACCAAGTGGTTTTTTGGCAGGCAATAGCCCGGCTTTTGCTGTCGGATTTGCCGGCACGCCGGTCGCCGACGTGCGTCTCCGCGAGTGTCGCAAATCAAAAAATTGACACGGCGCGCAAAGAAGTCTATAAGAACTTTGTCGATGTTTGTTTGACCGACTTTTGTTATCCGCGTGCCAAGGCGCGCCTTTGACGAACTTCCCCATCAAAATCGAGACAAACGTTGTTGTGCATCCGCATGACGATGAACGAATATTTGCCATGGAAAGGGTTCGTTATGAGCACAGGCACAGTTAAATGGTTCAACGCCACCAAGGGTTTTGGTTTTATTCAGCCTGACGACGGTTCTGCCGACGTTTTTGTCCACATCTCAGCCGTCGAGCGCGCCGGAATGCGCGACATCGTCGAGGGCCAGAAGCTTGGCTACGAGATGGTCCGCGACAACAAGTCGGGCAAGATGTCCGCCGACCAGTTGAAGGCGGCGTAAAACGGAATTCAGCCTCACCGGTGACCACGGATGTACTGGCACCGGTGAATGGCTAATTCCAGCGCATGATCGCGGGAGGCTAAGTCCCCAGTTCATGCGCATGAGAAGAGCGTCTCTTTGCGCGTCTCTCGGGATGCGCAGGCGCTCTCATGGAAGGTCAGGCGGTGCCTGGCCTTTTTCATTTTTGCGCTTCGACCGCCGAAAGAGCGCTGCTCGACGGCCCGGACGTGCTAAGAGGCTGTTTCGAAATTCGCTCTGGCGAGTCATATGGTGGTGGTTTCGAGAACCGGAGCGCAGCGGACATTTGGGCCCGTGAGCACCGGAAGCGCGGAAAGCGCCATCAGATGGCCGTCAGAATAGAATTTCCCAGCAATTTGAAACCGGCTGCCGTATTGCTTTGTGCGGGATCCTGGCCGAAAGACCAGTCTCGTTGCCTTTTGGGCGGCGCGCTCCGAACCGGGAGAAAGACCTTGACCGAAACTTCAAAAAAAACCCGCGACCAGGCTGAATCCATCTTCAGCAAAACGCGGACCCAGTCGATGTCGCTCGACCGCATCAATTCCGAACGGGATGCCGTCAGCCAGGCCCGCGAAGCCAAGACCGCGCGGCTGCGCGAACTGCGGCTGGAAAAGGAAGCCGATGACATCGCGGCAACGGCTGCGCTCGCGGCCTCGCCAAAACGCGCAGGCAAACGCTGATGGCCACCAAACGTGTGCCTCAAAAGGCGATCGCCGCCGATTCGACCATTGCCGATGTCGTAGGCGAACTCGACAAGCCGGTCGAATATGTCCGGCGCGTGCTCGAAAAGCTCGAGCGCTGCCGGCGTGTCCACGGCGATGCCCAGGTGCGGCTCGGCGTGCGCGGCCGCGCCGAATGTCCCAATTATCTGATCGAATACGTCCGGGAAAACGCCAAGACGCACGAGCGCGTGACCTTTCAGGACGCCGCCTACAGCGGCAGCACGCATCGCGAGCTGGCCCCCCGGCACATCGAGGAGGCCAGGAACTGGTCGCCCGAAGAAATGAACATCACGGCCGTTTCGGCGCTCATCGGCCGCCTTCGCAATCCGAACGCGCCATCATCGCGTTTCTCTGACGAGGATTGATATGGCAATCAAGTTTTCCGCCAAGGGGCAACCGGCAGCACCTGCTGCCGCCGTGAAGCCGGCCAAGCCGGCCGCCGCGCCAAAAACCGGCGAAGCCGCCGAAGCGGGCACCGATCTGTTCAGGTCGCCGGCCGAAGCGCCGCCGCGTAAGCCGAAGAAGAAATAGCGCCCTTGCAGCAAGATGCCGGCCGGAAATCGGCGCCAAGGCTGCTTGCCTTGGCGGTCGCAGAGGATTCTTCGTCGCCACAAGAGGGCGCCGACCCGGTTGCCTTCGATTGCCAGACTTGTGGCGCCTGCTGCGCCTACTCATCAAGATGGCCGCGCTTTTCAACCGAGGATGACGCTCAGCTCGACCTTATCCCGCAAAAATACGTGGCTGCCGACGAAGCCGGCATGCGCTGCGACGGCGCGCGCTGTTCGGCACTGTGCGGCGAAGTCGGCAAGTCGACCGCCTGCGGAATCTACGAGATCCGTCCCGACGTCTGCCGCGCGTGCATGCCGGGCGATGACGACTGCCTGATGGCGCGCCGGGCTCACGGACTGCCGACGCTGTAATGACAACACACGGGCTGGCGTCCCCAGTTTAAATTTGCTCAGTCGGATGATCGAAAGTCGCTGCGGTAGAGGCCGGGCGATCGTCCGGTCAACCGTTTGAATGCCTGCGAGAACGACGGCACCGATTCATATCCGACGGCGCGCCCGATCTCGCCAATATTCTGGTTCGTTTCCCGCAGAGCCCTGGCGGCAAGATTCATCCGCCATCGAGTCACATAGGAGAGCGGCGGCTGTCCCACCAGTTGAGCGAAGCGACGCGCGAAGGTGGCTCGGGACTGTGCCGCGCCGCTGGCAAGGGAAGCGATGGTCCAGGGATTGTCCGGCCGCTCGTGGATCAGGCGCAAGGCCTGCGCAATGCCTTTGTCGCGCAAGGCGCCAAACCATCCCGCTGTTCCAAGTGGCTGATGTTCGATCCAGGCACGCAACAAGAAGATCAACGTGCTGTCGAGAAGACGTGGGGCGACAATGTCGTGGCCGCCGAGATTGCCTTTCGCTTCGACCTGCAGAAGTTCCAGGGCAAGCCGCAGCGGCTCGCTGGTGTCGATCTGATTCCGGGTCAAATGAATCAGCGGAGGAAACAGCGAAACCATCGGATATGGCCCGACGCCGTCGAGTGAATACCTCGCACAAAGAAGAGTTGTCGCGCCGCTCTCGCTTTTCGGTTCTGGTCCGCTCCGATTTGCGGAAAGGACGGCGGATATAGATGCCGTTGGTGCACCCGCCGGATTGCAAAGGGCATGCCCGATACCGCTCGCGACAAGGATGACGTCTCCCTCGCCTAAGCGGATCGGCTCTTTTTCACCGGCTAGCCGCAACCAGCATTCGCCGTTCTGTATGACGTGGATGGCGGCATTCCTTGTCGGATCGACTGAAATACCCCATGGCCGATGCAGGGTCGCGCTGCCGATCATGGCGCTGCCAAATCGCAGCGAAGCAAGAATTTCGGACAAGGCGTCCATGAGAACCATCCTCCGACGATGAACCAGATGACGATATTAGACGATTGGATAAGAATCCAGGCGAATAGCGTATCGACCATCTCACAAGCGTGGCTGATCATGTTGGCAATATCGGCCTGCGGACTCCTGTCCATGCCAGGCAAAAGCAGGCCCCCCACGGAGCAAAGACATGCGTGACGAACCATCAAATCCAGTTCCAGCCAAGAGCTTTAATTCGCTCGAGACCAACAAGACGATCGTCCTGGACTTCATCGACAAAGCAGTAAACCAGGGCAACATCGACGCTGCTTCGATGCATTTTGGCGAACGCTACATCCAGCACAATCCGAACATTGCGGATGGTGCAGACGGCTTCAAAGCCTATCTTCAACAGCTCAAACAGTCATTTCCCCTCGTGAGGGGAGAGGTGAAGCGGATTTTTGCCGAAGGGGATTTCGTCATCGTGCACATGCACGCAAAACGTGAACCCCAAGAGGAGGGCTTGGCCATTGTCGACATTTTCAGGCTGAAGGACAGCAAGCTCGTCGAACACTGGGAAGTTCGGCAGCCCATCGCGGACAGCAAGCTGCACGCCAACAGCATGATCTGAATGCGCATAGGCTCTCAGGCTGGCTTGTGCCCGCACGTTTCGCTGATTACGCTGCCGGCGGCAGGGCCAACGCCGGGAGACCATCCGTGAGCATCGAATTCCTGTTGACGTCGCTGATTGTCGTGGCTTCGCCCGGCACCGGCGTTCTCTATACGCTGAGCGCCGGGCTTTCGCGTGGTGCGCGCGCCAGCATCATTGCCGCTTTCGGGTGCACGCTCGGCATCATCCCGCACATGGCGGCCGCCATCACCGGCCTCGCGGCACTGCTGCACACCAGCGCCGTCGCCTTCGAAACGCTGAAATATCTCGGCGTCGCCTATCTTCTCTACATGGCCTGGAACACGCTGAAGGAGAAGGGCGGCCTGAGCGTCGACGAAGATGTCGCGCCGCGATCCGCCGGCAAAGTGATCGCCTCCGGCATTTTGATGAACATCCTCAATCCGAAGCTGTCGATCTTCTTCTTTGCCTTTCTGCCGCAATTCGTCAGCACCACCGAACCGCATGCGCTGTCGAAGATGCTGGAACTCAGCAGCGTCTTCATGCTGCTCACCTTCGCGGTCTTTGTCGGCTACGGCGTTTTCGCGGCGTCAATCCGCAGCCATGTCGTGTCGCGGCCAAAGGTGCTGACCTGGATGCGCCGTACCTTCGCCGGAGCCTTTGTAATGCTGGGCGCCAAACTGGCGCTGGCAGACCCGTAGAGAGCCTTATGCTTTCACGTAGCCCATGGCCTCGACGATCTGCCCGTCCGCCACGCGCATCAGGTTGACGCCGCGCAGCGAATTGCCGTCGGCCATCCAGTAGCGCCAGCGGATCGTCGCCCGGTCGCCGGCGACGAAGGTTTCTTCGATGTCGAAGCGCGTGCCGGGTCCGGTCGCGATCGCCGACCACAGTTCGACGCAGGCGCCCTTGCCGATGCGGCGGGCGCCGTCCGGGGCCGGCGTGGTGTTCTCGATCACGCAGTCTTCCGCCACCAGATCGTCGAGCGCCGATGGGTCGTGGCGCTGGAAGACGTCGTTGTAGCGCCGCATGATCTCGGCCGTTTCGGCGGAGCGTTTGGCCGCGGCGATGTCGATGATGAGTTCCTGTGTCATTGGATATTCCTTTCCCTTCAGTGATCAGTAGCGGTTTCGATGAGGCGGGCCTTGAGCGTGATCACGGCGACGCCGGCCAGCGCCCGCGATACGAGGCAGGTCTCCTTGGCCGTCTGTGCCAGCCGCTCGAAATCCCCCGCCGCCAGCCCGGCGACGCTTGCCTCGGTCTCCAGCTCGATACGGGTCAGCGTCGGCCCGGCCGCGGTGGCGCCGAGATGCGCTTTCGCGATCGTGTGGATGCGCGCGGGAGTGTAACCTTCGCGGCCGAGAATGGCGCTTAGCGCCATCGAGAAGCAGCCGGCATGCGCCGCCGCAATCAATTCCTCCGGGTTGGTGCCGGGACCGTCCTCGAAACGCGACGGGAAGGAGTAGGCACCTTCGAAGACGCCGCTACCTAGTCTCAGCCGACCCGAACCTTCCTTCAACGATCCCTGCCATTGAGCTTCTGCTTCACGAATGGTCATTGCGTCTCTCCTTTTAGTTTGAGGCTCGATCGAATTTTGGGGGTGAACCAGTCAGGCGCCGTCGACGACCACTTTCCCGAAGACGTCGCCTTGCTGGAAATAGCGATAGGCGTCTTGGGCCTCGTCGAAGCAGAACACCTTGTCGATGACAGGCTTAAGCCGATGCACCGAGATGGCGCGCAGCATGGCTTCGAGGTTGGTGCGATTGCCGACGAACAGCCGGCTGATGGTGGCGAGGCTGCGCTGGTAGACCGGGCCGGGGATCTGCACCGTCCCGCCTTTCGCATCCTGTATGGTCAGAAGCACGATGCGCCCGTACAGCGCGCAGGCGATCATCGATTGCGCGAAGGTCGGCGGGCCGCCGGTCTCGACGACGAGGTCGATGCCGCCGGTCTGCTCGCGCACCGCAGCACCCCATTCCGGCATGCCGGCTGTCGAGACGACGAGGTCGGCGCCCAGCGCCCGCAGCCGGTCCAGCTTCTCGCTGCGCGAACTGACGGCCACGACCCGGCAGCCGAGCAGCTTGGCGAATTGCAGCGCAAACAGCGCGACGCCACCTGAACCGATGACAAGAACCCATTGGCCGGGCTTCGGCATCTCGGCCGCCGTCACCGCATTCCAGGCGGTCAGGCCGGCGCAGGTCAGCGTCGCCGCTTGATGCCAGTCGAGATGGTCGGGAAGCCGCACCGCCCATTGCTCATCGAGCACCGCGTATTCGGTCAGCATCCCATCCAGCGTGCAACCGAGCTGGTCGATCAGCCCGGCATTGATGTGGCCGTCGATCCAGCGCGCAAAATAGCTGCCGGTGATGCGGTCGCCGACGGCGAAGCGGGTGACGGCATCGCCGACGGCAACGACTTCACCGGCACCATCGCTCAGCGGGATAACGCCCTGGCGTGGCGCCAGTGGATAGTTGCCGTTGAGGATCATCGTGTCGCGGCGGTTGAGCGAAGCGGCGCGCACACGCACGGCGATCTCGTGTTGCTTCGGCGCCGGCTGCGCCTCGTCGCGCCTCACCAGGCGTTCGATTCCGCCGGTTCCTTCAAGGCGATAACTATGCATATCGGCCTTCTCTTTCGAATATGTAGACTGATCTACATATTATGTAGACCGATTGCTATATTCGAGGCAAGGCCTATAGTGTTCACTCCTGACAGAGGTTGGCATGGCGAACGACACCCGCACCCGCATGATCGAGACGACGGCGCGGCTGCTGAGGCAGCGCGGCTACCACGGCACGTCGCTCAACGACATCTTGAGCGCCTCAGGCGCACCGAGAGGCTCGCTCTACTTTCACTTTCCGGGCGGCAAGGACCAATTGGTCATCGAGGTGACGCGCGACAGCGTCGCCGATGTCACGCAGAGGCTGGACGCCGCGCTCGCGGCCGAAAAGGACCCGGCGGTGGCTGTCCACCACATCTACCAGTCGGTCGCGCGCATGCTGGAAGACAACCAGTTCACGCTCGGTTGCCCGATCGCGCCCGTGGTGCTGGACTCGCCGGCAGACGTGCCGGAACTGGCCGAATTGTGCCGCTCGGCTTTCGAGCAGTGGATAGGCTTGCTCAGGGCCGCCTTCGTCAGGGCAGGGGTGCCCGAGCGCCGCGCGCACGCGCTCGCATTGCTGGTCGAATCATCGCTGGAAGGGCTGATGGTGATCGCACGCGCCACCCACGACCGTGCCCCTGTGCTGGCAGTAGCCGATGAAGTCGCGGCGCTGATTGAGGGTGCTTTGCCTGCCAAATCTCACCCTCGGCGGATTGACGCCGCCGTCTGAGCGGGCAAACCGCTAAGCAAAGCAAACAAAAAGGGCGACCTCTCGGCCGCCCTTTCCGTATCTGAAGGTAGATGGGCTGGACTGGAAATCCATGCCGCCACTCAAGCCCGCTTGCGGGCTTGAGCAACGTGAGTTCATGGGCGTGCTTTATGGACTTCTTAGAAGTCCATGCCGCCACTCAAGCCCGCTTGCGGGCTTGAGCAACGTGAGTTCATGGGCGTGCTTTATGGACTTCTTAGAAGTCCATGCC